>DASTHS010000166.1:0-11883 GCA_035718085.1 Acidimicrobiales bacterium | reverse complement strand
GTCGGGTCGCCGGCCTCGGCCTGGTGGCCACCAGCGCCAGCCCGGTCAGCGGGTCGGGGTTCCCCGGCGCCCGGGTGGTCGCCCGCAGCATGCAGCCGGTGCTCAGCCGGGGCGCGTGGCTGACCCGCCGCCTGCCGGGGCCGAGCCTGCCGGCCTCCGACGTGGCCTACGTGCTCTCCCGGCTCAACTTCGGCGCCGACCCCGACCCCGCCGAGGTCGCCCTGACCCAGCAGGTGGTCGGCGACGTGCGGGCCGCCACCACCGGCGAGCTGCTGCTCGAGATCCTCCGCTTCGACGACACCGCCGCCCTGCGCGACGTGCACCTGCCCGCCACCGTGGTGGTCGGCACCCGTGACGTGGCCACCCCGGTGCGCCACGGTCAGGCCCTGGCCGAGTCGATCGGGGGCGCCCAGCTGCTGGTGCTCGAGGGCTGCGGCCACATGGTCATGCTGGAGCGTCCCCACGAGCTCGACACGGCGCTGCTGGCCCTGGCCGAGCGGGCGGCGGCCACCCCGCCGGGCGGGGCGCCGGGCGGCGCCCCCGAGGTGCGCACGGCTCCCGCCCCGTGACCGGCGTCGGCGAGCGCGCCTGGCCGGGCGGGGTGCGCATCGGCCACTGGAGCGACCCGGTCGGGCGCACCGGGGTCACCGCCGTCGTGCTGCCGCCCGGCAGCACCGCCTCGGGCGAGGTGCGGGGTGGCGCGCCGGGCACACGGGAGTGGGCGCTGCTCGACCCCCACGCCACCGTCGACCGGGTCGACGCCGTGGTGCTCAGCGGCGGGTCGGCCTTCGGCCTGGCGGCCTGTGACGGGGTGGTCACCCACCTGGCGGCCGAGGGGCGGGGCTGGCCGACCTCGGCGGGGCCGGTGCCGATCGTCGTCGGCATGGTGATCTTCGACCTGCTCGTCGGCGACCCCGCCGCCCGGCCGACCGCCGCCGCCGGCGCCATGGCCGCCGGGGCCGCCGTCGAGGGGTGGCCGGCCACCGGGGCGGTGGGCGCCGGCACGGGTGCGACGGTGGCCAAGTGGCGCGGTGAGCCGCCGACCCCGGCCGGCCTGGGGGCGGCTTCGCTGGTCGACGCCGGGGTGACCGTTGCCTGCCTGGTCGCCTGCAACGCCCTCGGCGCCATCCGCGACCCGGTCGCCGGTGACCCCGGCATGCCACCGGACGGGCCCGAGGCCGCCATCGCCGGTGCGGGGGAGAACACCACCGTCGGCGTGGTGCTCACCGACGCGGCGATCTCCAAGCTCGACTGCGCTCTGCTGGCCCGGGCCGCCCACGACGGCCTGGCCCGGGCGGTGGAGCCGGTGCACACGGCGTTCGACGGCGACGCCTTCGTGGCGGCCGCCACCGGCACGCTGAGCGCAGATGTCAACCGGCTGCGCATCGTGACCACCCGGGTCGTCGAGGCCGCCGTCCGCGCCGCCGTCCGCAGCTGAGCTGCCGAGCGCAGGCCGACCAGTCGCTGCGCCTCAGCCGGCCAGCGGCGTGTCGAGCACCCCGCCGGCGGGCACCTGGTGGCGGCCGCCGTCGGCGTTGAGCACCCACGCCGAGCCGCGCCCCCGCACCTCCCAGCGGTCGGGGCCGCCGACGATCGCCGTGAGCTCGTCGACCCCGACGACGCTGACCCCGGGCGCGTCCCCCGAGGCGAGGGCCCGCTGGGCCGCGGCCGGCATGCGCCCCAAGAAGGCGTCGAAGTGCGGCAGCACCCGCAGGTGGGGGAGCAGGGCGAGCCCCGGCGTGCCGGCGCCCCCACGGGGGTGGCGGAACGAGGGCACGTGGGCGGCCATCACCATGGCACCGGCGCTGCAGCCGGCCAGGGCGGCGCCGGCCCGCCAGGCATCGACGATCGCCGCCCACACCAGGCTGTCGCGCAGCACCTCGGCCAGGAACGACGGCTTGCCGCCCGAGAGGTAGACCAGCGCCGCCCCCTCGACCAGCGCGGCGACGGCCGGGTCGTTGGCCCCGGCGGCGTCGGCGACGTCGAGCACCACCTGCTGCGCGCCGAGGCGGGCGGCGGCCTCCGCGCCGAGGGCGTGCCAGCGGGCCACCACGGCGGGCCCGTCGGGCACCGCCGCCGTGGCCAGCTGCACGTAGCGGGGGTGAGGCCCGGGGGCGGCCACGGCCGCCGCCCCGGCGCTGAGCAGCGCCCCCTCGACCTCGCCCATCTCCGGCAGGTACTCGCCCGAGCCGACGAGGGCGAGCGGTCCAGGGGCGGCCACGGCCCGAACGGTACCGGGGGCGGCCGGCTTCGGGCGGGTGCCGGTACGATCCGCCCGTGCTGCCCGCGCCCGGCGACCTCGCCGCCCTCGCCGGCCTGGCCGCCGAGGCGGCCGGCTGCACCCGCTGCGCGCTGGCCGCGACCCGCACCACGGTGGTCTTCGCCAGCGGTGATCCGCAGGCCGACCTGATGGTGGTGGGCGAGGGGCCGGGTCGCGACGAAGACCTCCAGGGGGTGCCGTTCGTGGGCCGCTCCGGCCAGCTGCTCGACCGGCTGCTGGCCGAGGAGGCCGGCCTGCGCCGCGACCAGGTCTACGTGGCCAACGTCGTCAAGTGCCGCCCGCCCGGCAACCGCGACCCCCTGCCCGACGAGATCGCCGCCTGCCGCCCGTACCTCGCCGGGCAGGTGGCGGTGGTGCGCCCGCGGGTGGTGCTCACCCTCGGCAACTTCTCGACCCGCACGCTGCTCGGCACCACCCTCGGCGTCACCAAGCTGCGGGGCACCCCCCACCCGTGGGGCCCCGAGGGCACGGTGGTGCTGCCGACGTTCCACCCCGCCGCCGCCCTGCGCGGGGGGGCGGGCGTGCTGGCGCAGATGCGGGCCGACTTCGTCCGGGCGAAAGAGCTGCTGGCGGCGTGACCTCCGGCGCGCACCCCGACGGCGGCATCGAACTGCTCAGCGCGTCGGTCGGCGACACCCGGGCGGTGGCGGCCGCGCTCGTGCCCTTCCTCCGGGCGGGTGACGTCGTCCTGCTCGGTGGCCAGCTCGGCGCCGGCAAGACCGCCTTCACCCAGGGCCTGGCCCGCGCCGCCGGGGTCGACGAGGTCGTGACCAGCCCCACCTTCACCCTGGTGCGCCCCTACGCCACCGCCATCGGCCCCGACCTGCTCCACGCGGACGTCTACCGCCTCGAGCAGCTCCGGGAGGTCGTCGAGCTCGGCCTCCCCGAGCTGCTCGAGGAGGGCGCGTTCGCGGTGGTCGAGTGGGGCGAGCGGGCCGCCCCCGCCCTGGCCCCCGACGCCCTGCGCATCGTCATCGACCACGGCGCCGGCAGCGACGACCGGCGCCTCACCGTCTCGGCCACCGGCCCGGCCTGGGCCGACCGGTGGCCCGACGTGGCCGCCGCCCTGACCGCGGCGGTGGCGAGGTGAGCGGCCCGGTGCCGCCGCCGTTGGTGCTGGCCGTCGACACGGCCACCCCCCAGGTGGGTGTCGCCCTGGCCGGTCCCGACGGGCCCCTGGCCGCCCTGCAGGTGGTCGAGGGCCGCCGCCACGGCGAGGTGCTGGCACCGGCCGTCGAGGAGGTGTGCCGCCTGGCCGGTGTCACCCTGCGCGACGTCGGCCTCTTCGCCGTCGACGTCGGCCCAGGGCTGTTCACCGGCCTGCGGGTCGGGCTGGCCACCGTCGCCGCCCTGGCCCACGGCCTGGGGCGGCCGGCCCTCGGCGTGACCAGCACCGAGCTGCTCACCGCCGCCCACCCCGCCGCGGCCGACACCGCCGCCGGCCGTCCCGTGGCCGCCGTGGTCGACATCCGCCGGGGCGACGTCGCCTGGTCGCTGACGCTGCCGGGCCGGCCGCCCGCCGCCCCGGTGGTGGCCACCCCCGACGAGCTGGCCGCCGCGCTGCGCGACGGTCCCGCCGGGGTGCTCGCCGTCGGTGACGGCGCCCGCCGCTACGCCGCCGTGCTCCACGCCGCCGGCACCGAGGTGGCCGGTGCCGCCTGGGCCCACCCGTCGGCCGTCGTGCTCGCCGACCTCGCCGTCGGGCGCGCCGGGCAGGCCGGCGACGCCGGCGCCCTGGCCCCCGTCTACCTCCGCGATGCCGACGTGCGCATCGGGTGGCAGCAGGCCCCGGCGCGTGGCTGACCCCGGGCCGGTCGGGCCGTCACCCGACGCCGAGCCCGGCGCGGTGGAGGTGCACCTCGTGCCCCTGCGCCGCCGGCACCTGCGGTCGGTGATGCGCATCGAGGCGCAGGTGTACCCGCACCCCTGGACGCTGTCGCTGTTCATGAGCGAGCTCAACCTGCGCACCTCCCGGGCCTACCTGGCGGCGCGCGTCGGCGGTGCCGTGGTCGGCTACGCCGGCCTGATGCTCGCCGGCCCCGAGTCGCACGTGACGACCATCGCCGTCGACCCCGCCTGGCAGCGCCACAAGATCGGCAGCCGCCTGCTGGCCCACCTGCTGCGGGTCAGCCGCGACCGGGGGGTGCACGACGTGACCCTCGAGGTGCGGGTGTCGAACGGGCCCGCCCAGGCCATGTACCGCCGCTTCGGGTTCGAGGAGGCCGGGGTGCGCCGCGGCTACTACGCCGAGAGCGGGGAAGACGCGCTGATCATGTGGGCCTACGCGGTCGACACGCCCGACTACCTCGAGCGCCTCGAGGCCATCGAGGCCGGCATCCCCGGCCGCACGGTGGTCGACGAAGGCGCCCGCTGACGCCTGCCCGGCGCACGCGGGTTGACTGGGCGACCGTGCGCATCCTCGCCATCGAGACCTCCTGCGACGAGACGGCCGCCGCCGTGGTCGACGACGGCCGGCTGGTGCGGTCGTCGGTCGTGTCCAGCCAGATCGACCTGCACGCCCGCTTCGGTGGGGTCGTGCCCGAGGTCGCCGGGCGTGCCCACGTCGAGGCCATCACCCCTGTGGTCGAAGAGGCCCTCGCCCGGGCCGACACCGCCCCCGGCGACGTGGACGCCGTCGCCGCCACCATCGGCCCGGGCCTCATCGGCTCGTTGCTGGTGGGGGTCAGCGCGGCCAAGGCCTACGCCCTGGCCTGGGGCGCGCCGTTCGTGGGGGTGAACCACATGGAGGGGCACCTCCACGCCGCCTTCCTCGAGGACCCCGACCTGGCCCTGCCGGCGGTCGTGCTGCTCGTGTCGGGCGGCCACACCATGTTGGTGCTCATGCGCCGCGACGGCGCCTACTCGCTGCTCGGCCAGACCATCGACGACGCCGCCGGTGAGGCCTACGACAAGGTGGCCCGCTACCTCGGGCTCGGCTACCCCGGCGGCCCGGTGATCGACCGGCTGGCCGCCGAGGGCGACCCCCGTGCCGTCGCCTTCCCCCGCGGGCTGCGCGGCCAGGGCCACGACTTCTCGTTCTCCGGGCTGAAGACCTCGGTGGTGCGCTACGTGCAGGCCCACCCCGACACCCCCGTCGCCGACATCGCCGCCAGCTTCCAGGAGGCGGTGGTCGACATCCTCGTCGAGAAGACCCGCGCCGCCGCCGCCGAGGTCGGCGCCCGGGCCATCGCCATCGGCGGGGGGGTGGCGGCCAACTCCGCCCTGCGGGCGCGCATCACCGAGGCCGCCGAGGCCGACGGGCGGGCCGCGTTCATCCCCAGCCGGGCCATGTGCACCGACAACGCGGCGATGGTCGGCGCCACCGCCTGGCACCGCCTTCGCGTCGACGGCCCGACCCCCCTCGGCGCCGCCGCCGACCCCCGCCTGCGGCTGACGTTCGTGTGAGCGGACCGAAGGTGTTGCCGCACCGTCCCCCGGGCCGGTATCGTTAGCACTCGCATACCGCGAGTGCTAACTGCCAATGGAGGCGCACATGGCTCTGCAGCCGCTCGATGACCGAATCGTCGTCCGCCCGAGCGAGGCCGAGGAGAAGACGGCCTCAGGTCTCGTCATCCCCGACACCGCCAAGGAGAAGCCCCAGCAGGGGGAGGTGCTCGCCGTCGGCCCCGGCCGTCGAGCCGAGAGCACCGGTGAGCTGATCCCCCTCGACATCGCCGTCGGCGACAAGGTCGTCTACTCGAAGTACGGCGGCACGGAGATCACCGTGGAGGGTGAGGACCTCCTGATCCTCACCAGCCGCGACGTGCTGGCGAAGGTGGGCAAGTAGTGCCCAAGATCCTCAAGTTCGACGAGCAGGCCCGCCGCGGCCTCGAGGCCGGCGTCAACAAGCTGGCCGACGCCGTCAAGGTGACCCTCGGGCCCAAGGGCCGCAACGTGGTCATCGACAAGAAGTTCGGTGCCCCGACCATCACCAACGACGGCGTGACCATCGCCCGTGAGGTCGAGCTGGAAGACGCGTTCGAGAACATGGGCGCCCAGCTGGTGAAGGAGGTCGCCACCAAGACCAACGACGTCGCCGGTGACGGCACCACCACCGCCACCGTGCTGGCCCAGGCCCTCGTCCGCGAAGGCCTGCGCAACGTGGCCGCCGGCGCCAGCCCCACCTTCCTCAAGCGGGGCATCGACAAGGCCGTCGCCGCCGCCGTCGAGAGCATCAAGGCCCAGGCCAAGGAGATCGACGACAAGAGCGAGATCGCCCAGGTCGCCTCGATCTCCGCCGCCGACACCGCGGTCGGCGAGGTCATCGCCGACGCCATCGACAAGGTCGGCAAGGACGGTGTGGTCACCGTCGAGGAGTCGAACACCTTCGGCCTCGAGCTGGACTTCACCGAGGGCATGCAGTTCGACAAGGGCTACCTGTCGCCGTACTTCGTGACCGACCCCGAGCGCCAGGAGGCCGTCCTCGACGAGCCGTACATCCTGATCGCCAACTCCAAGGTCAGCGCCGTGCACGACCTCGTGCCGGTGCTGGAGCGGGTCATGCAGTCGAGCAAGCCGCTGCTGATCATCGCCGAGGACGTCGAGGGCGAGGCCCTCGCCACCCTGGTGGTCAACAAGATCCGCGGCCTGTTCACCTCGGTCGCGGTCAAGGCCCCCGGCTTCGGTGAGCGGCGCAAGGCCATGCTCGGCGACATCGCCGTGCTGACCGGCGGCCAGGTCATCTCCGAGGAGCTCGGGCTCAAGCTCGAGAACACCACCCTCGACCTGCTGGGCCGGGCCCGCAAGGTGGTCGTCGACAAGGACAACACGACGATCATCGAGGGCGCCGGCGACGAGGGTGACGTGAAGGGCCGCATCGCCCAGATCAAGCGCGAGATCGACGAGACCGACTCCGACTGGGACCGCGAGAAGCTGCAGGAGCGGCTGGCGAAGCTCTCCGGCGGCGTCGCCGTGGTGAAGGTCGGCGCGGCCACCGAGGTCGAGCTGAAGGAGAAGAAGCACCGCATCGAGGACGCCCTGTCGGCGACCCGGGCGGCGATCGAGGAGGGCATCGTGCCCGGCGGTGGCACCGCCCTGCTGCGCAGCCGTGCCGCCATCCGGGAGCTGGCCGACAGCCTCACCGGCGACGAGGCCACCGGCGCCCGGATCGTGTTCCGGGCCGTCGAGGAGCCCCTCAAGTGGATCGCGTTCAACGCCGGCCTCGAGGGCTCGGTCGTGATCCAGCGGGTCGAGGCCGAGAGCGGCAGCACCGGGCTCAACGCCGCCACCGGCGAGTACGTCGACCTGGTCAAGTCCGGGGTCATCGACCCCGCCAAGGTGACCCGGTCCGCCCTGCAGAACGCGGCGTCGATCGCCGGCCTGCTGCTCACCACCGAGGCGCTCGTGGCCGACAAGCCCGAGAAGCCCGGTGCGGCGCCCGCCGGCGCCGGTGCCGGCGGTGGCATGGGTGGCATGGGGGGCATGGGCTTCTAAGCCCAGCACCTTCCCGGCCACCAGCTGGAGGAAGTCGAGGGAGCCCGGGCCGGTCGGCCCGGGCTCCTTCACGTCAGTGCTTGGTGTGCTTGTTGTTCTTGCTGGCGACCGTCGTGGTGGTCGTCGACGCCGTCGTGGTCGTCGTCGCCTGCTGCGTGGTGGTCGTCGTCGCCATCGCTGCGGTCGTGGTGCTGGTCGACGGGCTCGAGGACGTAGCCAGGTAGTGCGACTGCACCGCCGCCCCCGAGGTGGTCGGGTCGCCGGCGTAGTCGGTGACGACGCTCGGCCCCGCGTCGCCGCAGGTGTCGGACGACTGGTTCCATGCCCACGCCAGGTACGACGCCCCGTGGGCGTCGTCCCAGCCCATGAGCGAGGTGTCGAAGGCCGTGGCGCAGTCGGTCTCGCCGAACTCGCCGGTCACCACGGGCACCACCGCAGCGACCGGGGCCACCTGCTGGTCCCAGCAGGCGGTGGTGTTGCACCCGGAGAACGAGTAGAGGTGCAGCGAGGCGACCTCCTGGCCGGCGGGGTCGACGGGGCGCCACTCGAGCCAGCCGCTGTTGGGGTCGGTGCCGTACTCGGCCGGCCCGCCCGTGGCGCCAGCCCACCCCAGTGGGGCGACCAGCACCGGCTGGGTGGCGCCGGTGGATCGCACCGCCGAGAGCAGCTGGGTCATGCCCGCGGTCTGCCACCCGGGGGTCGTGCACCCATCGGCCCAGCACGACCAGCTGATGCCGTGCGGCTCGTTGTAGAGGTCGAACATGACGCCTGGGTCCGCCTTGAACGCCGTGGCCACCGACGACCAGAACGCGGGGGAGTGATCGGCGTCGGCCATCACCTGCTGGCCGGTGGCCAGCTGCGTGCCCGGCGCGCTCCAGTGCAGGTCGAGGATCGCCACCATGCCGTCGGCGTGCAGCTCGCTCACGTACGCCTGCACCGCCGCCTGGTAGTTGGCGCCGCTGTAGGCCGCGGGCACGCCGTTGATCCCGAGCCAGCAGTCCTCGTTGAGCGGCACCCGCACGGCGTTGACGTGCCAGGCGGCCATGGCGTCGACCGACGCCTGGTCCATCGGCCCGTCGGCCATGCCCCACCCCTGCACGCAGGCGTACTCCATGCCCGACCGGTCGACGCCTCGGAGCACGAGCGGGGCGCCGGAGCCGTCGACGAGGCCGGTGCCCGCCACCCGCACGGCGACCGGTGCGGTGGCCGCCGCGGCGCGGTGGGCGCCGGGGGCGGCAGCGGCGACGGCTGTGCCGCCCACCGCCGCCGCGGCCGCCGTGAGCGACGCGAGGGCGCGCCGCCGGGTGGTAGGTGCCTTGGCCATGGTCGTCTCCCGCCTCCTGAACGCTCGGAGGCACGATCGGCTGCCGGCGTCCCCGCCTTGAGCCCGTCGGCTGGCACGGACGGGCGCCGCCCGCGGCTCGGTACCCTGCGGCGGTGGTCGCCGCCGGGTCGCCCGGGGCGCGCCGCTGGGTGGTGCTGACGCTCGGCATCGCTGCGCAGACGGCGGCCAGCGCCTTCATCTACGGGATCCCCATGCTGGTGCCGGCGCTGCGGCGCAGTGAGCACCTGTCGCTCGCCGCTGCCGGCGAGCTCGTGGCCGCGCCGACCGTCGGGGTGCTGCTGACGCTCATCGCGTGGGGGGCCCTGGCCGACCGCCGCGGCGAGCGGCTGGTCATGGTGGCCGGTCTCGCCGGTGCCGCTGGTTGCCTCGCTGCGTCCGCCACCGTCGCCGGCATCGTCCCCCGGGCGGTGCTGCTCGGGGCGGCCGGGGCCTTCGGGGCGTCGGTCAACGCCGCCAGCGGCCGCTTGGTGCTCGGCTGGTTCCCGCCCGAGCGCAGGGGAGCGGCCATGGGCGCCCGCCAGACGGCACAGCCGCTGGGGGTCGCCGTGGCCGCCCTGGTGCTGCCCCCGGTGGCGGCGTCGGCGGGGGTCGGCACCGCCCTGGTCGTGCTCGCCGCCCTCTGCGCGGTGGTGGCCGTGGCGGTGGCGGCCGGCGCCGCCGACCCGCCCCGCACGCTGCAGCGCGACGCCGGCGTCGAGCCGTCGCCCTACCGGGGCCCGGCGCTGTGGCGGCTGCACGCCGCCAGCGCGCTGCTGGTGGTGCCGCAGTTCGCCGTGTCGGCCTTCTCCCTCGAGTACCTCGTCGGGGCGCGCCACTGGTCGGCGACGGCCGCCGGGCGCCTGCTGTTCGCGTTCCAGCTCGCCGGCGCGGCCGGCCGGCTGGCGACGGGCTGGTGGTCCGACCGGGTGGGCAGCCGCCTGGCGCCGATGCGGCGGGTGGCGGTGGCCGCCGCGGTGGTGATGGGCCTGGCGGCGCTCGGCGCGGCCACCGGCTCCGCCCTCGCCGTCGTCGCCCTCGGCGCCGCCGCGGTCATCACCGTCGCCGACAACGGGCTGGCGTTCACGTCGGTCGCCGAGCTGGCCGGGCCGGCGTGGGCGGGCCGGGCGCTGGGCGCGCAGAACACCGGCCAGAACATCGTGGCGTCGTTGACGCCGCCCGCCCTGGGCGCCCTCGTCGCCGCTGCCGGCTACGGCGCCGGCTTCGCCGCGTGCGCCGTGCCGCCCTTGGTCGCCGTGGCCGTGACCCCGGTGGCGGCCGAGATCGCCAGGCGCGCCCTTCCCGTACGATGAAGGTCATGGAGCACCCGCCGGCCGCCCCCGCAAAGCTGCTCGAGGCCTGGATGGCGTGGGAGCGCGGCGAAGCCCTGCCCGGCCGCACCATGAGCACCCTCAAGACCGGCGGCCTGCGCATCCTCCTCGAGCGCCTCGTCGCCGAGGGCGACGCCCCGGCGGCGGCGGTCGACGACCAGCCCGTCGACACCGGGTCGTGGACCCCGGTCGTCTGACCGCTCCCCACCACCCGCCGAGCGGTCACTGGCGGCCCGAGCTCCCCGCCGGACGGGGTGGCCCCCAGCGCATCCCCCGCCCCGCCGGCGCCCGCCCCGGCCCCGGGCCCGACTGGGCCGGCTCCGCCGCGGTGCTGCCCACCGCCGTCGACGTGGCTCTCGTGCGTGCCGCCATGGGGGCGCCTCCGCCGGAGCGGCCCAACGAGGCGCTGCCCGCCGAGCTCCCCTCGGCGTCGCCCCGACCCGCAGCCGTGCTCTGCGCCGTCTTCGACGAGGAGCGCGACGGGCTGGCGCAGGCGCACGTGCTGCTCACCCGGCGCTCGTCGCGCCTGCGCACCCACACCGGCGAGATCTCGTTCCCGGGCGGCCGGCTGGAACCGGGTGAAGCCGCCGTCGACGCCGCCCTCCGCGAGGCCGAGGAGGAGACCGGCCTCGACCCCGCGCTGGTCGAGGTGATCGGCACCCTCTCGCCGCTGGCCACCGTCACCAGCCGCGCCGGCATCACCCCGTTCGTCGCCGCCCTTCCCGGGCGCCCCTCGCTGCGGGCCAACGCCGACGAGGTCGACGCCATCCTCACCGTCCCGCTGGCCGAGCTGTGGGCCCCTGGCGTGCACCGGGAGGAGCTGTGGCCCCGCCCCGACGGGGGGGTGCACCCGGTCACGTTCTTCGAGCTGGTGGGCGACACGGTGTGGGGGGCGACGGGCCGGATGCTGCGCGAGCTGCTCGACCGGATCTTCGGGGCGGCGGCCCGGCTGCGCCCCGAGGCGCCCTGAGCTGGCGCAGGCCCGGTGGCCAGGTAGCCTGAGGTGGATGTTCTGCCCGCGCTGCGGCACCGTCCAGGCCGAGGGGGCCACCAGCTGTGCCCGGTGCCGGGCCAGCCTGGCGCGCCCGGAGCGCCCGGCCGACGAGCAGGCGCTCCACCCGGTCGGGTCACCCACCCGGCGGGGCCGGCTGGTCCAAGAGGCCGCCGGGCTCGTCGTCGACCGCCCGAAGATCGCCGCCGCAGCACGCCGCCCCGTGCCCGCCCCGCCCCTCGCGCCGCCCGGCGCACCGTCGGGATGGGGCCCGCCGCCGGCCGGCTCGTCGGTGCCGTCGCCTGCCGCTCCGTCGCCAGCCCCGCCACCTGCCGCCTCGCCGCCGGCTGCCTCCGCGGCCGGGGGCGCCCTGGGTGCGCCGGTCGCCGCCCCCGCCGGGGCGTGGGGTGGCCCGCCCGGCCCGCAGTGGTCGCCGCCGCCCGCCGGAGCCTGGGCGCCGCCCACCGGCCCCGCCTGGTCGCCGCCGCCCGGCTGGGCCCCGCCGCCCGCCGCGGCACCCGCGGGT
>DASTHS010000165.1:0-8866 GCA_035718085.1 Acidimicrobiales bacterium | reverse complement strand
GGCGGCGGCCGGCGCCACCCCCGACGCCCCACCCGCCGCGTCGGCAGCGACGGCGTCGAGGCCGGGCGCGATCACCGGTGACCATGCCGCCACGGGGTCCCCGGGCACGTGCACGATCGGCACCAGCGCCGTGGCGCCGGTCGGCGCCGGTCCGCTGGCGACGGCCGCCGGAAGGGGGGCCTGGGAGGCCGTGTCGAGCACCAGCGCACCGATGACACCGGCGCCGAGCACCCCGACGATCGCGGTGCTGAGCACCCGGGTGGCGGTGCGGTCGGCGCTGGTCGTGCCCATGACGTCTCCTCCTGCGAGGCGGCACCGGTGGCCGTCCCCCGCCGAGAGGTACGCCGCCACCCCGGCGACTTCCTCCGCTGCCACCCGGTTATTTCCCGGGGTCCAGGGCGATCTTGCCGACCACGCGCCGATCGAGCAGTTCGTCGAGCACGGCGGCGGCGTCGCCGAGCGGGCGCACGGTGGGGCGCACGGGGTGGAACCGCCCGGCGGTCAGGCCGTCGAACACCTCGCCGGTGACCGCGGCGGCCAGGCCGGGCGTCTTCGGGAGCGCCCCGCCATACTCGACGCCGACGACCGTGCGGCTGTTGAGCAGCACGAGGTTGAGCGGGATCCGGGGGATGGGCCCCCCGGCGAAGCCGACCACCAGGTAGCGGCCGCCGAAGCCGAGGGTGCGCAGGGCCGGTTCGGCCAGGTCGCCGCCGACGGGGTCGACGACCACGTCGACGCCGCCCCCCGACAGCTCCCGCACGGTGGTCTTCAGGTCGTCGGCCAGGGTGTCGACGGCGACCGCGGCCCCCATGGCCAGCGCCGCGGCCCGCTTCTCGGCCGACGACGCCGCCGCGATGACCCGGGCGCCGCGGGCGACGGCGACGTCGATCATGGCCAGGCCGACGCCGCCGCCGGCGCCGAGCACCAGCACCTGCTCGCCCGCCGCCACCGGGTCGCGATGGGCCAGGGCGTAGACGGCCGTGCTGTAGGCCTGTAGGGCGGTGGCGGCGACGGCAGGCTGCAGGCCTGCGGGCAGAGGCCGGGCCTGGCCGGCCGCCAGCACGCAGCGCTCCGCGAACCCTCCGACCGTCGTCGATGCCACGACGGCGTCGCCGATGCGGTGCCCCGACACGCCGTCACCGACGGCGACGACCCGGCCGGCCACCTCCCCGCCGGGCACGAACGGCGTGGGCACGGGGAACTGGTAGCGGCCGCCGACCAGCAGGGCGTCGACGTAGGTGACGCCGGCGGCGTCGACATCCACCAGCACCTGCCCCGGTCCGGGCGTCGGGTCGTCGACGGTCTCGACCTCGGGGGGTGCGCCGAGGCGGCGGCACACGACGGCGCGCATCAGTGGGCACCCGCCGGCGCCGGCCAGGCTCCGCCGGCCAGCAGCTGCTCCCACCGACCGATGGTCAGCACCAGCACGTGCACCTCCAACTCCCTGTTGGGCAGGGACGTCACCCGGTCGAGGGTGAAGCCGAGCTTCTCCATGACCCGACCCGAGTCGGTGTTGCCCGGCTCGTAGATGCTCACGATCCGGTCGAGGTCGCGCTCGGCGAACCCCCAGCGCACCGTCGCGGCCCCGGCCTCGGTGGCGTAGCCCTTGCCGCGGAAACCCGCGCCCAGCCGCCAGCCCACCTCGACCGCCGGCAGCACCTCGGGGAGGAAGTGGGGCACCGCCAGGCCGCAGTAGCCGGCGAGGGCGCCGCTCGAGCGCTCGACGACCGCGTGCTCCCCGAACCCGTCGGTGGCGTAGCGCTCCAGGGTGCGGTCGAGGAACTCCTCGGTCTCCAGGCGGGTCTGACCGCGACCGAGCGGGTAGCGCCAGAACGACTCCTCGGCGAAGAGGGGCGCCAGGGCGTCGAGGTCGCCGGGCGTGAACGGCCGCAGGGTCAACCGATCCGTCTCGATGGTGGGGACGGGAGGCATGCCTGGGAGGCTAGGCCTGGCCGCCGCCGCCGGCCATCGCCGGGCCCCCGGCCAGGTCGCGCACCGGCCGCCACGGCACGCCGGCGCCCAGGGTGTCGGCGGGCACGTCCGCGGTGACGACCGCCCCGGCGGCGACGACGGCGCCGGCGCCCACGGTCACGCCGGGCAGCACCAGGGCGGCGGCGCCGATCCAGGCGCCGTCGCCGATGGTGATGGGCTCCGCGTAGGGCCGGCCGCCGCGCCGGCCGTGACCGCCGATGCGGTGGGTCGAGGTGAGCAGGCACACCCGCTGGGCCAGGTGCACGTCGGCGCCGACGGTGATCGGCGCCGTGCAGTCGAAGAGGCACCCGTCGTTGACGAAGCTGCGCGGGCCGATCGACAGCGCGTCGCCCTGGACGACGTGGCCGGAGCCGACGAAGGCGGTGGGGTCGACGGCGAAGCCGGCGGCGGCCAGCAGCCGGGCCCGCAGCCCGAAGCGCACCAGCCGGGACGACGCCACCCACTCGAGCCAGCTGCGCCGGTCGGTGGCCACCAGGTCGTCGAGGTGCACGATGGGCGCCTACCCATCCCCCAGCCGGTCACCAGACCCGTCACGACCGCCCGTCAGCGCGGCGGGCGGATGACCCCTTCCTGGGCGACCGAGGCGGCCAGCACCCCGTCGCGGGTGTAGACCCGACCGCGGGCCATGCCCCGGCCGCCTGTCGCCGACGCCGACTGCTGGTCGTAGAGCAGCCACTCGTCGGCCCGGAACGGGCGGTGGAACCACATGGCGTGGTCGAGGCTGGCCATCATCGCCGGCCGCTCCCCCGCCGCCAGGTGGGGGGCGACGGTGGCGCCCAGCAGCGTGAGGTCGCTCATGTAGGTGAACACACAGGTGTGCAGCACGGGGTCGTCGCCCATGGTGCCGTTGGCCCGCATCCACACCCTCCGGCGGTAGGGGTCGGTGACCGGCAGCTCGAGGGCCACGATGGGCCGGACCGAGTGGAGGAAGTCGACCTGGGCCTCGGGCGGCAGCTGCGACTCGTCGCGCGGCGCCGCGGCCTCGGGGCCGGGGACGTCGGGCATCGGCACCTGGTGCTCGTAGCCCGCCGGCTCCGGCCGGTGGAAGCTGGCCTGCAGGTTGAAGATGGCCCGACCGCCCTGGATGCCGACCACCCGCCGCGTCACGTAGCTGCGCCCGTCGCGGATGCGGTCGACGTCGTAGACGATGGGGCGCGCCGGGTCGCCCGCTCGCAGGAAGTAGGCGTGCAGGGAGTGCACGCCGTGCTCGCTGCCCACGGTGCGCACGGCGGCCACCAGCGCCTGGGCGGCCACCTGCCCGCCGAACACCCGCAGCTTCGTCTCCGGCGGCGAGAAGCCCCGGAACACGTTGACCTCGACGTCCTCGAGGTCGAGCAGCTCGAGGAGGCGCTCGAGGGGGCTCGGGGATGCCGCCCCGTCGGGGGGGTCACCGGGGCCGGGGCTGGACGACATCGGGGCTATTCTTGCCGCCGGCGGCAAGAAGGGCTTCCGCCGAGCCGCAGCGCGCAGGCGGGGGTGACGTGGCGGGGACCAGCGCACACGACGAGCTGCTGGCGCTGGCCGCCCACGAGCTGCGCAACCCGGTCACGGCCATCCGGGGCTTCGCCGACACCCTTCTGCGCGGGCGCGACGTGCTCAGCGCCGAGCAGCAAGACGCCGCCCTCGACGCCATCGCCCGCCAGGCCGGCCGCCTCGACCGGCTGCTCGGTGACCTCCTGCTCGTCGCCGCCGGCGCGTCCGGTGCGCTCGCGCTGCGGCCGAGCGACGTGGCGCTCGGCCCGGCCATCGACGCCGCCGCCACCGACTCGGGCCTGCCCCGCGACGACGTGCGCGTCGACTGCCCGGCGGAGCTGGCCGTGTGGGCCGACCCCGACCGCCTGGCGCAGATGCTCGGCAACCACTTGACCAACGCCCGGCTGCACGGCCGGCCGCCGGTCACCGTCGAGGCCGAGGTGGTCGACGGCCCCGGCCCCGCACCGGGCGGCGTGGTCGAGATCCGCGTCGGCGACGCCGGCGACGGCGTCGCCGACGACCTGGTGCCCCGGCTCTACGGCCGCTTCCAGCGGGGCAGCGGCCCCGGCGGTGGGCGGGTGGCCGGCAGCGGCCTTGGCCTGGCGGTGGTGCGCACCCTCGCCGAGGCGAGCGGCGGCAGCGCCGGCTACCGCCGCGGGGTGGACGGCGCCCACTGCTTCTTGTTGCGGTTGCCCGCCCCGCCCCGGCCGACGGGACCGCCGCGCTAGCGGCAGGCGTCGATCAGCTCGATGCGGTTGCCCCACGGGTCGAGCACGTGGCAGCGGCGCACACCCGGCAGCTCGTCGTCCCAGCGCAGGGCGACCCCGGCGTCGCCGAGCCGGCCGACGAGGGCGTCGAGGCCGACGACCACGATCGCCGGGTGGGCCTTGGTGGCGGGCCGGAAGTCGGGGTCGGCGCCCAGGTGCAGGGCCACCGCCGTCGGGTCGGCGGGGTCCGCGCTGAACCAGCGCCCACCCCGCGACGCCAGCGGCTCGGGCTTGGCCACGACGTGCAGGCCGAGCAGCCCGCCGTAGAACGCCTCGGCCGCTTCTTCTGCCCCGACCGGCATGGCCAGCTGCACGTGGTCGATGCGCACCAGCGTCGCCCCCATGGCCGAAGAGGCTAGGCGCCGACGCCCCCCTACCATCGGGGTCGATGGAGCAGACCTGGGCGCAGCGGTGGCTGTCACGGCGGGCGCTGGCGTTCCACGCCCTGCTGGCGGTCATCGTGCCCGGGTGCCTGATCGCCGGGTGGTGGCAGCTCGAGCGGGCGACCGGCGGCAACACGCTGTCGTGGGCGTACACCTTCGAGTGGCCGGTGTTCGCCATCATCGCCACGGTCGGGTGGTGGCAGCTGCTCCACGAGGACCCCGCCGACGTGGTCGCCCGCAAAGAGGAGCGGGCCCGGCGGGCCCGGGAGGTCGGGCCACCCACCCCGATGCCGATCCCCGAGCCCGAGCGGCTGATGCTGACCACCTCCACCGGCCCGGGCCTGAGGGCCGGTCCGGGCAGCGAGGCCGCCACCGAGGTCGAGGAGGGCACCGTGCAGACCGTGGAGGAGGCGGCTGCCGTGCTCGACAGCTACAACGAGTACCTGGCGACGCTGGCGGCCGACGGCAAGGCCAAGACCTGGCGCAACCCGCAGGGCCGGCCGTGAGCTCGCTCACCGACCTCGGGCTCGAGGGTGCGCTGGCCCGCTACCGGCTGATGGCCTACGTGGTCGGCGTCGGCCTCGCCCTGCTGGTGTTCGTCGCCATCCCCCTGCAGATCGCCGGCCACCCCGCCCTCGAGCACGTCGTCGGCGCCCTGCACGGGGTGCTCTACATCGTCTACCTGGTCGCCGCCCTCGACCTGGCGCGGCGCGCCCGGTTCACGCTGCTGCAGATGGCCGCCATGGTGGGCGCCGGCCTGCTCCCCGTCCTGGCGTTCGTGATCGAGCGGCGGGTCACGGCGCGGGTGCGGGCCGGGTTGGCCACCCCCTGGCGGTCACGCCCGTAGCTGCGCCTGGAGGCGGCGGGCGGTGCCCCCCAGCACTGCGTCGCGCTCGGAGGGGTCGGGGAACGTCGCGGTGACCGCCGCGAGGGCCGCCGCCACCCGGAAGCCGGTGTTGGGGGCGTCGGAGCCGAACAGCAGCCGGTCGGCCACCGCCCGGGCTGCGGCGACGGGGAGGGCGACCAGCTCCGTCACCACCGGGGTCAGGTCGGCGTGCAGCGCCGGGTGGTCGGCGAGCATGGCCAGGGCGGTCGACGCCGCCCGGTGGCCGCAGTGGGCGATGATCACCGGGGCGTCGGGCCACCGGCGGGCCACCTCCCCCACCGGAGCCAGCTCGTCGGCGCCGGTGTGGCCGCTGGGGGCGTGCCCGGCGTGCACCACCACCGGGAGGCGCACCTCCGACACGTAGGCCCACACCGCGTCGAGGCGGCGGTCGTCGGGGGCGTAGTCGCCGACCGAGCAGTGCAGCTTGAGCACGCGGGCGCCTCCCTCCTCCACCGCGGCGCGCACCACGCCGGCAGGGTCGTCGTCGCCGGGGTGCACGGTGGCGCCCGGCCGCACGGTGACCGGGTGACCGGCCCACCCCGCGGCGATGGTCGCGGTGGCGGCGTTGAGGCCGGCGGCGGTGCCGGGGCGCCGGGCGTAGGGGAGGGTCCACACCTCGTCGACACCAGCGACGGCCATGTCGTCGAGCACCACCCCGTGGTCGAGGGGGTAGGCGTAGGTGCGCTCGGGCATGCCGGCCTCGGCGAAGAACCGGCGGATGGCGGCCCCGAGACGTTCGGGCAGCAGGTGCACGTGGCTGTCGACGTGGCCGGGCACCCGCCCACGCTAGCGACGGGCCTGGCGCGCACCGCCGACCGCTTCCGGCGCCGGGTGTGCGAGGGTGGGGACATGCGAACCGCCGGCGCCGACGGCCCACGGTGAAGATCGACCCGGAGGTGGTGGCGGCCGCCCGCGACGGCGACCGCAGCGCCATGGATGCGCTGGTCCGCTCGACGTACGCGGAGACCTACACCCTCGCCCATCGCCTGACCGGCAACGAGCACGATGCGCTCGACGTCACCCAGGACGCCTACCTCCGGGCGTGGCGGGCACTGCGGCGGTTCCGGGGCGACGCCCAGTTCTCGACCTGGCTCTACCGCATCACCGCCAACTGCGCGTCGAGCGCGATGGCCCGCCGGTCGCGCACCCGCACCGACCCGCTGCCGGTCGACGCCGACGTGCGCGACGACCACCCCGACGCCGACGTCGAGCGCACCGTTGGGGCCGGCTTCGACCGACGGGTGCTCGGCGAGGCGATGGCCCGCCTGCCGTGGCGGCTGCGCCAGGTGCTGGTGCTCCGGGAGGTCTACGACCTGCCGCACCGCACCATCGCCGAACGACTGAACATCACCGAGGCCGCCGCCAAGGTGCGCCTGCACCGGGCCCGCCGCCGCCTCGTTGCCGACCTGACCGAGCGCGGCACCGCCGCAGCCCACGGGTGGGTGGCCGCCGCCACCGAACGGCTCGGGGGCACCGCGGCCGGGGGAGCGCCGGAGCCAGCCGACGGGGTCGACCGTGCGTCGTGAGCGCCCGCTGCGCTGCGAGCTCACCGCCACCATGGCGCCGTGGCTGGCCGACGGCCACCCCGCCCCCCACGTGGTGACCGGGCACGTGGGCACCTGCCTGCGCTGCCAGGCCGAGCTGAGCCGCCACCGCCGCGCCCGCCGCCAGCTGCACCACCTGGCCGCCTGCGCCGTCACCCCGCCAGCAGGGGGGCTGGAGGCCACGCTCGACGCCCTCCACGCCCTCGATGACCTGCCGGCTTCGGGCCGGCCGGCACCCTCGGTCGTCGCCACCGCCGCCGCCGGCGCCGCCGCCGGTGTGGCCGGCGTGCTGGCCTGGCGTCGCCACCAGGCCGGCTGACCGCACTTCCCCGGCCGGCGGTGGCCGGAGCGGCCACACCGGCGCCGGGCGGGAGGTGGCGAGCGCGGCCGACCGGCCGGCCAGCGCCGCGGGCGACCCCAGGCCGAGCTTGGCGACGGCCCGGTCGAGGTTCCCTGGCTGTGCCGTCCGGTCTGCTCACCAGCGGCGGGGCGTACCCCGGCCCGCTCCGTCAGCCGACCGGCAGGCCGAGCCCGTCGACGATCTCGGCGCCGGGCAGGCCGCCCACCAGGGCGCCGGGGAGCACGAGCTTCGACCGGCGCACCCCCGACCCGATCAGCACCAGCTCCGTCGCGGCCACGCCGGCGTCGATCAGCACCGGCCAGGCGGGGGGCAGCCCGATGGGTGTGATGCCCCCGTACTCCATGCCGGTCTCGTCGACCGCCCGCTCCATCGGGAGGAACGACGCCTTGCGCACGTCGAGGCGGCGGCGCACCGCGCCGTTGACGTCGGCGCGGGTGGTGAAGGCGACCAGGCAGGCGGCGATGCGCTCGACGCCCTCCCGCCGGCCGGCGACCACCACGCAGTTGGCCAGCGCCTCGGGGGGCAGGTCGTAGGCATCCTGGGAGGCGGCGGTGTCGGAGAGGGCCGGGTCGATCTCCACGACGCCCACCTGCCCGAGCCAGCCGAGGCGCTCGAGGGCGGCAAGCGCCGGCGCCCCGACCAGGTCAGGGTGGTCGGCCACCGGGGTGGTCGAGAGCGAACCGAGCCGGAAGGTGCCCATGCGGCCGCCCAGTGTGCCACCCGCCGACCCAGGAGCCGCGCCGAGCGCGGGTACCTTCGGTGCCGTGGTCGGCGGCGTCGAGCGCGCCCGGCAGGTCGGCGTCGAGGCGGTCGCGTCGCTGCGCCGGAGCCTGGTGCGCAGGGCGTCGACCTGATCCGCTGCGACCCCGCCGCGGCCGCCACCGCCGCCGCCGAGCTGGGCCTCGTCGACCGGCAGTGGCTCGACGACCCGGGGGGCCGGCTGCCCGCGGGCGCCCCGCCGATGGAGGTGCTCGAGCGGTTCCTGCAGCGCGCCGTCGAGAGCCGGCCGTCGCGCCTCGGGGTGCTTCGGCCTGGGGGCGGTGCAGGCGCTCGCCGCGCTGGGCGCCCCGCCGCCGGGCCCGGGGGGCCGGCACGGTGACCGAGGTGGCGGTGGTCTTCGCCGACCTCGAGGGCGTCACCGCCTTCACCGACGAGTACGGCGACGCCGCCGCCCTCGCCCTGCTGACCGGGCAGCGGCGGCACGCCACCGGGGCGGTGCACCGCAACGGCGGCCGCATCGTCAGCACCTCGGCGGCGAGGCGCTGGTGACGGCGCGCCTGGCGGCCGCCGCCGGCCCCGTGCGTGGTGTGCGCCGCTGTCGCTGAAGGGCGTCGCCGACGTCGTCGAGGCGTGCGAGGTGCTGCCTGCGGGCTGACGCCCGCCAGGCCGCCAGCCCGTCAGGCCTTCAGGCCGTCAGGCCGTCAGGCCGTCGTTGGCGGGGCTCGTCGCCGAGTCGCCGG
>DASTHS010000164.1:0-22139 GCA_035718085.1 Acidimicrobiales bacterium | reverse complement strand
CCTCCTCAACTCGTTGTGTGGAAACTGCGTGTCGAGGTTGACGCGATGGCTGTCATCAGTGGGGGACCACCCCCCGGCTCACCCCCTCGTACACCACACCCCGGGACTCAACTGTGCGGGCGGCCATCTCGGAGAAGGCGTCGGCGATGACACGGTCTCGCAGCCGGCCTGACACAGCGCTTCGCTGCGCCTCAGGTCAGTGAGCCTGGAGCGTGACCCAGTCGATGCGTTCCGCCTCGAGGATGGCTGGTAGGACCCCGGCAGCTGCGGGCGACGACAGGGCGACATGCCCAACGAGGAGGCGGGCCGCAGCAGCTGCTTCGATGTTGAGGAGGTTGAGCTGCGGGTGTCGGCGGTGGATCGCGACCATCTCGGGGACGAGTAGCCGGGGATCCGGCAGTCCGATGTGGTCCGGTAGGCGCAGGATCGCCGCTATCGCTTCCCCTTGGTGCGTTGCGTCCAAGGCACGGAACGGTCCGGACAACTGGCCGCTTCCGCCGCTGACCGCCGCCCGGCAGGCCCGGTAATACCAGTAGCTGGTCGTGATGAGCGAGTCGTGCTCCGGGAGGTCCAGAGGTGCTCCGACGAGGTAGGCGACCAGCAGGCGGTCGTCGATCAGGAGCGTCCTATTGGTCAGCAAGGTCGACGTCGGTGATCGACTCGATGCCGGCCTCATATGCTCCTGAGAGCAGGACCCGGCGGAGCTCGGCTCGGGCGATCTCGACGCCCCCCGGCAGAATCAGCGCGGCGTCCCCCAGATCCACGATTGCGACCTCGCCGCCGTGGTCGATGCCCCACCGGTGGCGCAAGGATGCGGGGAGGTTGGTCTGGCCCCGGTGCGACACGGTGGCAGTCGAAACCGGCTTGCCCATGACTTGCATTGTATCCGCCAGCTTCAGGCAAGGCGCTTGACGTCGTGGACTGGCCGGTGTTGGGTCCTGACGCCCGCAGCTGACGGGTGTCCTGTGGTGACCGCAGTAGCCACCGGGGGAGACTGGGGGAGTGCACAAGCGTCGCGAACGTCCCGTGCGGAGGGGTCTGGACGCTCGTGGATCGTTCAATTCCATCCACCCTGTGATCTGCAAGAAGGGGGTCGTGGGTTCGAGTCCCATCGTCTCCACCGAAGAGTTGCAGGTCAGCGGCTTGCTGGCGGAATCGACGCAGGAGCCGCCTGCACCGCGGATGCCTGCGCTCGCTCGCCAAGCATGCGCTGTCGCTGACGACGGAGTCGGGCGAGCGCGCCGCCAGAAGGCCCTGCAGACAGAGGGCAAACCCAAAAGTGGGACTCCCGCTGACCGCCGTCAGGCATCGCCTCTCGTCGACGAGGCGGGCCGCTCGAGGAGACCGGGGTGCAGGTCGGCGACGGTCGAGCAGCCGAGCAGCGCCATGGTGCGGAGCATGTCGGCGTGGAACCAGCCGAGCACCCGGTCGACGCCGCGCTCGCCGGCCGCGCCGAGGGCGTAGAGGTAGGCCCGGCCGGCCATGGCGGCGGTGGCGCCCGCGGCGACCGCCTTGACGATGTCACTGCCGCGACGGATTCCGCCGTCGCAGATGATCTCGATCCGCCCGCCGACCGCCTCGACGACCGGCGCCAGCAGGTCGAACGTCGCAGGGGCCCCGTCGAGCTGCCGGCCGCCGTGGTTGGACAGGGCGATGGCCTCGACCCCTGCGTCGGCGGCGAGCCTGGCGTCGTCGACCGACTGGATGCCCTTGATGACGATGGCCCCCGGCCACACCGACCGCAGCCACTCGACGTCGGCCCACGACAGGCCGGGGTCGAACTGGGAGTTGATGTAGTCCGAGAGGGTGACCGGTGAGGCGCCGTCGCCGACGTCGCGGCCGACCACGTTGGCGAAGCGGATGGGCTCCGATCGCACGAACGACCACGTCCACGCCGGGTGCACCGCACCGTCGAGCAGCGTCCGCGGCCCGATGCTCGGGGGCAGGGAGAAGCCCCGGCGCACGTCGCGCTCCCGTCGGCCGAGCACGGCGGTGTCGACGGTCAGCACCAGCGCCTCGTAGCGGGCGGCGGCAGCCCGCTCGACCATCTCCTCGACCAGCCCCCGGTCGCGCCACGCGTAGACCTGGAACCACAGCCTCCCGCCGCTGGCCGACCGGACCTCCTCGATCGACCGGGTCGAGAGGGTCGAGAGGGTGTAGGGGAGGCCGGCCCGCTCGGCGGCGCGCGCCACCGCCAGCTCACCGTCGGGGTCGGCGATCCTGGTGAAGCCGGTGGGGGCCAGCACCAGCGGGTAGGCGAGCGGCCCGCCGAGCACCCGGGCTGACGCGTCGACGTCGGCCACCCCGCGCAGGACGCGGGGGACGAACGAGGTGCGGGCGTACGCCGCCTGGTTGTCGGAGAGCGTCCGCTCGTCCTCGGCGCCGCCGTCGATGTAGTCGAACACCCCGCCGGGCAGGCGACGCCTGGCGATGCGCCGGAGGTCCTCCACCGAGGCGGCGCGGCCGAGGCGGCGCTCGACGGGGTCGGTCTCGATCCGGCCGAAGCGGACGACCGAGCGCAGGGTCTGGATGGGGCTCGCCATGGTTCGCACCTCTGGGGGTGGCTCGACGCGGTGATCCGCCACCGCTGGGAGGAAAGGGGTCGGGTGGGCGCCGAGGGCTCCGGCCTTGACGACGATATGCCCGGTCACCCACCCGACGGGCTGGGCGTAGGGGCGGCGCGGGCTCGGAAACGGTGGGCCCAGGAGCCAGGAGGAGACGAGTCCCTCCGGGGAGCAGGCCTCGGCACACGGGGCCACAGGGTGAGGGCGAGCACGACGGTGATCGGCGCGGCCCCCGGGTCGGTGGCGCCGCTGCCCAGGATGCCCAGCACGCCGTTGGAGAACAGGCCGCCGAAGGCCTGACCGACCGCCCCGTAGAACAGTGCCAGGGCGGCACCGGCGGCGAGCGCCGCTCGGCGCGCCCCGGGGAACAGCACGCCGACACCCACGGCCGCCTGCACCGTGCCGGCGACGGCGGCGAACAGGGCCCCGTGGGTCCCGACCAGGCCGCCGACGGCCTGGCCGGCGGCGTGCAGCCACCCCGGCCCGGCGACCGCGGCGTTGTCCATCGCCTGCGCCGCGAAGGTGGGTGACCGGTCGAGGTAGCCGCCCTCGAGGGCGGCGGTGCCCACCCACACCGCCGCCCAGACGAGCAGCGGCGCCGGGCGGGGCAGCAGGCCGCCGTCGGCCACGACGGTGCCGGCATCGGGCCGGCGGGGCCACAGCAGCACGGCGACGATCGCGTACAGCAGCGCCGCGCCCGGTGCGCCGGTCAGCGCGCTGCCGCCGCCGACGAAGAGGCCACCGCCCATCTCCCCGAAGAGCCACACGGTCAGCGCCCAGGGCACCGACAGCGCCAGGGCGGCACGGACCGTCGTCCGCCAGAGCAGGCCCAGCCCGATGGCGAACTGCACGGCCACGGCCGCAGCGTTCGCCGGCGCCGCATGGGTCACGACGACGGGCTCCACGGCGGTGAGCAGGTTCCAGAGCCACGCCGGCGGGGCGGTCATGTTCATCATGAGCATCCCGCCGAAGAATTCGGGCTGGAAGAAGCTCGGTTGGCACTCGAGGACCGCATCGAGCAGCCAGAGCCCCGCGAGGGCCACCTGCAGCCGCCGGCGCGTCGGAGCGGCCGACCGCGAGCGCCACGCCCGTCGCCGACCCGTCCCGGCGGCGGTGATGCGCGTCGGCCGTCCCTGCACCCGAAGGTCTCTCCCCTGCTCCGGGCGGGGCCTGACGACGTCTGCGAGGATCCGCCCGTGACCTGCGTCGACGACCTGGTCCGGGCACTCCGGCGCCTGTGGCGGGTGGCGCGGCCGCTGGTCGACATCACCCCGCCGGTCGAGGGGGTGACCACCGAGTTCGACGTGCCGGTCGTGCTGCGCGACGGGGTGACGCTCCGGGTCAACGTCTTCCGCCCGAACGGCGGCGGCCCGGTGCCGGTGATCATGTCGGCCCACCCGTACGGGAAGGACCGCATCCCCCTCAACGGCCACCGGGGCAGGAGGCGCAACCTGCAGTTCCGCATCCTCCCCCAACCGCACCGGCTGTCGATCTCCGCGTGGACGGGGTGGGAGGCGCCCGACCCGGCCGTCTGGGTGCCCTGCGGGTACGCCGTGGTCAACGCAGACGCCCGGGGCGGGGGCACCTCCGAGGGCGTCTGCCACCTCCTCTCCGACGAGGAGGCGCTCGACTACGCCGAGCTGATCGGGTGGGCGGCGGCCCAGCCGTGGTGCAGCGGCAAGGTCGGTCTCGACGGCGTGTCGTACCTGGCCATCAGCCAGTACAAGGTGGCGGCCCTCGGCCCCGAGCACCTCGCCGCCATCTGCCCGTGGGAAGGGGTGAGCGACCTCTACCGCGACTGGGTGTACCCCGGCGGCGTGCGCGAGGACGGCTTCAGCGTGCTGTGGTCGACCATGACCCGCCGGACGGCGCGGGTGGCACCGGACCTGCGCCGGGTGCTGGTCGCCCACCCTGAGCGCGACCGGTTCTACGAGGACCTGACGCCCGACCTGGCGGCCATCACGGTGCCGATGTTGGTGTGCGGCAGCTTCTCCGACCACAACCTGCACGCCCGCGGGTCGTTCGAGGCGTTCCGCCGCGCCGGCTCGACGGAGAAGTGGCTCTACACCCACCGCTCCGGCAAGTGGTCGCAGTACTACGGGGCCGACGCCACCGAGACCCGTGCCGCCTTCTTCGACCACTACCTGCGGGGGGTCGACAACGGCTGGCAGCGGCGTCCGGCGGTGCGCCTGGCCATCCACGAGCGGGGACCCGACCCGGTCGCGGTCCTCGAGGAGCCCGCCTGGCCACCGCCCGACCTCGAGTGGGCGACCCGCTTCCTGACCCCGGGGGGCCTGTGCGCCGACCCCGGCCCTTCCTCATCGGTCGCCTACGCCAACGCAGGGGAAGGTGCTGTGTTCGAGTGGACGCTGCCGGGGGACCCGGCGGCTCGCAGCGCCGCCCGGACAGCGCGCTGATCGCCAGGGTCACAACCAGCACTGACGCCGCGAGCTCCGCGAGGACTGGCGCTGACCTCCGGATGCGGACATACCATCCCGCAATGCTCAGGTCACGTGCCCGGCGTCGTTCCCTCGCCGTCGGATCGGCGGTCGCACTGGTGGGCGGGCTGGGCGCCCTGCCCGCCCTCACCCCGGCGGCGGGGGCGGCCACGTCGGCCACCGCGGTGGCCGCGCCGCAGCTGGCGTTCTCGCACATGGTGCCGGTCGACATGCAGCGCCCCGGGTTCGAGCCGGACGTGAAGGTCGCCCCCGACGGCACCACCTACACCAGCGTGCCGTTCGGGTTCTCCACCACCGACAGCTTCGTGTGGGCGTCCACCGACGCCGGCAACTCCTACCACCTCACGCCGGGCAACGTCGGCGCCGGCAAGCCGACCACCTGCGCCGGCGGCGGGGACACCGACCTCTACGTCGACCCCGGCAACCACCTGTACTTCTCCGACCTCCAGGGGCTGACCAACATCAGCCAGAGCGTGAGCTCCGACGGTGGCGCCACCTGGTCGACCAACTGCGCCGGCGTCGCCAACACGCCCGTCGACCGCATGTGGTTCGGCGGCACCGGCACGCTCGGCTCCGGCCTGCGCCTCTACGAGGACTTCGACCAGGTGAACACGTCGCCCTCCGGCGGCAACCAGCTGGTCGAGACGCTGTCGACCGACGGCACCACCTTCGCCCCCGTCGTGAACGCCAACCCGACGAGCTGCCCCGGCGCCGCGACCAACTGCGTCTCCGACGACGAGGGCATCTCCGGCGACCAGGTGGTCGTGCCCGGGGCGTCGACCGACGCCGTCTACATCGCCCACAACAACGCCGCCCAGACCCAGGCGGTCGTCTCCGAGGGCACCGTCACCCCCGGCACCCCCGCCACCGCGACGTGGACGACCAGCCCCAACCTGAACGCCGGGCTGTGCCCCGACAGCAGCTGCACCGACTCGGCCGGCAACCCCGAGGAGCTGGTCGGCGAGAACTTCGTCAGCGTCGCCCGGGACGCCGCCGGCTACCTCTACGTGGCCTTCACCGCCGGCCCGCTCGACCACACCACCGGCGACGCCAACCTCGGCGGCCTGAGCGCGCCCGAGCAGGTCTACGTGGTCCACTCGACCGCTCCGGCGACCACCCCCGGCAGCGTCACCTGGTCGGCGCCCACCAAGGTCACCAGCGCCGGCACCAACACCTTCCCCTGGCTGACCGCCGGCGACGACGGCCGCGTCGACGTCGCCTGGTACCACACCGACGAGACCAGCGAGCCGGGCACCTGCCTGTCGTCGGGCTCCGGCACCTGCACCCTCTACGGCGCCGCCAACCTCCTCCACGCCGAATGGACCGTGCAGATGGGCCAGAGCATCGACGCCCACGACACCGCGCCCGCCTACCAGCTGGCCACCGTCTCCGAGCACCCGGTCAAGTACGGCCAGATCTGCACCAACGGCATCGGGTGCGCCACCGGCGGCGACCGCAGCCTCGGTGACTACCTCCAGGTCGGCACCGACAACCAGGGCGCGGCGGTGATCTCCTACGTCGACGACACCTCGGCCGACACCGCCGACGGCGAGAACGCCGGCCCCGAGGAGATCTCCCGTCAGATCGGCGGCTACAGCCTCAAGGCGTCGGTCGGCACCATCGCCGGGCCGGGCGGCGGCCCCGGGCTGGCCACCGACGCGGTCAGCGACCCGACCGGCGACGCCTTCTACTCGGCCAACGGCACCGAGACGGCGGCCCCCGCCAACCTCGACCTGACCTCCGCCTCGCTGACCGACGGCCCCGGCGGCACCCTGGTCGCCAAGATCAAGGTGCCCGGCCTCACCTCGCTGGCGGCACCGACCTCGGCGGGCGGCCCCGACGCCAGCTGGATGATCCGCTGGACGCAGGTGACCCCCGGCCAGACCGGCAACGGGCACATCTACTACGCCGGCATGGACAACGAGCAGGGCGCCGGTGGCACCACCACCCCGACGTTCTTCGACGGCGACACCAGCTGCGTGCCGCCGCCCGGCACCCCCGGCGAGCACTGCAAGCTCATCACCTATCCGCAGACCCACCTGCTGAGCGCGTCGCAGGCCAACTACGACCCGGCCACGGGCACGATCACCCTCGACATCCCCGCCGCCGACGTCGGCAACCCCGGCGTGGGCACCACCCTCTACAGCGTCACCGCCTTCACGGCCACCTCCGCGTCGCCGCAGTCGGCCACCACCCCGTTCAACCTCATCGACGCCACCACGCCGTTCGACCACACCGTGGCCGCCGTGCCCGGCGGCGCCGGCGGCGCCGGGGAGGGCTACTGGCTCGACGCGTCGGACGGCGGCATCTTCACCTTCGGGCCGGCCGCCCACTTCTTCGGGTCGACGGGGGGGATGAAGCTCAACAAGCCGATCGTGGGCATGGCCGCCGACCCCGCCACCGGCGGCTACTGGTTGGTCGCCTCCGACGGGGGCATCTTCTCGTTCAACGCGCCGTTCTTCGGCTCGACGGGCAACCTCACGCTGAACAAGCCGATCGTGGGCATGGCCGCGGCACCCGACGGCGACGGCTACTGGCTGGTGGCGTCCGACGGGGGCATCTTCTCCTTCGGCCCGGGCGCCCAGTTCCACGGCTCGACGGGCGCGACCAGGCTGAACCGGCCGATCGTGGGCATGGCCGCCGACGCCGCCACCGGCGGCTACTGGCTGGTGGCCTCCGACGGCGGCATCTTCAGCTTCGACGCCCCCTTCGACGGGTCGACCGGCAACGTGGCCCTCAACAAGCCGATCGTGGGCATGGCCCCGGCCGCGCAGGGTGGCGGCTACTGGTTGGTGGCCTCCGACGGGGGCATCTTCTCCTTCGGCCCCAGCGCCCAGTTCTTCGGCTCGACCGGCAACATCACGCTGAACAGGCCGATCGTGGGCATGGCCGCGGCGGCCGGCGGCGACGGCTACTGGCTGGTGGCCTCCGACGGGGGCATCTTCTCCTTCGGCCCGGGCGCCCCGTTCCTCGGCTCGACGGGCAACCTCACGTTGAACAGGCCGGTGGTCGGCATGGCCGCCGCCTGAGGTCGGCGGCGGCCGGACGCGGTCAGCTGTCGGGGCCGCCCACGTCGTCGATGCCGGCCAGGTTGGCCGGCACGTCGACGGCGTGGGCCCGCAGCGCCTCGAGGGGCACGATGTCGAGCGCCCGCTCGGAGGTCGACGCCAACACCACCGGGGCGGCGGCCCCCTCGAGGTGTGCCCGCAGCCAGTTGGCGGCCGTCACGCACCACCGGTCACCCGGGACCAGGCCGGGGAAGCCGTAGGCCGGCATCGGCGACGACAGGTCGTTGCCGATGCTGCGCTGGTGGTCGAGGAACTCGGCGGTCACCACGGCGCACACCGTGTGGCTGCCCCGGTCCTCGGGGCCGGTCGTGCAGCAGCCGTCGCGGAAGAAGCCGGTGAGGGGGTCGGTGCCGCACGGCTCGAGGGCGCCTCCGAGGACGTTGCGGTCGGCCATGGCGTCAGTATCGCCCCTGCGGGCCGGTCGCCGCCCGGGCGGCCGTCGTAGGATCCGGCCATGCTCCAGGTGTTCGGGTTCGAGAAGGTCGGCGTGGCGGTCAGCGACCTGTACTTCCTCGACCCGGTGCAGAAGCAGGGCCAAGAGGGCGCCGAGCGCGGCGTGCGCCTCGAGGTGCGGCTGCTCGAGCGCCAGGCGCTGCGCGGCTCGGTGTACTCGGCCCAGCCCATCGGCGTCGGCCGGCCGGTGTGGCGCGCCGACCTGCTCGAGCAGGTGGCCGGGCCGCCGGGCAGCTTCGACCGCACCCACCACCACCCCCGCTTCGAGGGATGGGAGCCGGGCGGCCGCCACTTCGAGCCGGAGCTGTCGGCCGACCCGCTGGCGTGGGTGGGGGCCCACCTCGCCGACCTGCCCGCGCTGCTCGAGGCGGCGGGCATCCCCGCCGGTGAGGTCGGCGAGCGCGACGCCGCCGACCTGGCGGCGGCCGTGCCCGAGATCCTCGAGGCGACCGGTCGGCTGCTGGCGCGCGTGCACGCCGGGGAGCTGGGCGTGGCCCCCGTCTCCGCGGCCGAGCTCACCGACGCCCGCATCGGCTGGCTCTGACCGGCGACGGGGGCGCCCCCAGCTCTGCGGAGACGGGAGGCCCCGCTGAGTTCAGCGGCGCCGGGTCGGCGGCACCGGTGTCGCCCGGGCGGCGCTGGCTCCGGCGTGGGCGTCGCGGTCGCCGCCCGGCCCGTACCAGTCGACGCAGAAGCTCGTGGCGTCGTCGGCGAGCGGGCCGCCGGCCGCCTCGTGCAGCCGACGGGCCAGTTCCTGCACGATCTGGCGGGGGTGGCGCTCGGGGGTGTCGACCAGGATCCGGCCGATGTCGATCGTGGCCGCGTTCCGCTCGAGGTAGCCGTCGGTGACCATCAGCAGGCGGTCGCCTGGCCGCAGCGCCACCCGCTGGGTGCGGTACCGCTCGGTCTCGACCCCGAGGGGCATGTCGGGGCGGTGGTCGAGGGCGACGATGGCGCCGTCGCGCAGCAGCAAAGGCGGCGGGTGGCCCGCGTTGACCATCTCGACCTGGCCGTCGGCCAGCCGGATGCGCAACACCAGCCCGGTCACGAACTGGTCGGCGCGGGCGTGTGCCGTCAGGGCGGCCGAGGCTGCGTCGGCCTGCTCGGCGGGCGACGCCTGCGCCCGCCGGCTGTTGCGGAGGCTGCCGACGGTCAGGGTGGCGAGCAAGGCTGCTTCGGTCGAGTGCCCCATGGCGTCGGTGAGTGACGCGTAGAGGTAGTCGCGGTCGACGGCGTAGTCGAACGTGTCGCCGCCCGCGTCGTGGGCGGGCTCGAGCCACCCGGCCAGGCTGAACGGGCCGCCTTCGGTGGTGTAGGCCCCCGGCAGCAGGCGCCGTTGGATCTCCGCCGCCAGCGAGAACGGCTGGTCGCGCTGAGCCCACTCGAAGAGGTCGGTGTGCCGGCGGGAGGCGATGAGCACGTAGGCAAGGGCGTGGGCGGCGGAGCGCAGGTAGGCGACGGTGTCGGCCTCCGGCCAATCGGGCACGTCGACCTCGAGCACTCCGATGGCGTCACCGCGCTCGGTGACCGGGAGCAGCACACTCACTCCGTCGCCCGCCGGCTCGACGCAGGGCTGCTGGCTGTGCAGCACCCGCTCGTAGAGCGACGACGCCAGAGCCAGCGTCTCGCGCCGCTCGTGGTGGCCGTCGTGGTGGCGGCCTGGCGACGCCACGTGGGACATGCGCACCAGGGCGTCGCCGCTGAAGTTGGCGATCAGGAGGCTCACCCGCCGGGCATCGACCATGACGGACAGCTCGGCGGCCAGGGTGTCGACCACGTCGATCGGCTGAGCCCGCTCGACGGCGTCGAGCAGTCGACGGAGGTCCAACCCGGCACGGTCCCGTTCGTGCAGCTCGGCCACCCCGTCAGGGTAAGGGGCGGAGGAACGGACTGCAGCCGCCGGGCGGGCCGTCGGGGGCGTCACCCCGTGAGAGGAGAGCGGCGACCCGGCGCCGAACCTTCACCGACGGACACTGCGCGCAGACGCAACAGCGGGGAGCGGCAGCATGGAAGAGGATCGGTCACCGACCGCCAGGGCCCTGCTCGGCCGCAAGAGCGGGCTCGACGGGCTGCGGGCGCTGTGCCTGCTGGCCGTGCTGCTGTTCCACTCGAACTTCTCCTGGGCCCGAGGGGGGTTCCTCGGGGTCACCGCCTTCTTCGTGCTCTCGGGGTTCCTCATCACCGGGCTGCTGGTGCTCGAGGCCCGCTCCACCGGGTCGATCCGCCTCCCGAAGTTCTGGGCCCGCCGCGCCCGCCGGCTGGCGCCGGGCGTGCTGGTGCTCTTCGCCCTGGTGATCGTCTACCTGAAGTGGGGCGCCTACCGGGTGCCCGCCGGCGTCGCGGGGGACGGGATCGCCGCCGCCCTGTGGGTGGCCAACTGGCGGTTCACCTTCGCCCACCGCAGCTACGCCGCCCTCTTCAGCGGGTCGTCGCCGTTCGAGCACATGTGGTCGTTGTCGGTCGAGGAGCAGGTCTACCTGCTGCTGCCCCTCATCGTCGCCGCCGTACTCGGTCGCCACGCGGCGCGCACCGGCCGCCGGCGCGTCGCGCTCGCCGGCGTCTTCGCCGTGCTGGTCGCCGCCTCGACGGCCGTCAACGTCGCCCTGCACCACCCCGGCCGCCCGGCGCTGCACGAGTACTACGGCACCGACGCCCGGGCGGCCGAGCCGCTCGTTGGAGCGCTGCTCGCCCTGGCCCTCGTCGGCGCCACTGACGTGCGCCGCCTGGGCCGCGCCGCGGTGGCGGCCCTCGACGTCGCCGCCCTCGGCGCGCTCGCCGGTCTGGTGGTGCTCGTCGCCCGGGTGGGCCAGCAGTCCGATGCCCTCTACCGGGGCGGGTTCCTGCTCGCCGCCTGCCTAGCGGCCGTGCTGGTGGCGGCCGCCACCCAACCCGGCATCGTGAGCCGGGCGCTGAGCGTGCCACCGCTGGTGGCCGCCGGCCGGGTGTCCTACGGCGCCTACCTGTTCCACTGGCCGATCTTCCTGTGGATGGACCCGTCGCGGACCGGCCTGCAGGGCTGGGCCCTCTTCGCCGCCCGGGTGGCCGCCACGATGGCCCTCGCCGGCGTGTCCTACGTCGTCGTCGAGCGACCGATCCGCCTCGGCCGCATCCGCTGGCCGGAGGTGGCGCCCGCCTGGTCGGCGGCGACGGTGATGGCCCTGGCCGGCGTGATGGTCGTCAGCGAGGCCACCACCGGCGGGGCGGCGACCAGTGGCGCGCTGCTCGCCGGGGGCGCCCCCGGCGGCCCGGCGGTCACCGGGCCGGCACCGTCGGCGGCCGCCACGGTCGGCTCGCCGACGGCTCCCGTGACCGCCCTGGCCGCCGCCCGGCCCGCGGCGACGTCCGTCGCCGGCACCGCTGGCGCCACCGGGGTGACCGGCGGGTCGGCGGCGGCCACCGGAGGCGACCAGGCTGGCGGCACCGTCACCCGCTCCGCCGCCGCCAGCCCCACCACCACCCGTGCCGGCAACCAGCTGTACGGCACGGTGCAGCCCCCCGCGCCGCCGCCGCCGGTGACCAACCCCAACGCCCTGCGCGTCGCCGTGGTCGGCGACTCGATGGCCAACGACCTGGCCTACGGGCTCGAGCAGTGGTCGGCCAGCCGTTCCGACGTGGTCGTCTACGACCTGACCACCCCGGGCTGCCCGCTCAGCCGCGGCGGCGTGCGGCGCCTGCCCGACGGCGAGGCGTGGACCATCGACACCCGCTGCGCCTGGTGGGCCGACCCGTCGAGCGACCGCTCCCAGGAGCTGGCCAAGTTCCAGCCGCAGGTCATCGTGCTCCAAGACGGCATGAACGAGATCGTCGACCGCAAGCTGCCGTCGTGGGCGTCCTACGAGCACACCGGCCAGCCGTCGTTCGACCAGTGGCTGATGTCGGAGTACGAGGCGGCGCTCAAGGTGTTCACCGGCAACGGCGCCTACCACGCCCGGGTGCTGGCCCTGAACACGGTGTGCGCCAACTGGGACGAACTCGGCTCGGCGTGGTCGCCGTTCGACAACGGCACCGGCGCCGGGCGGGTGGCCAGCCTCGACGCCGACTCGGCCGAGCTGACCGTCACCAACAGCCGTGACGTCGACTACGAGTCGTACCTCTGCCCCAACGGCCAGTTCGACCCCACCGTGGCGGGGGTGAGCAACGGCCGCCCCGACGGGTTCCACCTGAGCGCCGCGGCGGCGACCGCCGTCGCCCAGCAGTGGCTCGGGCCGCTGATCCTCCAGCAGGGCGTGGTGGCCCCGCCGCCCACCACCACCCCGCCCACGACCACGCCGCCGCCGACCTCGCCACCCACCACCGCCCCCCAGCCCTCGCCGCCGGTGCCGGTGCCGTCGAGCACCACGACGACCACCCGCCCGCCGACCACCTCGCTGCCCTGAGCCGGGCGCCGGCCGCCCGGCGGCGGCTGCACCAGATGTGCAATCGTTTGCTGGGGATGGGTCGCCGAGGGTCGGCGCCCCGCCGCACGCGGGGGAGGGTGACATGGCCGTGCTCGACGACGTGGCCGGGCTCGACGGGGTGATCGCGCCGGAGGCGGCCGCGGCCGCTCCCGGCGGCGCTCCGGTCGAGGAGGTCGACGTGCTGGTGGTGGGCGCCGGCATCTCCGGGATCGGCGCCGCCCACCACCTCCGGGCCGAGCGGCCCGGCACCACCTTCCTCGTCGTCGACGCCCTCGATGGCCACGGCGGCACCTGGCGCACCCACCGTTACCCGGGGGCCCGCTCCGACAGCGACCTGTTCACCTTCGGCTACCGCTGGAAGCCGTGGAAGGGCGCTCCGCTGGCGACCGCCGAGGCCATCCGCACCTACCTGGCCGAGGCCATCGACGACGACGGCCTCGCCGACCGCATCCGCTACCGCCACACCGTGCAGGCTGCCTCCTGGTCGTCGGACGAGGGCCGCTGGACGGTGCAGGTGCTCGACCAGGCCGCCGGCACCACGGTGGTGGTGCGCGCCCGGTTCCTCTGGATGTGCCAGGGCTACTACCGCCACGACCGGCCCTACACCCCCGACTGGCCGGGCCTCGCCGACTTCCGCGGCCCGGTGGTGCACCCCCAACGGTGGCCCGACGACCTCGATCTCGCCGGCAAGCGCGTGGTGGTCATCGGCTCGGGGGCCACGGCGGCGACGCTGATCCCGGCCATCGCCGCCACGGCGGCCCACGTCACCATGCTGCAGCGGTCACCGACGTTCTTCATCGTGCGGCCGAACGTCAACGAGCTCGCCGAGACGCTGCGGGAGCTCGACGTGCCCGACGAGTGGGTGCACGAGATCGTGCGGCGCAAGATCGTCAAGGAGGGGGCGGCCATCCACCGGATGGCGGCCGACGAGCCCGAGGCGCTGCGGGCCTGGCTGCTCGACACCATGCGGGCCCACCTGCCCGACGGCTTCGAGGTCGAGCGCCACTTCAACCCCACCTACCGCCCCTGGCAGCAGCGCATCGCCGTGCTGCTCGGCGACGACCTCTTCGCCGGCATCCGCGACGGGAGCGTGTCGGTCGTCACCGACACCATCGACCGCTTCACCCCGGACGGCATCGTGCTCGGCACGGGCGCCACCCTCGACGCCGACGTGGTGATCACCGCCACCGGGTTCGACCTGTCGGTGTTCGGCGAGGTGCCGCTCTGCGTCGACGGCGCCCCCGTCGACCCGGCGACGCTGGTCACCTACCGGGGCATCATGTTCACCGGGCTGCCCAACCTGGCCTGGGTGTTCGGCTACTTCCGGGCCAGCTGGACCCTGCGCGCCGACCTGATCAGCGACTTCGTGCTCCGGCTGCTCGACCGCCTCGACGCCACCGGCGCCCGGTGGGTGGTGCCGGAGCTGCGACCAGGCGACCACGGCATGGCGCTCGGCCCCTGGGTCGACCCCGAGGAGTTCAACCCCGGCTACCTGACCCGGTCGATGCACCGCATGCCCCGCCAGGGTGACCGCGACCCGTGGCGGCTCGAGCACGAGTACATCGTCGAGCGCGACGCCCTGCCCGCCGCCGACCTCGACGACGGCCTGCGCTGGCACTGAACCGGCTGCCCTGAGCGGGCTCCGGCCACGGCCCCGGGCCGAGCCGTTGCCCCGCCGCTCAGCGGGAGGCCGTCACCGCGCACGCCCGCTGACGGCACACCGCCGGCAGGTGCCGGGTGCAGGGCGTCGACAGCACCGGGTGCGGGCCGGCGGCGGCCGGGTCGGGGCTCGCAGCCAGGCCGACCGCGGCGAGCAGCGGGGCGGCCACGGCCGCCACGGTGACCGCCCGCCTCCACCCGCCGCCCTGCGCCCGACGCCGGGGCTGCCAGCTCGTCGCCAGGCCGGCGGCCCGGACGGCGTCGGCGCGCACCCCGGCGGGCAGGGCCGGCGTGGCCCCCACCGGCCTGGGCTCGAGCCGGGCCACCCCCTCGAGCGCCCGGGCCGCGGCGGCGCAGGCCGGGCAGGTCGCCAGGTGGCGGGCGACGGCGTCGGGCGCCACGGGGGCGGCCTCGCCGTCGAGGGTCGCCGACACCGACTCCAGCACCAGATCGCAGGTCGGGCCGCCCGGGTCGCCGGTCACCCGGAGCTCCCGAAGGGCACCGCCAGGTCGAGCACCTGGCCACGTTGCCACTGCGAGGCGCCGGGGGCGAGCGACCAGGCCGTCACCGTGGTCGGACGGCCGAGCGGCGTGGCGGCCAGCGCGGTCACCAGGCCGTCGGCCCCCACGGTGACCACGGCGGTGCCCGCCGGCGGCGCCGGCAGGGACACCCAGCGGCCGCTCCCCGGTGACCACCGGGCCACCGCCGGGGCGGCGGCGGGCCCGGTGACCACCGCCACCCCGCCGTCGGGGGTGGCGGTGACCGCGTCGAGCGCGCCGGCGGGGCGCGGCGGCGACACCTGCGCCGGGCCGGCGGCGCCGACGTGGGCGGCCAGCACGACCGGCCCGTCGACGAGCAACGCCACCGCCCCCCCTCCCGGCCCGGAGCCGACCGGGTCGGGGGCGGCCCACGCCACGTCGGCCGCCCGGCCGTCGGTGGCCGGCAGGGCCACCGTGACCGGCGCCCACGCCGCCCCCGGGGTGCCGGCCGACGACCACAGGCCGACGCCACGGCCGGGGCACGACCCGCCGGCCAGCAGCCCGCCGGACGTGACCGCCACCGCGTGCAACACCGGGGTGCCGCACGTCGACCCGTTCCCGATGGCGGCCGCGGTGGCGAGGGTCGACCAGCCACCGGTGGCGACGTCGGCGCTGGCCACCAGCCGGTCGCCTGCCGCCGCCACCCCGACCGCTCCGGCGCCACGGGCGGCCAGCGCCGCCGCCGAGGCCTGCAGGCCGGGGGCGGGGCCGGCCGCGGTGAAGCTGGTGGTGCCGTCGGGCGCCACCGGTCCGCTGGTCACGACCGGGCTGAAGGCGAGCAGCTGGGAGGGGGCCACGGCCACCAGCAGGTGCGGGCCGGCGCCGGTGGTGGCGCCCCCTGCGGTGCCCCCGCCGGCGGTGGCGTCGGCTCGGGCCACCGACTCGAGCACCCCGCCGTTGGTGGCGGTGTCGGTGCCCTGCGTCTGGTCGACCCAGGCGGCCGAGCCGTGGGCCCGCTCCAGGAGCACCCAGAAGGTGTTGGCCGGGTCGTGGAGCGCACCCACCGCCAGGGTGGCCCACGTCGCCGTGCCGGTTTTGACGGCGGTGGCCAGCGGGAGGCGGCCGCCCGCAGCGGCACCCGACCCGCCGGCGCCCCCGGCGCCGGCGACGCCGGCCGAGGTGGCCGAGCTTGCCGCCCCGCACCCGGCGAGGGCGGCCAGCCCCGCCGCTGCCAGGGCGGCGGTGGCACGGCGGCCGGTCACGCCGACGCCCCGCCTGCGCCGATCACCTGGCGCATGACGCCGGCCAGGGTGACCGCGAACGACGACTCGCTGGCCGAGGTGCCCGGCCCCGGGTCGGCGTCGAGCTCGTCGCGCAGCCGGCCGTCGGGGCCGATGACGTAGGCGAGGTCGTTGTGGTCGACCATGCCCCCCGACGGCGTCTCGGCGACGTAGGCGCCGTACTCCTTCCAGACCGCCCGCAGCGCGCCGAGCGATCCGGTGAGGTAGCGCCACCCCGGCACGGCGCCCAGGTGCTGCTCGTGGTCGAACGCCCGCAGGTAGGCGGGGTCGAGGAAGCGCGGGTTGATGTCGACCGCCACGAACGCCGCCGCCCGGGGCCGGCCGAGCAGCTGGGCGGTCTGGGCGAACTCGCGGGCGATGATCGGGCAGTCCGAGGTGCACACCGGGTCGAGGAAGGTCAGCGCCACGGTGCGTCCCCGCAGCGACGCCAGGCTGACCGGCCGGCCGTGCTCGTCGGTCAGCGTGAAGCCGCCGGCGGGCACGTCGATGGGCTGCGGGGCGCCGTCGAGGGCGGTCGTGATGATCGGGTCGGCGTGGGGTTCGAGGGCGGCGGCGCCGAGCGGCACCACCCCGAGCAGCATGACCCCGAGGGCGGCGGCGCTCGCGGTCACCCGCAGGGCGGCCGCCGGGGGCACCTGCCACCAGCGCCGGGCGGCCCGGGGCAGCGCGGTGACCCCGGCGGGCAGCCCCGCCGGCGCCCGGGTCAGGGCCAGCCACGCGACGGCCACCAGAGCGGCGGCGGGCACCATCGAGTTGGGGTCGGTGCCGAGGCCGCCGAGCACCCCGAGGTCTTGCACCAGCACCCAGTCGGCGGCGCAGAAGGCGAGGGCGGCGACCATGCCGACCCGCCCGGCGAGGGCCAGGCGGCGACCCCACCCGGCGGGTGCCCCTGCGGCGGGCAGCGAGCCGGCGACCAGCAGCGCCCCGGCGCCGGCCAGGGCCACCACGACGCCCAGGTTCACCGCCCAGCCGTGGGCGGCGGCCAGGTCGCCGAAGCCGGCCACCGCGGCGTGGAGCCAGCCCGGTTGGGGAGTGGAAGCCATCCCGGCGACGGCCGACGAGAGGCCGCCGTCGGGGCCGCCCTGCCAGAACCCCCGGCCCGGCCACGCCTGCAGGAGGGCAGCGCCGAGGAGCACCACCCCGCTGGCGCGCAGCAGGAGGCGTCCGAGGCGCGGACCGGTCCAGCGGGCCTCGGGGAGGGCGACGAGCACCCCCGCCACCCCGTAGAGCACGACGGCGCCGGGCGCCCCGGTCAGCCACGACACCCCGCCGCCGAAGATGCCACCGAAGGCGTTGCCGGCGGCCCACACCACCGCCGCCCACCCTGCCGTCGCCACCCCCGACAGCCGGGAGGCCAGGCCGCGGTTGGCGGCCAGCATCCACGCGCCCAGCCCCAGCTGCACCCACACCACGGCGGCGGCGGCGGCGACGGGGTGGCGGCTCCAGGGGGCGGAGGCGTCGGCCACGAAGGTCTGCACCCATCCCGGTGACCCCGCCGCCGCCGGCTCGACCACCCTCGGCACCAGCCCGAGCGGCATCGACTGCTGCAGCTGCAGCAGCCCGTCGGCCACCCACAGCAACCCGAAGGCGACCCGCAGCGCCCGGCGCGCCACCGGCTCTTCCCCCCATCCCTCGAGCGGCGCCGCCGGTTGCCCCGCGCCGCTGCGCCACCGCCACACGTTCCAGGCGACCGGGACGGCGGCGAGGAGCAGCAGCACCACCAGCACCTGGTGGCGCAGGGCGGTGTGGAACGCGGCGACCACCGCCGGGGCGTTCAGGTCGGGCCCGTGCATCTGCATCGTCTTCCTCACGCTCGGCGGGTGCGGCGAGTTCCCGGCCGCCGACCGATTTGTCGGTCCACCGACGTCGTTCGTAGCGTGGGCGCACGTGGATGCGCTGACCCGGCTGGCCGTGGCGGCGCGCGACGGCGACCCGGCCGCCCTCGACGCCTTCCTCGACGCCGCCTACGTGCCCGTCCACCGGCTGTGCCGCGCGCTGGCCGGCCCGACCGACGGCCCCGACCTGGCCCAGGAGGCCGTGGTGCGGGTGGTGCGGGCCCTGCCCGGCTACGGCGGTGACGCCCCAGCCACCGCTTGGGTGCTGCGCATCGCCCGCAACGTCTGCATCGACGCCCACCGCAGCCGCGCCCGGCGGGCCCGCCTGGCGGGCCAGCTGGCCTCCGAGCGGGGCCGCCGGGTCCCGGCCAGCGCGACGGGGCCGGAGGGCGCGGTGGTGCTCGCCGGGCTGCTCGCCCACCTCGACACCGACCGGCGCGACGCCCTCGTGCTCACCCGCTGGGTCGGCCTGTCGTACGCAGAGGCGGCCGACGTGCTCGGCGTGCCGGTCGGCACGGTGCGCTCCCGGGTGGCGCGCGGGCGCGCCGAGCTGGCCGCGCTGCTGGCCGATGACGACGCCGACCGCACCCCCGGCGCAGGCGCCCCCCGGGGGGTGGCCCCTGCGGTCGACGAGGCCGGCTAGCGGGCCTGCTGGGGGGGCGCCTGGGCGCCGATGCGCCCGGCAACCCGGCGCAGGCGGGCGACGTGGGCCAGGAGGTGGTCGCGGGCGGCCTCGGCGGCGGCGCTGAGCCCGGTGAGCTCCTCGATGCGCCAGTGCGTGCCGAGCACCGGCGCCACCACCTGCTCGTAGTGCACCTTGAAGTCGTAGACGCCGATGGCGGCGATGGCCCCGGCGTGGCGGGCGAAGTCGCCGATGCCGGCGCCCGGCATCTCGAAGCCGCACACCTGCCGGTCGATCGCCTCCACCACCGCCGACGGGTCGGCGGCCAGCGCGGCGGCGGTCAGGTCCCGGTAGAAGAGGTGGTGCAGGTTCTCGTCGGCTGCCACCCGGCGCAGCACCGCCTGGCCGCTGGCGTCGAGGAGGTCGCCGGTGTTCCAGTGGGCGATGCGGGTGGCCAGCTCCTGCAGGGTGAGGTAGACGATGCCGTCGTAGACGCTGAGGCCCCGGCCCCCCGGCTGGAACCCGGTGGTCACCTGGCGCATGCGGGCCCGCTCCAGGGCGACCAGGTCGAGGCTGCGGGTGACGGTGATCCAGTCGCGGATCACGATCGAGTGGCGGTGCTCCTCGGCGGCCCAGCGGCGGGTCCACTCACCCATGACCGACTCGTAGGGGAACACCGCGGAGATGACCCCGTAGTAGGCGGGCAGGTTGTCCTCGGTGAGCAGGCCCACCCACAGCGCGCTGGCCGCCCCGGCCGGCAGGTCGACCGGCGCCTCTTCGGCGGTGGCGGGGTCGAACGCGCGGCCCCGGTCCCAGGGCACCAGCTGGTGGGGGAACCACTCCTTGGCCCGGGCCATGTGGCGGGCGTAGAGGCCCGCGGCGGCGGCGTCGAGCGCCTCGGCCATCGGGCCCTCCAGGCGGTCGGCGCCTGCGGGCTGCATGTGGGTCGGGTCCTCCGCTCGCCGGGGGTGGAGGAAGGCGCCGTGCGCGCCGACCCATGGTCGGGGCCTCCCCGATGCCGGTGCCCCACGCTACCGGTCTGCCCTTGCGCCCGGGCGTCGGACAGGTAGCCTCGGGGCAGCCGCTCCGGGGGGAGGGCACCGACACAAGGGGGGCCGCATGGCCATCACCGAAGACCGCCTCGACCGGGTCGAGGCAGTCGACCTCGAAGGGCTGGGACGCACCGACATCGACGACGTGCTCGACTACGTGCACGTGCCGACGGCACACCTGCCCGGCTACCTCGACCTCTACGACCGCTACCTGCGCCAGCGCTGGAACGTCAACGACCTCGACTTCACCCAGGACCGCAGCGACTGGAACGAGAAGATGACCGCCGAGTCGCGCGAGTCGTTCCTCTCCATCGCGTCGGGCTTCCACCACGGCGAACGCCAGGTGGAGGCCGAGCTGGCCCCGCTGCTCATGGGGGTGCCGGAGGACTACAAGATCTTCCTCACCAGCCACCTGGAGGACGAAGCCCGCCACACCGTCTTCTTCGACCGCTTCTACCGGGACGTGGTCGGCCTCGAGGGCGATGGCATCATGGACGTGCTCGACGGCTCGTGGGACTACATCCAAGAGACCTTCGTCGGGCCGTTCGGGCTGCTCGCCTACCTGACCGACGACCTGCGCCGCCAGCCCGACGACAAGCACCTGCAGATGAAGTACGCCACCACCTACATGATCTGGATCGAGGGGGTGCTCGCCCTGTCGGTGATGAAGATCACCCTCAACTACGCCCGTGACTTCAAGGTGCTGCCCGCCTACTACACCGGCTTCACCGCCACCTGCCGTGACGAGGCGCGCCACGTGCAGGGCGGCATGAAGTTCGTCCGCGACCTGCTCGACGAAGACCCGAGCTACGTCCTCGACATCCACGACACGCTCCGCACCCTGCTGACGATGGGCGCGGCCCGGTCCGGCTACATCTACTACGAGCCCCTCGGTTGGTCCGAGGAGCGGGTGCAGGCGCTGTTCATGGACCAGCTGCACAAGAAGCTGGCCATGGTCGGCGTGTCGCTGCCCGCCGACATGGAGGAGATGCTCGCCATGGTCAAGCCCACGCTGGCGGGCGGCTGAGATGGCCGCCTTCATGACCGCGGCGTGGGCCGACGCCTGCCGCGACACCATCAACGCGTGGCCCGGCGCCGAGCGCAAGGCCAGCAAGCTGCAGGACTTCTGGGACTGGATCGACATGGTGCGGCCCTTCGTCACCGGCCGCCTGGCCCTGTCGGTGCGCGACATGCCCGCCGGCGGGGGCGAGGGCGACACCTTGGTGCTCGACCTCGAGGAGGGCCGGGTGGCGGCGGCGTCGATCGCCCGGCGCGACGACCTCGACCCGCCGGCGGTGTTCCTGCTCGCCGGGTCGCTCGCCGACTGGCGGGCGATGCTCGACGGCTACGACGTCGGCAAGATGGTCATGTACCGCAAGCTCATGCTCGAGTCCGGCGACACCCTGCAGTTCTTCATGGCCGCCTTCTACTGGACCGAGCTGCTCGCCGCCATCCAGTCGATCCCGACCGAGCACACGGAGCTGGTGCCGGCGTAAGCCGGGTTGCCGGGCGCCCTGCTGCTCGTCAGGCGGCGTGCAGCAGGGCGCGCAGGCGCTTGCCGAGCTCGGCGAGCTGCGCGTCCTTGCAGATGTAGCCAGCGGCGCCTGCAGCCACCGCGGCGGGGCCGAGGGTGTCGTCGAAGCCACTCACCACCACCACGGCGGTGGTGGGTGAGGCGGCCAGCACGCCGGGGAGCGCCTCGAGCCCGTCCATCACCGGCATGGCCAGGTCGAGCACGAGCACGTCGGGGTGCAGCCGGCCGGCCAGGTCGATGGCCGCCTGCCCGTCGCCTCCCTCGCCCACCACCTCCATGCCGTCGCGCTCGAGGGTGATGCGCATCAGCGTGCGCAGGTCGGCGGCGTCGTCGACGAGCACGATGCGCGGCCGCTGCGTCGTCGCTGCCTCCCAGGTGCCCGCCATGCATCGGACCTATGCCCGGTGACCCCCTCCGGCAACCCGCCTTCCACGGGGATCGTCGCGCACGGTCACGCCCGCTGCGGCGGCGGTGACGTGCGCGATGCCCGCCCGGCCGGTCGCGGCGCGGTAGCGGGTGGTCACGTCGGCGGCGACCTGCCCGGCCGCGGCGGCGTCGACGAGGGCGACCACGCAGCCGCCGAAGCCGGCGCCGGTCAGGCGGGCGCCGGCCACCCCGTCGGCCGCCGATGCCAGATCCGCCAGCAGGTCGAGCTCGGGCCCGCTCACGGCGTAGTCGTCGCGCAGGCTGGCGTGCGACGCCCCCATCAGCTGCCC
>DASTHS010000163.1:0-5460 GCA_035718085.1 Acidimicrobiales bacterium | reverse complement strand
AGCCAGGCCCACCTCGGTGAGTGCCGCCTCCGCCCCGCCGACGACCATGGCGTCGGCACGGCCGAGGCGGATCTGGTCGGCTCCCTCACCGATGGCCTGCGCCGACGCCGCGCACGCGGTGACGATGCAGGTGGTGTAGCCGGTGGCCCCGATCTCGATGGAGATGAGGCCGGCCGCCATGTTGGGGATGGCCATCGGCAGCGTGTAGGGGCTCACCCACTCGGCACCCCGGTCGCGCAGCACCCCGACCCCGTCGGTCAGCGACTGCAGGCCCCCGATGCCGGTGGCGTAGATCACCCCCACCCGATCGGGGCAGGCGGCGACGTCGAGCTTCGCCGCCTCGACCGCCTCGACGGTCGCCGCCAGCGAGAGCTGGGCGACCCGGTCGAGGTGCTTGGCCCGACGGCGTCCGAACATCTCGACGGGGTCGAAGTCGACCACCTCGGCCCCGATGCGCACCGGCAACCCGGAGGAGTCGAAGCGCTCGAGACGCCGGACCCCCGATCGGCCGGCCGCCATCGCCTCGCAGGTGGCCCGCACGCTTCCGCCCAGCGCCGACAGCGCCCCCATCCCGGTGATGACCACCCGCCGCCGCTCGTGCTCCATCGGGCGATGCTACGGGCCGCGCCGCGGGCGGTCGCGGCCGGCGACAAGCTTGGGCGGTGCCCGCCGTGCTGCTGCTCCCCCCGTCCGAGGCGAAGGCGCCGGGTGGCCGCGGCGCCTGGACCGTCGACGACGGCCTGTTCGGCGCCGCGCTGGCCGCCCCCCGGCGGGCCGTGGCCGATGCCCTCGCCGCCCTCGGCACCGGCACGGGCGGCCGGGCGCTCACCGGGGTGCGGGGTCAACGGGCCGAGGTGGAGGCGGCCGCGAACGCTGCGGTCGTCGGTGCGCCCGTGCGCCCGGCGGGGGAACGCTTCCGCGGGGTGGTGTGGGACCACCTCGACGTGCCGACCCTCGCCCCCGCCGCCCGGCGACGGGCCGCCAGGGTGCTGGTCGTCTCCCCCCTCGGCGGCCTGTGGGCGCTCGGCGACCGGGTGCCGGACCACAAGCTGAAGATGGGCGCCACGCTGCCCGGCGTGGGCCCCCTGGCCGCCCACTGGCGGGCGGTCCTGCCGACCGCGCTCGCCGGCATGGCCGGGCGGGGCCCGGTGGTCGACCTGCTCACCGTGGACCACCGCCGGGCCGTGCCCCTCGACGGTCTGGCGGCCCGGGTCGTGCGCGTCGAGTTCACCGCCGCCGACGGGCGGGGGGCTGCGGGCCACGCCGCGAAGGCGGCGAAGGGCGTGGTGGCCCGTCGCCTCCTCGAGGCGGGCGGCGACCCGGTGGCCGCGGCCGACGGCTTCACCTGGGACGGCTGGGTGGCCACCGTCCGGGGGCCCGATCTCGTCGAGGTGCGGGCGCCCGGCTGATCCCGGCGGGCGGGTCGCCGGCGCGCCGGGTCAGGGGCTCGTCGTGGTCGTCGAGCCGTCGGCCGTCGTGGTCGACGAGCCCACGGTGCTCGCCGTGGTCGCCGTGGTCGCCGTGCTCGCTTGCGTGGTGCTCGACGTGGTGGGCGTCGCCGAACCGGAGGACGTCGACGCCGACGTCGTGGCTGTGGTCGAGCCGCCATCCCCGCTGGTCTCCGTCGTGCCGGACGTCGTCGAGCCAGGCTCGCCCGAGGCCTCGGTGGTGGTGCTGGTGGAACTCGCCGTGGTGGCCCCCATCGGCGCGGTAGTGGTGGTGGTGGCGCCGGACGCAGCGCTGGCGAGGTCGCCGCTGGCCTGCAGCTGGGCGTCGATCTGCGCCTGCACGGCCGAGACGCTCGCGGCGATCGCCGACGGGTCGGCCCCCGCGCCCAGCGCAGGCAGGGCGTCGAGCTGGCGCAGGTCGGTGGTCAGCTGGTCGACGAGGGCCGCCGACGGGGCCGTGCGCAAGGTGACCACCAGCTGGTCGGCCAGCGCCGTGGTGGCGCACGCCGGGCAGGTCTCGTTGAGGGCGCCCGACGCGTCGATGGGGGCGACCACGTCGTGGTGGCCCACCACCAGCACCACCTGGAACGACACGGCCACCGTGGTGCAGCCCCGGCACGAAGCCAGCGCGAAGGCGCTGTTGCGGTTGGTGACCGGCCCGGTGCCATCGACGGTCACGAGGGAGTAAGCGATGTCGTAGAGCACGGCCCCGTCACCCGTGTTCACTGCCAGGGCCTGGCTGTCACCCGGGCGGGCGTCGACCGGCGGGATCACGAAGGGGAAGGCCGTCCCGGTGAGCGTCGCCTTTGCGTGCCCGTCGGGGCCGACCGCGGGGCCGTCAGTGATGACCAGTGCGGTGGCCGGTCGGCCCGGAGCGCCGGGCACCACGAGCAGGGCGGGGTGCGACCGGGTGGCGCCCCCCTCGGGCACCATGGCGACGGCCAGCCGGGTGCCCTGCGGGAGCGCGGTCCTCACAGCGCCAGCGGGGCGGATCAGGCCGCCGGGGTCGCCCAGCGCTCGGCCGAGGGCGGGGAGCGTGCCCTGCTGGTCGGCCCTGACCGGCTGGTACTGGCCCGCCGGCCACCACGCCCACGCCACACCGGCCACCACGCCGACGCCGACGAGCACGCTCACGGCCTGCCGGGCCAGGCTGCCCCGGCTCCAGGCGACCGCCCGGCGGACGCTGGTCCGGGCCAACTTGGCCGTCACCAGTGCGCTGGCGGCCACGGGGATGGCCAGGGCGACCAGCTGCAGCAGCGCGGCCAGCACGCCGAGCACGTCGCCGCCCCCAGCTTGGGCGGGGATCCGACCGGCGATGTGCCGCCCGCTGTCGACGGCGGTGGTCACGAGGCGGGGCAGCAGGAGCACCGCGCTGGCCATGAGGCTGAGCAGCACGGGCACGACCACGAGCACCCAGGCGGTCACCAGCAGTCGCGCCCGCCCGCTGAGCGCCGAGGGCGGCCGCCGCCCGGGCAGCAGGCGCCGCATGGTCGGGCCGATGTGGGCGAAGAGGTCGGGCACGCCGGTGGCGTCGGCGAGGATGTGGTACCCGTCGGCGCGGACGATGGGCGACAGCTGCTTGACCATCTGCAGCAGCTGCAGGGCGACTAGCAGCAGCAGCGCATCGGTGCGCCAGACCAGCCAGAAGGCCATGGTCGCCACCGCCACCAGGGCGTTGAAGTAGAGGCCGGCCAGGTCGACCCGAAGGCGGTCACGCCGTGGGAGCCGGTAGGCGTCGGTCACGTCGGTGTAGAACGCCGGCCACACCAGGTACAGACCCATCCCCATGCCGCCAGGGGTGGCGCCGCCCCGACGGCAGACGGCGGCGTGACCGAACTCGTGGAAGCCGGCCGAGGCCACCGTCAGCGCGAACACGAGCAGCAGCAGGCCCGGCCGGTCGAACGCCTGGCGGGTCGCGGCGGCCACCCCCTTGTCGACCAGCACGAACCAGCACACCCCGCCGAAGGCTGCCAGCACCGGCCACATGACCCACGGGGCGAACAGCCACCCGAAGGGCGCGGTCAGCCGCCGGGTGATCTCGGGGTTGGTCACCAGCACCTTCCAGCGCAGCGCCAGCAGGGGGTTCCGCTTGGGCGGCGCCAGGTGCTCGGTGCCGGCCAGCAAACCCAACGCGGCGAGCTTGCGGGCGAGCGCCTCGACCTGCGGCGGCCCCAGCTGCCGCCCGATGCGCTGCCCCGTGGCGGCCGCCAGCTCCTCGGGCCGGCGGGCGCTGTCGACACTCTCGAGCAGGGCATAGAGCATCGGGCTGAGCTGCACGACCTGCCCGTCGGCGCGGCGCACAAGGGCGGCGCCCTTGGTGTACCCGGTGCCCTGCACCGGGCCGAGCAGCTCGAGCCCGGCGGCCCGGTCGAGGGCGGCCACGCCCCCGACCGGGGCGGCCGGCCGGTCGTCGATCGCCGTCACGGTGCCCCTCCTCCCCGCGTCGCCCAGCTACTTCTGGGCGACGGTGGCGTCTTGGGTGGCGGTGGCGGTGGCGTCGACGCCGTTGAGTTGCTGGTCGATGTCGACGTGCTGGGGTGCCACGGCTTCCGCCACCGCGCCGGGCGAGGCCACGTTGGCGCCGACGGCGGCGTCGATGGGTGCGGCGACGTTGCCGTTGGCGGCGACGGCGCCGTCGATCGGGGCGGTCAGGTTGGCGTTGGCGTGGATGTTGACGTTGGCGTCGAGGAGGCTGCCGCCGTTGAGCAGGGAGTCGACGCCGCCGGTGGTGCTGGTGGTGCCGTCGACGCCGCCGGTGCTGCCCGTGCCAGCCGTGTCGGTGGCGCCGGCCGTGCCCCCGGTGGTGGTGCCGCTGGCCGGCTCCGTCGTCGTGGCACCGCTGTCCTGGGTGACGCCAGCGTGCTGGGGGGCGGTCGCGGTCGCCGATCCGCTCAGGCCCTGGTGCAGCGAGCCGGACTGCTCCGCAAGGCCGACGGCCTGGGCGTCGGGGCTCAGCACGTTCGCCGCCGCCGACGCCTCGATAGGGGCGGCCACGTTGAGGTTGGCGGCAGCGGCCAGGTCGACGGGCGCCGCCAGGTCGAGTCCGAGGTCGACGTTGGCGTTCACGTCCAGCAGCGACAGCACCTCCTTCGAGGGCAGCGCCACAGCGCCCTCCGCCTCGATCTCCTCCATCGACACGGCATCGTCCATCTCGGCCTCCTGGGTGGCTGGTGTGCAGCCACGCAATTCCCCCGGCGACGAACCCGGCAAACCGGCCATCGGCGAGGTAGCAGAGGGCGGAGAGCTCAGCAGGGGGCCCTGCGCGCCGATTGATCGTGCAGGACGGGCGGAGAGCCGGCGGCAGGGAAGAGGTGGACGTGGCGAGCGCAGAGGCCACAGCAGGGAGCCTGGCACGGGAGGTGCGGCGCATCGCCCTGGTGGCGGTGGCGGTGGCGGTCGTGCTGCTGGCGGTCAACGTCGGCACCCGGGCGCACCAGCTGGTGAGCATCGACCCGACCGTGGCCCGCTACCGCGACGTCGAGGAGCAGCTCGACGCGTTCCACGGTGCCCTCGTCGACGAGGAGACCGGGGCGCGGGGCTACCTGGCCACCGGGGACAGCTCCTTCCTCCAGCCCTACCGCGCCGGCGTGGCCGCCGAGGCCGCTGCCACCGCCGACCTGGGCCGGCTGGTCGATCGTGGCCGGCAGGCGGCCGACCTCGTCGCCATGGAGAGCAGGGCGCAGACCTGGACCGACGACTGGGCGCTGCCGGCGGCGTCGTCGACCCCACCGGTGCCGGCGGGGACCGCCTCCCCGGCGATGACCGCCTTCCTGCTCGAGGGGAAGCGGCTCTTCGACGACTACCGCAGCGCCCACGACCGCCTGAGCGCCGACGTGCGCTCCGACCTGGCCCACGCCATGGCCACGCAGCGGTCGTGGCTCCTCGCCAGCGGCGCCCTCGAGGCGGTCATCGCCGTCGCCGTGGTCGCCGGCACGCTCGCCGGGCACCGGCGGCTGGTGCGCCGAGTGGCCCGGCCGGTCCAGGCGTTGAGCGAGGCAGTCAGCCGCATCGG
>DASTHS010000162.1:0-3873 GCA_035718085.1 Acidimicrobiales bacterium | reverse complement strand
GACGACGGCGCCGACGCCGTGCTGTGCGCGGTGACCCTCGACCCCTCCACGACGCAGGAGACCACCCTGCACCTCGACCTCGAGCGGCTCGGCCTGCCCACCGCCGGCCCCTTCTACGTGCGCGACGAGCTCTCCGGCGAGCTGTTCCTCTGGACGGGGGCGTCGGCCTACGTGCGCCTCGACCCGATGGTGCGCGTCGGCCACGTGCTCGACCTGCGCGCCGACCCGACCAGCGCCCACCCCGCCCCCGGCCGGGCGTGACCGCGCCGGTGCGAGGCGCGGCCACCTGGGTAGGGCGCCTGGCGTGAGCGAGCACCGGCGGCCCCCGTCTGCCCAGGCCAGCATCGGTGACGCGGACCTGCGCTGGTACCAGAAGGCCGTGTTCTACGAGGTGCTGGTGCGGGGGTTCTACGACTGCAACGGCGACGGCACCGGCGACCTGCGGGGCATCACCGAGAAGCTCGACTACCTGCAGTGGCTCGGCGTCGACTGCCTCTGGTTGCTGCCCTTCTACCAGTCGCCGCTGCGCGACGGCGGCTACGACATCAGCGACTTCTGGACGATCCTCCCCGAGTACGGCGACCTGGCCGACGCCGTGGAGCTCGTCGAGCAGGCCCACCGGCGCGGCATCCGGGTCATCGCCGACCTGGTGATGAACCACACCAGCGACCAGCACCCGTGGTTCCTGGAGAGCCGCCGGGACCGCACCAACCCGAAGGCCGACTGGTACGTCTGGAGCGACGACGACACCCGCTACCCCGAGGCGCGGATCATCTTCGTCGACACCGAGAAGTCGAACTGGACCTTCGACAGCCAGCGCGGGCAGTACTACTGGCACCGCTTCTTCGGCCACCAGCCGGACCTCAACTACGACAACCCCGAGGTCGCCGAGGCGATGCTCGACGTCTGCCGCTACTGGCTCGACATCGGCCTCGACGGGTTCCGCCTCGACGCCGTGCCCTACCTGTTCGAGCGTGACGGCACCAACGGCGAGAACCTGCCCGAGACCCACGAGTACCTGCGCCGGCTGCGCAAGGAGGTCGACACCCTCTACCCGGGCAGGGTGCTGCTCGCCGAGGCCAACCAGTGGCCGGAGGACGTCGTGGAGTACTTCGGCGCCGGCGACGAGTGCCACATGTGCTTCCACTTCCCGGTGATGCCGCGCATGTTCATGGCGGTGCGGCGCGAGCAGCGCCACCCGATCACCGAGATCCTGGCCCGCACCCCCGACATCCCCGAGGGGGCGCAGTGGGGCATCTTCCTGCGCAACCATGACGAGCTCACGTTGGAGATGGTCACCGACGAAGAGCGTGACTACATGTGGGCCGAGTACGCGAAGGACCCCCGCATGAAGCGGAACATCGGCATCGGCCGTCGGCTGGCGCCGCTGGTCGACAACGACCGGCGGGTGCACGAGCTGCTCCACGCCATGCTCTTCAGCTTCCCCGGCTCGCCGATCCTCTACTACGGCGACGAGATCGGCATGGGCGACAACATCTACCTCGGTGACCGTGACGGGGTGCGCACGCCGATGCAGTGGTCACCCGACCGCAACGCCGGCTTCTCCAAGGCCGACTTCGCCCAGCTCTACCTGCCGCCGCTGATGGACCCGGTCTACGGGTACCAGTCGGTCAACGTCGAGGCGCAGATGCGCAACCCCAGCTCCCAGCTGCACTGGATGAAGCGGATGCTCGAGGTGCGCAAGCAGCACCCGGTCTTCGGGGTCGGCACCTTCGAGGTGGTGTCGACCGACAACCCGTCGGTGCTCGCCTACGTGCGCGAGATGCCGGCCACCGCCGTCGAGCAGGACGCCGCCGACGCCCAGGGCGTGCAGCAGTCGACCGGCGCCGTGCTCTGCGTCTGCAACCTCTCGCGCTTCGCCCAGCCGGCGGAGCTGCCCCTGCAGCGCTGGGAGGGCGCCAACCCCATCGAGCTGCTCGGCCGGGTGGCCTTCCCCCGTGTCGGCGAGCTGCCGTACTTCGTGACGCTGCCGCCGTACGGGTTCTACTGGTTCGAGCTGACCCCAGGGACGTGATGAGCGGAACCGACGACGAGACGACGGCGGCCATCGGGGAGCGGGCCGAGCTGCCCGCCGGGGTGGCCGACCTGCTGGCCAGCTACCTCGCCCGCCAGCGCTGGTACGCGGGCAGCGGCGAGCCGCCGGCGGTGGAGGTGGTCGCCAGCCGCGTGCTGCCGGCCGGCGGCGAGGGCACGGCGCTGTGGTGGGTGGTGGTCGACGCTGCGGGAGGCCGCTACCAGCTGCTGCTCGGGGCCCGCACCGGCGCCGCCGTGCCCGAGGGCCTGGCCGGCAACGAGCGGGTGCTGCTCGGAGCCGCCGGCGACTGCACCTGGTACGACGCCACGGCCGACACCGAGCTGGCGCTCCCGCTGCTGGCGATCGTGAGCGGGGGCAGCGAGACCGCCGCCCACGTGCGGCCCATCACCGCCGAGCAGTCGAACACCTCCCTGGTCTACGACGACCGGGTCATCCTCAAGCTGTTCCGCAAGCTGATGGCGGGCCCCAACCCCGACGTCGAGGTCACCACCGCCCTGGCCGCCGGGGGCTTCCAGCACGTGGCCGCCCCGGTGGCGTCGTGGCGTGAGCAGGGGGTCGACTACGCGTTCGCGCAGCGGTTCCTCGCCGGCGGCTCCGAGGGCTGGGCCCTGGCCCTGACCAGCCTGCGCGACTTCTACGCGGGCGACCCCGACGACCCGGCCGAGGCCGGCGGCGACTTCGCCGGCGAGGCCCGTCGACTCGGGCAGGTCACCGCCGAGATGCACCGGGTGCTGGCCGACACCTACGGCGTCGGACCGCTGCCCGCCGACCGCTGGGACGGTCTCGTCGGCGACATCGGCCGGCGCCTCGACGCCCTCGGCGACGATCGGCCCGCCGCCGCGGGTGCCGCCGTCGACCGCTTCCGCTCGCTGCGCCAGCCGGTGCCGGCCATCCGGGTGCACGGCGACTACCACCTCGGGCAGGTGATGCGCACCGACACCGGCTGGTACGTGCTCGACTTCGAGGGCGAGCCGGCCCGGGCCCTCGACCAGCGGGTGCAGACCGCATCGCCGCTCAAGGACGTGACCGGCATGCTGCGCTCGTTGGCCTACGCGGCGCGCGTCGCCCTGCGCGAGCGCGCCGGCGGGGGCGAGGGGGCCACCGCCGACCTCGAGGCGCGCGCCGAGGCCTGGGAGCAGCACAACCGCCAGGCGTTCCTCGCCGGCTACGAGGGCGCCGACGTCGCCGACCTGCTGCCCCCCGGTGGGGCGGCCGGCCTCGTCGCCGACGCCTACGAGCTCGACAAGGCGCTCTACGAGCTCGACTACGAGCGGGCCTACCGTCCCGACTGGGTCGACATCCCGATGGCCGCGGTCGTGCGCCTGGGAGCCGTGGGGGCCGACCGCATTGGGTAGGTCTGTGCCATGTCGAGCACCGCGGCGCGTCTGACCAGCACGATGGCCAACCCCGACGAGGTGGAACGGCTCGTCTCGGGGACCCACACCGACCCCCACCACCTGCTCGGTCGCCACGACGGCGTGGTGCGGGCGTGGCGACCCGGGGCCACCGCCATGCGCGTGCGGGCCGACGGCGGCGACGCCGTCGAGATGACCCAGGTGCACCCCGCCGGCCTCTGGGAGGCGTCGCTCCCCGATTCCGCCGGCGGGTACCGCTACGAGGCCGACTACGGCGCCAGCGGCTCGACCACCACCTACAGCTTCGACGACCCGTACCGGTCGTGGCCGACCCTCGGCGACCTCGACCTGCACCTCTTCGGGGAGGGCCGCCACCGCCGCCTGTGGCGGGTCCTCGGGTCGCACGTGCGCGAGCACGACGGCATGGTCGGCACCAGCTTCGCCGTGTGGGCGCCCAACGCC
>DASTHS010000161.1:0-8196 GCA_035718085.1 Acidimicrobiales bacterium | reverse complement strand
CGACCACCCCGTCGTCGACGAGGCCCTTCACCACCCGGCACACGTCGAAGTCCGACAGGCCGAGGGTGCGGCCGATCGCCCGGAGGTTGCGGCGGCCGTCGATCGCAGTGAGCACCCGCCACCGCTCCTGGTCGATGGTCACCTCCGAGGCGTTGAGGTCGCCCGCCAGTCGAGGCTGCAGGTCCATGCTCGGCACCGCCTCCTGCAGCTCCTGCCACTCCTGGAGCCGCTTGCGGGCCCGGGCGATCACCGGGTCGACCTTGAGCCGCACGCTGGTGTGCAGCAGGCTCTGGCGCCCGGGCTGGAACTCGAAGGTGCCCCGGTCGGCGTCGAGCAGCTCGAAGCACACCTCCTCCAAGCGGCCGCGCACGTCACCCGCGGCGGCCGCAGCCTGGTGCTCCGACTGGTCGGCGCCGACCAGCGACCCGTCCTCGAAGAACAGGTTGGCGCCGTAGTGGCGAGCCCGCACGTGGAGGCGGCCGGTGACCTGCCTGCGGGCCAGCAGCCTGAGCACCTCGGCGAAGTCGAGCACGTCGAAGGTCCCTGAGAGCGGCATGACCCGGACATCTTGCCAGTCTCGGCCGGCCCTCCTACGGCGTCTCGACGGTGACCCCGTCGACGTACCAGTGACCGGCAGGGTCGACGGCCACGGCCAGGTCGTAGAGCGTGGGCGTGGCGCCGCGCCGGTCGGCGTAGATGCAGTCGACCGGCGGCTGGCCGTCGCTGCACCCTCGCGGCTGCAGCCCGACGGCCGGGCGCGAGAACAGCGAGGCCACGGCCGCAGGTGTTGCCACCATCGCTGCGCTGGCCTGATCACCGGCCCCCCAGGTGGCCAACAGCCGGCTGGCAGCGGCGGCGGCCGAGCCCTCGACGGTCGTCGGCCGATAGGGCGCCGTGGTGGTGGTGGTGGCCGTGGTGGTGGGCGCTGCGGTGCTCGGCGGGGTGGTCGTGGCGGCCGCCGTACCGGTGGCGCCGGGGATGACCGGGGCGGCCGCCCCACCGGAGCCGCTCCCCCCCGACGAGCAGGCACTGGCGGCGGCCGTGGCGGCGATCACCACCAGGAGCCGGATGCGCACCCGTGCAGTGTTGCCCACCGTGGTGCGCCGGTAACCTCGCCGCGCCGTGCGCGACGCCCTCGTCACCGCCTTGGTGGTGCTCCACGTCGTCACCGCCCTGGTGGGGTTCGGGTTCGTGGCCCTCTCAGGGGTCTACGCCGGCACCGCACGGCGGGTCGACCGCGGCGACGCACGCGCCGAGGCGGCCCGCTTCTTCGCGACGCGGGGCGGTGCCGATTGGGCGGTGGTCGCCCTGCCGGCCCCGGGCCTCGCCGCCGCCGTCCTCGAGGGGCAGGCCACCGCCGCCTGGGTGGCGGTCGCCCTCGGGCTGTGGGCCGTCGCCGCCGCCCTGGTCGTCACCGTGGTGCACCCGGGCCGCCGGGCCCTGCGCACGCAGTTGGCCGCCCCCGACCGCCCCGCCGACCCTCCCGGCAGGGGAGACCTGCGGGCCACCGCCACGCGCACGGCGCGCGCCGCTGCGGTGATCGACGTGGTGTTCGTGCTGGCCGTGCTCGACATGGTCTACCGCCCCGGTCACTGAGCGCCCCGGGGCCGGCGCGGCTCGCTCGGGCGCGGGCCGCCGGTCGTAGCATCGGGCGATGGCTTCGACCCTGGGCGACCTCCCCACCGGCAGCGGCGGCGACCTCGTGCGGGGCGTCCCTGCGGCGGAGGCGGTGGCCGACCTGCGCCTGGCGTGGACATCCCGCTACGTCGACGACCGGGAGATCGCCCTGCAGAAGCAGAGCCGGGTCTTCTTCCAGATCTCCGGAGCCGGCCACGAGGGCCTGCTGCTCGGCCTGGCCCGCCACCTGCGGGCGGGGTACGACTGGTTCTTCCCCTACTACCGCGACCGCTCGCTGCTGCTCGGCCTCGGGGTCAGCGCCTATGAGCTGCTCCTGCAGGCGGTGGGGTCGGCCGACGACCCTGCGTCCGGCGGCCGCCAAATGCCCTGCCACTGGGGACACCGGCCGAGCAACGTGGTGAGCCAGTCGAGCCCGACGGGGAGCCAGTGCCTCCCGGCGGTCGGCTGCGCAGAGGCCGCCCGCTACATCTCCCGCCGCGAGCTCCCCGGGTGCAGCGCCCACGGCGACGAGCTCACCTACGTGTCCCTCGGCGAGGGCGCCACCTCGGAGGGCGAGTTCTGGGAGAGCCTGAACACCGCCTGCACCCTGCACCTGCCGGTGCTCTACCTGGTGGCCGACAACGGCTTCGCCATCTCCGTGCCGAGCGACGAGCAGTCACCCGCCCCGATCAGCGAGCTGGTGGTCGGCTTTCGGGGTTTGCAGGTGCACGTGCTCGACGGCACCGACTACTTCGCCGTGCGGTCCGCCGCCCCCGACATCGTCGGCGCCGTGCGCGCCGGGGTGGGTCCCGCCTTGGTGCACGCCCGGGTGACCCGGCCGTACTCGCACTCGGCTGCCGACACGCAGTCGAAGTACCGGTCGGCCAGCGAGCTCGCCGCGGAGGCGGCGTCCGACCCCATCACCCGCCTGGAGGCGGTGCTGGTGCGCGAGGGGGTCCTCTCGGAGGTCGAGCTCGCCGCCCTGCGCGACGAGGCGAAGGAAGAGGTGGCCGCCGCCGCCCGCCGCGCCCTGGCCGCCCCCCGTCCCGACCCGGCCACCGTCACCAAGCACGTGTGGGCGCTCCCCGCCACCGACCCGGCGGCCGAGGCGGCGGACGACGGCACCGGCGACGTGGTGGCCTTCGGGGAGGCCGTGCGCCGGGCCCTCGCCGAGCAGATGGAGGCCGACGAACGCATCCGCGTCTTCGGCGAGGACGTCGCCGATGCCCGGGAGGCGGTGCTGGCCGACGTGGAGGGCAAGGGCGGGGTGTTCGGCACGACCGCCGGCCTGCAGCGGCGGTTCGGGCTGGCCCGTTGCTACAACACGCCCCTCGCCGAGGCCAACATCGTCGGCCGGGCGGTCGGGCAGGCCCTGCGGGGGCTCAAGCCCGCCCCCGAGGTGCAGTTCTTCGACTACGTCTGGCCGGCCATGCAGCAGATCAAGAGCGAGGCGGCCACCATGCGGTGGCGCTCGAACGGGGAGTTCCGCGTGCCGATGGTGCTGCGCATCCCGATCGGCGGCTACCTGACGGGCGGCTCGATCTGGCACTCGCAGTGCGGCGAGTCGATCTTCACCCACGTCCCCGGCCTGATCGTGTGCATGCCATCGCGCGCCGCCGACGCCGCCGGCCTGCTGCGCACCGCCTTCGCGTGCGACGACCCCGTGCTCTTCCTCGAGCACAAGCACCTGCTCCGTCAGCCCTACGCGCGCGACCCGTACCCGTCGCCGGGGTTCCGGGTGCCGCTCGGCCGGGGCCGCGTGGTGGTCGAGGGCGACGACCTCACCATCGTGACGTGGGGTGCGACGGTCGAGAAGAGCCGCCAGGCGGCGGCCGCGCTCGCCCCCGAGGGTGTCAGCACCCGCATCGTCGACCTCCGCACGCTCGCCCCGTGGGACCGCGACCTGGTGGCCGACTCGGTGGCCCGCACGGCCCGGCTGCTGGTCGTGCACGAAGACGTGCTCACCGGTGGCTTCGGCTCGGAGGTGGCCGCGTGGGTCGCCGACCACTGCTTCGCCGACCTCGACGCGCCGGTGCGACGGGTCGGGGCCACCGACACCCACGTGGCCTACGAGCCGACCCTCGAGCGCGCCATCCTCCCCCAGGTCGACGACATCGTGACCGCCGCCCGTCAGCTCCTCGAGTTCTGAGGGCGGCAGCCGCCGGTCAGCCGGCCCGGCGGGCCACCCAGACCGGGATGAGGCGCTCGGTCTTCTCCTGGTACTCGGCGTAGGGCGGGTAGGCGGCCACCGCCCGCTGCCACCAGGCAGCTCGCTCCTCACCCCCGACTTCCTCTGCCACGAAGTCCGCCGGCTCGGCGCCGTCCTGGATCACCACGTGCGGGTCGGCCCTGAGGTTGGCGTGCCAGGCCGGATGCTTCGGGTCGCCGCCCTTCGACGCCACCAAGGCGTAGTCGCCGTCGTGCTCGACCCGCATCAGCGCGAACTTCCGGACCTTGCCCGACGTCGCGCCGCGGGTCGTCACGATCACCACGGGCAGGCCGGTGTCGCGCAGGGTGTTCGCCTCCCGACCTCCCGTGCGCTCGTAGGTGGCCACCTGCTCGGCCACCCAGTCCCACCTGCTCGGCTCGTAGTCGCCCTCGATCGGCATGCCCGGACGGTACCCGGACCTCCGGCACCCAACGCCGGGGCTGCTGGTAGACCGTTCGGACATGGCGCACGAGGTCCGCGGTGTGGTGGCGAGGGGCAGGGGCGAGCCCGTCAGGGTGGAGACGGTGCTGGTGCCCGACCCCGGTCCCGGCGAGGCGCTGGTGGGGGTGGCCGCCTGCGGGGTGTGCCACACCGACCTGCACTACCGGGAGGGGGCCATCAACGACGACTTCCCGTTCCTGCTGGGCCACGAGGCCGCCGGCGTCGTCGAGGCGGTCGGTGACGACGTCACGGGCCTAGCGCCCGGCGACTACGTCGTGCTGGCGTGGCGGGCACCCTGCGGGCGGTGCCGGTCGTGCCTGCGGGGCCGGCCCCACCACTGCTTCGACAGCGCCAACGCCACCCAACCGATGACCCTCGCCGACGGCACCCCGCTCAGCCCCGCCCTCGGCATCGGCGCGTTCGCCGACAAGACGCTCGTGGCCGCCGGCCAGGCCGTCAAGGTCGACCCTGCCGCCCGCCCCGAAGCGGCCGGCCTGATCGGCTGCGGGGTGATGGCGGGCTTCGGGGCCGCCGTGCACACCGGTGGGGTGCGCCTCGGCGACCGCGTGGCGGTGATCGGCTGCGGCGGCGTCGGCGACGCCGCCATCGCCGGCGCCCGCATCGCCGGGGCGGCCATGATCATCGCCGTCGACCTCGACCCGCGGAAGCTGGCCGCCGCCGAGCGCTTCGGGGCCACCCACACCGTCGATGCGTCGGCCACCGATCCGGTCGAGGCCATCAGGGGTCTCACCGGCGGGTTCGGCGCCGACGTGGTCATCGACGCGGTGGGGCGGCCGGAGACCTACCGGCAGGCGTTCTTCGCCCGCGACCTGGCGGGCACCGTGGTGCTGGTCGGTGTGCCCGACCCCACCCTGGCCTTGGAGCTCCCCCTGATCGAGGTGTTCGGCCGCGGTGGGGCGCTGAAGAGCTCCTGGTACGGCGACTGCCTGCCCACCCGGGACTTCCCCGCGCTGATCGACCTGTACCTGCAGGGCCGCCTGGACCTCGACGGCTTCGTGAGCGAGACGGTGCGCATCGACGGCGTCGAAGAGGCCTTCGCCCGCATGCAGCGCGGCGACGTGCTCCGCTCGGTCGTGGTGCTCTAGTGCTGCGCATCGACCGGGTCGTCACCAGCGGGGTGTTCACCCTCGACGGCCAGAGCTTCGACGTCGACAACAACGTGTGGCTGCTCGGCGACGACGAGCAGGTGGTCGTGGTGGACGCCGCCCATGACGCCGCCGCCATCGTCGCAGGCGTCGGGGGTCGGCGGGTGCGCATGATCGTCGCCACCCACGCCCACAACGACCACGTGAACGTGGCGCTCGAGGTGGCCGACGCGTTGCACGCCCCGGTTGCGCTGCACCCCGACGACGCCGAGTTGTGGTCGCAGGTGCACGACCGCTCGCCAGACCTGGCCCTCGGCGACGGGCAGGTGGTCGACTTCGCCGGCAGCCACCTGACCGTGCTGCACACCCCCGGGCACTCGCCCGGCGGGGTCTGCCTGCACGTGCCCGACCTCGGCACCGTCTTCAGCGGCGACACCCTCTTCCAGGGCGGACCGGGGGCGACCGGCCGCAGCTTCAGCGACTTCCCCACCATCGTCGAGTCGATCCGCACGCGGCTGCTGACCCTCCCAGCCGCCACCGTGGTGCGAACCGGCCACGGTGACACGACGACCATCGGCGCCGAGGCACCGTTCCTCGACGAGTGGATCGCCCGCGGCCACTGACCGCCGAGCCGAACTACTAGGACGTCCAACCAATCGGCGCTACGCTCGGCCCGTGAGCGCAGACCACGAGCTGCACGTCCCCGGGCGCCCGGTGCGCTTCGTGACCGCCGCCAGCCTCTTCGACGGCCACGACGCCGCCATCAACATCATGCGCCGGCTGTTGCAGCGCCAGGGGGCCGAGGTGGTGCACCTCGGCCACAACCGCTCGGTCGACGAGGTGGTCGCCGCCGCGGTGGAAGAGGACGTCGACGGGGTGGCCGTGTCGAGCTACCAGGGCGGCCACGTCGAGTACTTCAGCTACCTGGTCGAACGCCTCGCCGACGCCGGCCGCCCCGATGTCGCCGTCTTCGGCGGGGGGGGCGGGGTGATCGTGGCCGAGGAGCGCGAGCTCCTGCACCGGCGCGGGGTCACTCGGATCTTCTCGCCCGAGGACGGCCAGCGTCTGGGCCTGGCCGCCATGGTCAACACCATGGTCGCCGCCTGCGACCGGCCGCTCGAGGTGGTGGCCGGGCTGGCTGGGGAGGTGGCCGCCGGGCCCCGGCAGCTGGCGCGGCTGATCACGGCCATCGAGGACGGCCGCCTCGCGGACGCCGACCTCGACCGCGTGCGGGCGGCGGCAGCAGCCGCCCCGGCGCGGGTGCTCGGGGTCACCGGCACGGGTGGCTCGGGGAAGAGCTCGCTGACCGACGAGCTGCTGCGCCGGTTCCGCCTCGACCGCGACGACAAGCTGCGCATCGCCGTGGTGGCGGTCGACCCGACGAGGCGGCGGGGGGGCGGGGCGCTGCTCGGCGACCGGATCCGCATGAACGCCCTCGACGCCGACCCGCTGGGCGGGGGCCGCACCTACTTCCGGTCGCTGGCCACCCGGGGCGCCGCCAGTGAGGTGCCGTCGTGCCTGCCCGACGTCATCGCCGCGCTGAAGGCCGCCGCCTACGACCTGGTGATCGTGGAGACCCCCGGCATCGGCCAGGGCGACGCGGCGATCGCCCCCCTCGTCGACGTGTCGCTCTACGTCATGACCCCGGAGTTCGGGGCGGCGTCGCAGCTGGAGAAGATCGACATGCTCGACTTCGCCGACGTGGTCGCGATCAACAAGTTCGAACGGCGGGGTGGCGCCGACGCGCTGCGCGACGTGCGCCGGCAGTTGGCTCGCACCGGCGACCACCCGGGGGTGCCCGTCCACGACCTCCCCGTCTTCGGCACCGTCGCCTCACGCTTCAACGACGACGGCGTCACCGCCCTCGCCCAGGAGCTGGGTCGCCGGCTGGGGCTCGGCGAGCCGCAGCGGCTGGCCCCGCTCACCACCCGCACCAGCACCCTCGGCGCTGCCGTGGTGCCCCCCGAGCGCACCCGCTACCTGGCGGAGGTCGCCACCACCGTGCGCGACCACCACCGTCGCACGGCGGAGCTGGCCGCCGCCGCCCGTCGCCTCCAGCAGTTCGACGCCGTACTCGCCGAAGTCGGCGACCCCGACGGGCCGGCGGCCCTGGAGGTGCGCGCCCTGCGGGACGCGGCCGCCGCCGACCTCGACCCGGCCACGGCGCGGGAGCTGGCCGAGTGGCCGACCACCGTCGAGCGCTTCAGCGCCGACGAGCTCGACGGGGTGCCGCTGCGGCGCACCAGCCTCTCGGGGTCGAGCGTCCCGCGCGTGGCGCTGCCGCGCACCACCGACCACGGCGACCTCGTCCGCTACCTGCGCAGCGAGAACCTGCCCGGGCGCTTCCCCTACACCGCCGGGGTGTTCCCGCTGCGCCGCGACGGCGAGGACCCGGCCCGGATGTTCGCCGGCGAGGGCGACGCCTTCCGCACCAACCGGCGCTTCCACCTGCTCGCCTCCGGCCAGCCGGCGACCCGGCTGTCGACGGCGTTCGACTCGGTGACGCTCTACGGCTTCGACCCTGCCGAGCGCCCCGACATCTACGGCAAGGTCGGCAACTCGGGCGTGTCGATCGCCACCCTCGACGACATGCGGGCCCTCTACGACGGCTTCGACCTGTGCGACCCGTCGACGTCGGTGTCGATGACGATCAACGGGCCGGCACCGACCATCCTCGCCATGTTCTTCGCCACCGCGGTCGATCAGCAGGTCGACCGCTTCGCCGCCGAGCACGGGCGCCCGCCGGGTGACGCGGAGCGCGCCGAGATCGCCGCCCGCACCTATCGCACCGTGCGCGGCACGGTGCAGGCCGACATCTTGAAA
>DASTHS010000160.1:0-11582 GCA_035718085.1 Acidimicrobiales bacterium | reverse complement strand
GCGGGTGGCCGTCAGCCCCCCCGAGGGCACGCCGGCCCCCGTGGCGGTCAGCGACGCCGTGACCGCCGCCCCGGGTGCCCACGTCTCGGTCAACGTGCTCGCCAACGACATCATCGCGCCCGGTGACGCCGTCACCATCCTGCCCCTCGCCCGCACCAACACCACGGTGCCGGCCGGCGCCACCGTCGACGGCACGTCGATCGACGTGGTCGCCCCGACCGGCACCGAGCCGCTGGTGTTCACCTACGGCATCACCGACGGTCGCGGCGCACCCTCCCTCGCCCAGGTGGTGGTCACCGCCGGGCCGCCGGGCTACGACATCCCCCCCGTGGCGGTCGACGACTACGCCACCGCGCCCCCCGCCGGCCAGAACGAGGTCTCGGTCAAGGTGCTGGCCAACGACTACGACCCCGACGGCACCCCTGGCGACCTGACCCTCGTAGCGGTGTTCTCCCCGAACGCGCACATCGACGGCGACCAGGTCGTCGTCGTCGTCGGGCCGGCGCCCCAGACGATCGGCTACGAGATCAAAGACCCGGGCGGGGCGACGGCCATCGGCGTCGTCCACGTGCCGGCGGTCGACGTCGGCCCGCACCTGAAGGCCGGGGCGCCCACCATCCAGGTGCCGGCGACCGGAAGCGTCACCGTGTCGCTCGCCGACTACATCACCGACACCCGGGGGTCGGTGCGCCTCACCTCCGCCGACGGCATCTCCACCTCGCCGAGCAGCGGCCTGGCCTGGCACGCCGTCGACTACACCAGCCTGAGCCTCAGCGCCATCGGCGGCTACGGCGGCCCGGGTTCACTCACCGTGCAGGTCACCGACGGCACCTCGCCGAACCAGCCCGGGGCCTACACCACCTACGTCACCCTGCCGGTGCAGGTCGGCGCCCCGACCCCGGTGCTGCGTTGCCCGAGCACGCCGATCTCGGTCGCCGAGGGCGGCACGGCGGCCTCGGTCGACCTGACCACCTTCTGCCAGGTGTGGACCCCCGACCCGGCGCAGGCCGCCAGCCTCTCGTTCACCGCCACCTGGGCCCAGCAGCCCAACGACGTCTCCACCGGGTGGGCCGACGCCCAGCACACCATCCTGACGGTGACCGCCGGCTCGGCGGCCAACCCGAACCAGACCGGCACCCTCAAGGTGGACATCGCCGGCACGTCGGTCAGCACGGAGTTCCCCGTCGTCGTCACCTCCGTGCCCCCGGCCACGGCCACCCCCGTCGACGTGCCCGGCGCCCAGACCGGCAAGGCCGTCACCGTCGACATGCGCCAGTACGTCACCAGCCCGCTGCCGTCGCCGTCGGTCACCGTGCTCGGCGTCACCCCCCAGCAGGGCGGCGTCACCGCCACGACCAACGGCTCGACCATCACCTTCACCCCCCAGACCGGCACCCACGGCACGGTCTCGTTCACCGTGCAGGTGACCGACGTCGCCGGCCGGCCCGAGCGGGCCATCACCGACACCGTCACCCTCGAGGTGCTCGACGTGCCCTCCGCCCCGGGTGCCATCGCCGGGGTGCCCGGCAACCAGCAGGTCGCCCTCAGCTGGGGGGCGGCCCAACCCAACGGGTCGCCGATCCAGAAGTACGTCGTGTCGATGGGAGGTTCGCAGCAGTCGGTGACCGGCACCAGCTACACCTGGACCGGCCTCACCAACGGCACCTCCTACACCTTCACCGTGGTCGCCGTGAACGGGGTGGGCCCCGGCGCCCCGGTGACCTCGACCGGCTTCAGCCCGCAGTCGATCCCCGGCAGCCCGGGGGCGGTGCAGGCGGTGCCGAAGAACCAGGAGGTCGACCTCACCTGGGGGGCGGCGCCCGACAACGGCGTCGCCATCGACCACTACCTGCTGTCGGTCAACCCGGCACCGCCCGGCGGGGCGTCGCAGCAGACCGTCGGCGGCAGCGCCACCTCCTTCGCCTGGACCGGCCTCAGCAACGACGTGGGCCCCTACACCTTCACCGTGGTGCCCCACAACAGCCTGGGCGCCGGCCCGTCGGTCTCGTCGTCGCCCGTCTACACCTTCGGGACGCCCGCCACCCCGCCGGCCCCGACGGCCACCGGCTCGGTGTCGCTCGACCAGACCACCACCACCGTCACGGTGTCGTTCCCCGCCATCAGCCCGTGCAACGACGCCCAGGCCTGCGCCGCCTACACCGTCACCGAGTACAAGTCCGGCGCCAAGCAGTCGTCGACCACCGCCGTGTCGACCTGCGGCGGCGGCATGTGCGCCACCTTCGGGCCGCTCACCAACGACGGCGCCGACTACACCTACACCGTCACTGCGGCCAACCGGGAGGGCCTGACCTCTCCCGAGAGCGCCCAGTCGGCGCCGCCAGTCAAGGCCGACGGCGTGCCGGGCCCGATCACCGACCTGGCCGCCAGCGCCGGCAACCAGCAGCTGACCGCCACCTTCACCGTGCCGGCGGCCCACGGCGCCTCGATCGCCAAGGTCGACTACCAGGCGGTCAGCGCCGGCCTTGCCGGCTCGTGGACCTCGGTGCCGGCCCAGGGCAGCCAGGCCAGCTTCACCCTCTCGGGGCTGGTGAACGGCCAGAGCTACCCACTCCAGGCCCGGGCCTGCAACGACAACAGCGAGTGCGGGGCGTGGTCGAGCATCTCGACGGCGGCGACGGCGGTGCCCTACGGGCCGCCGAACCCCCCGCAGGCCACGGCGACCATGGGCAACAGCGGGTCGATCACCTTCGGGTGGAGCGGCGGCGGCGGCAACGGCCGGCCCGTCGACCACTACGTCGTCTGCATCGACAAGAGCTGCTCGAACTACCCGGCCTCGTCGACCTCGACGACGCAGACCTACGCCTGCAGCCAGTCTCACTCCGTCGCCGTGTCGGTCGTCGACACGGTCGGCCAGCAGAGCGGTCAGGCCAGCGCCACCGGCTCGACAGCCACCTGCAAGCCGCCGAACCCGCCGCAGGTCAGCGCGACGAACGGGAACACCGGCTCGATCACCTACAGCTGGAGCGGTGGCGGCGGCCAGGGCCTGCCCCTCGACCACTACGTCGTCTGCATCGACGGCAGCTGCTCGAACTACCCGACCTCGACCACCTCGACGACGCAGGCCTACGCCTGCGGCCAGACGCACACGCTGGGTGTCACGGCGGTCGACTCGGCCGGCCAGTCGAGCACCCAGGCGACCGCCACCGGATCGACGGCTGCCTGCCCTCCGCCGACGACGAGTCCACCTCCGTCGACCTCCTCAGAAACAGAGTCGCCTAATCACGGCGTCAACACTTTCCAGGATTACCACAACGCTTCAGGCCCGGGCCCAGCTATAGCTGCTGGGCAGACCGTGCAGGTGTCCTGCAAGGTTTACGATCCAACCATCGCCTCATCGAATCCAGATGGTTACTGGTATCGCATCGCCAGTTCGCCGTGGAACAATGGTTATTACGCCACAGCCAACACTTTCCTTAATGGCGGTGGGACGACAACGAATGTGGTCAACACTGACATGAGTGTCCCGAACTGTTGACACCGGCTGTGTACCAATCAGGAGAGGAACTCAATGTGAGCACGACCCCGCCAATGACCCCCGAACAAGCGAGATGGTTCGCCGAAACATTCGACAAGCTTGTCGGCAACGTCGAGAAGGCGGTGCTGGGCAAGCGGCAGGCCGTGCGGCTGGCGTTCACGTGCCTGCTGTCGGAAGGGCACCTGCTGCTCGAAGACTTCCCCGGCACCGGCAAGACGTCGCTGGCGCGGTCGCTGGCGCACACGGTGAAGGGCACGAACAGCCGCATCCAGTTCACGCCCGACCTGCTGCCGAGCGACGTCACCGGCGTCACCGTCTACGACCAGGCGGCGAAGGCCTTCGAGTTCCACCCTGGCCCGATCTTCGCCACCATCGTGCTGGCCGACGAGATCAACCGGGCGTCGCCGAAGACCCAGTCGGCGCTGCTCGAGGTGATGGAGGAGGGGCGGGTCAGCATCGACGGCATCACCCGCTCGGTGGGCCGGCCGTTCATGGTGGTCGCCACCCAGAACCCGATCGAGCAGGCCGGCACCTACCGGTTGCCCGAGGCGCAGCTCGACCGGTTCCTCATGAAGACCAGCATCGGGTACCCCGACCACGAGTCGACGGTGTCGCTGCTGGCCGAGGCGTCGACCCGTGACCGGGCGGCGAACGTCAAGCCGGTCATCACCGCCGAGGCCGTGGGCGACATGTCGGCGGCGGCCGACAGCGTGCACGTCGACACCTCGGTGCTCGCGTACGTCAGCCGCCTGGCCGAGGAGTCGCGCCGCAACCGCCAGCTCAAGCTGGGCCTGTCGGTGCGGGGGTGCCTGGCCTACGTGCGGGCCGCCAAGACCTGGGCGGCCTCGGAGGGCCGCCACTACGTGACCCCCGACGACATCAAGCAGCTGTCGGTGCCGATCCTCTCGCACCGCCTGCTGCTCGACAACGAGGCCGAGTTCTCCGGCGTGGCCATCGAGACGGTGATCGCCGACATCCTCGCCGAGGTGCGGCCCCCCGCCGAGCGGGCGGCGTGAGGCGATAACGGTGGCGGTGGCACTGGAAGGGGCGGTCGGGCGGCGCGGCGCCGGCGACGGGGTCGCGGCGGCCCGGCGCACCGTGACCGCCCTGCGGCAGCGGGCGGCACGCGTCGGGTCGGTGACGGCGCTGGGCGCGTCGGTGGCGATGATCGGCGTGGCGGCCTTCGTGGCCGGCTGGCAGCTGGGGTGGCGCGAGCTCGACGTCGTCGCCGCCACCTGTGCCCTGGTGCTCGCCGGTGCCGCGCTCACCTGTGTCGGGCGCGTGGCGCTGCGCACCGACCTGCGCCTCGACCCGCCCCGGGTGCAGGCGGGCGACCCGTCGGCCGGTCGGCTGCTGGTCACCAACGCCGCCACCCGGCGCTCGCTGCCGGTCGAGGTGGAGCTCCCGATCGGCACCGCCACCACCGCCTTCTCGGTCGGATCGCTGGCCGCCGGCGACGAGCACGAACAGGTCTTCGTGCTGCCCACGGTGCGCCGGGGGGTCATCCCGATCGGCCCGTCGGTGACGGTGCGCACCGACCCCCTCGGCCTGCTCACCCGCCGGGTGTCGTGGGGGAGCCGCACCGAGCTGGTGGTGCACCCGGTCGTCGCCCCGCTCGACAGCCTGGCCTCCGGGCTGCTGCGCGACCTGGAGGGCCGCACCAGCGCGCAGGTGACCGTCAGCGACCTGGCCTTCCACAGCCTCCGCGAGTACGTGCCCGGCGACGACCGACGGCACGTGCACTGGCGCAGCAGCGCCCGGGCCGGGCACCTGCTCGTGCGCCAGTTCCTCGAGACCCGCCGCTCGACGATCTCCCTGATCGTCGATGACGACTCCGACAGCTGGGCCGACGCCGACGAGTACGAGACCGGCATGCAGGTCACCGCCTCGGTCGCCGTGCGGGCCGCCCGTGACGGGCTGACCTGTGCCGTGCACGCCGGCGGGCACGCGGCACGCGCCAGCAGCCCGGCGCCGTTGCTCGATGCCACCGCCCGCGCCGTGCTCGGCGCCGGCACCCGGCACCTGCCCACCCTGGTCAGCCGGGCGACCGGCAGCGGCGACGACACGTCGCTCGCCCTCGTCGTCACCGGCTCACATGCGTCGGGCGCCGCCCTGCGCGCCGCGACCGCCCGCCTGCCGATCGAGGCGACCGGCATCGTGCTGCGGGTGGCCCCGGGGGCGGCGGCGTCGATCGCCACCGTCGGCGACGTGCCCATGCTGACCGTCCCCGACTTGACCGCCCTGGCCGCGGCCCTCCGATCGGCGCTCCCCTCGTGAGCGCCGTGACCGCCGCGCCGCCGGCCCGCGGCGTCCGGCTGGGGGCGGCACCGGGCGACCTCGTCGACGGCGCCTTCCTCCTCGCGCTGGTCGGCCTCGGGCTGCTCGGCTTCCACGCCGTCTACGGCGGCACCGCCTTCCTGGCCGTCGGCCTGACCGGCACGGTGCTCGGCGTGGCCGTGTCGCTGCTCGCCGCCCGGCTCCGCCAGCCGCTGGTGGCCGAGGGCCTCGTCGCCGTGCTGCTGTTCTTCCTGCTCGGCGGTGCCCTTGCCGCCCGCAGCAGCGCCCTCGGCGGGGTGCTGCCCACCGGATCCACCCTGCGGGCCCTCGCTTCGACCGGCGTGCACGGCTGGAAGGAGCTGCTCACCACCGCTGCGCCCGTCGGGGCCAGCGCCGACCTGCTCGTGCTCCCCTACCTGATCGGGCTGGCCGCCGGGGTGGTCGGCTGCAGCCTCGCCACCCGCACCAGGGTGCCCGCCGCCCCGGTCGCCGTGCCGGCGGCGGTGCTGGGCCTCGGCATCCTCTTCGGCGGCCGCACCCCGGTGTCGCTGCTGGCCCAGGGCACCGTCTTCTCCGTCGTCGCCGTCGGCTGGGTCGCCGTGCGCCACGAGCGCCGACGTGACGTCACCCGCAGCGCCAGCGTCCGGCGCAACCGGACCGCAGCGGCGATCGGCCTGCTGGTGGCGGCTGCCCTGCTCGGCCAGGTCGTCGCCGGGGCGCTTCCCGGCCACCAGCGGGTCGTGCTCGACCGCTACGTCGTGCCGCCGGTCGACCCGAGCACGCTGTCGAGCCCGCTCGTCGCGTTCCGGAGCTTCACCCCCGGGGCGCCCCACAGCCTGTCGTCGGCCGATCTGTTCACCGTGCACGGCGTCAGCGCCGGCAGCCTGGTGCGCCTGGCGACCATGGACGCCTACGACGGCTCCACCTTCGGCTTCGCCGCCCCGCCGGCGCACGCCACCGGGGCCACCGCCATCGACGCCTTCCGGTCGGTCGGCGCCCGCATCGCCACCGACGCTCAGGGCGTTGCCGTCCATGCGACGGTGACGGTGGCCAAGCTCGGCGGGGTGTTCGTGCCGAGCATCGGCGCCGTCACCGGCCTCAGCCTCGACGGGGCGAGCAGCGACCACTCGCCGCTGCGGGTCGACCAGGTCACCGGCACGGTGCTCGACGTCGCCGGCGTCCACGCCGGGCAGGTGGTGCACCTCGACGCGGTCGTGCCCCCGGCGCCGACCCCATCGCAGCTGGCCTCGGCCAGCCCGGCGGGCGACCAGGTGACGGCAACCATCCCCCACGAGCTGCAGGCCACGGCGAGCACCTGGACGGCCCAGGCCACCGGGGCGTGGGCCCGGGTCACCGCCATCGCCGCGCACCTCAAGACCGACGGTCGGTACAGCAACGGCACCGAGACGCCGCCGCTCGCGCTCCCCGGTCACTCGACCGGCCGCCTGGTGAGCTTCATCAGCGGGGGTGGCGACGTGGGCAAGCAGATCGTCGGCGACGACGAGCAGTTCGCCGCCACGATGGCGCTGATGTGCGACGCGGTCGGGGTGCCCGCCCGCGTGGTGCTCGGCGCGGTCGTCCCGGCGGGAGGGGTGGTCACCGGCGCCGACGTGCACGCCTGGGTGGAAGTCGCCCTCAGCCCCCTCGGCTGGGTGAGTGTCGCTCCCAAGCTGTTCATCCCGACCACCGCACCGTCGCGCGAGCCGCCGCAGCCCCAACCGCAGGCGTCGGCCACCCCCGTCGTCTCGCCGCCGGTCGTGTCGACGGTGATCCCGCCCGACGACACCGCCTTGCCGTCGTCGGCGCCGTCGAACGGCCGCAACGCCGCCAAGCACGCCAACACGGCGCACCGCCACGGGGTGGCCGCCCACCTGCCGGCATGGGTCGGCACCGTCGCCCGCGACGTGTCGGCGCCCATTGGGCTGCTGGTCGCCCTCGGCCTGCTCGTCGTGGCCGCCAAGGGCCTGCGCCGCCGTCGCCGGCAGCGATCGGGGCCGGTGCTGGCCCGGGTGGCGGGCGCATGGCGGGAGCTGCTCGACGCCGCAGCCGACCTCGGCCACCGGGCCGAGCCCGCAGGCACCCGCACCGAGACGGCGAGGACGCTGGCCGGGCTCGGGGCCGGGACCGCGCTCCGGGTGGCCACCGCCGCCGACTCGGCCGTGTTCGGCCCCGGTGAGCCCGACCCCGCCCACGTGACCGGCCTCTGGGAGCTCGTCGATGCGGCCCGGCGCGAGCTTGTCGCCGGGCTGCCCGTGCGCCGCCGCCTGCGGGCGGCGGTCAACCCGGTGACGCTGCTGCGGGCGCCGAGAGCTGCTGGAGGCCGACGGTGAAGCTGAAGGTCACCCTGCAGCGCGGCGGCGGGAGCCCGCCGGCAGACGTCGAGCTCGTGGTCGACCCTGAGGCCACAGTCGGGGCCGTGGCCGACCGCCTCGCGCTCGCCGATCCGATGGCCCCCGCCGGGCGGAGACCGGGCTGGACCATTGTCCGAGCCGCCGACCATCAACCCCTCGATCCCTCCGCCCGCATCAGTGACGCCGGCGTCCGGTCAGGGCAGGTCGTCGGCATCGCCAGGGCGGAGACCGGCCGAGGGGCTTCCCACCGGTCAGCGACGGCTGCGGTGGTCCGCGTCGTCGAGGGGCCGGGCGCGGGCACTGAGTGGGCGATCCCCACGGGAACCGCCGTCATCGGCCGTGACCGCGGCTGCGACATCCGGCTGCAAGACCCGATGGTCTCGCGTCAGCACGCCCACCTGCACATCAGCGACATCGCCGAGGTCGTCGACCTCGGCTCCGCCAACGGCATCGTCGTCGCCGGGGAAGCCGTCGACCGGGCCGTCGTGCGCCCCGGGTCCACCGTGCAGATCGGCGACACGGTGCTCAGCGTGGCCGTAGTGGCCGGCACGGCCACAGACGCCGCAGCGATCGGGTTCAACAGGCCGCCCGTGATCGACCAGGGGCCCTGCGCCGTCGAGTTGGAGGTGCCGGAAGCCCCAGAGCCGGCCCGGGCCACCCGCATGCCCGTGTTCCCGCTCGTCGTCCCGCTGATCATGGGGCTGGTGCTGTACCTGTCGACCAAGGCGACGGCATCGCTCGCCTTCGTGCTGCTCAGCCCGTTGATGATGGTGGCCAACGTCACCGAGCAGCGCTCGTCGGGGCGGAAGTCCTACCGGCAGCAGCTGGCTGCGTGGCAGTCCGCCGTCGACGCGCTGAAGGCACAGGGTGCGGAGGCCGTCGGCCGTGAGATCGAAGCGCGGCGGGGCGACCTCCCCGACCTCGGGGCCTGCGGGCAGGCGGCGAGCTCCCTCAACCCCACGCTCTGGTCCCGGCATCCCGGCAGCCGCCAGTGGCTCCGGCTCCGCGCCGGGGTTGGGACGACCACATCACTCGTCACGGTCACGACTACCGGCGGCAAGACGAGTCAGGAGACTGCTGCAGAGATCAGTGCGCTCCGCAGGTCGACTGCAGTCGTCGAAGGGGTGCCGCTCTCGGTGTCACTCGCTGAGGGCACTGTTGGGGTCGCAGGGCACCGGGTTGCGGCAACCGACCTGGCCCGCAGCCTCGTGCTCCAATTGGCGACGCTCCACTCGCCAGCCGAACTGCGCATAGCGGTTTGTGCGTCGACGGCCAGTGCGCCCGACTGGGAATGGGTCAAATGGCTCCCGCACAGCGGTGGGTCGGAGATCGACACGCTGCTCGCGTCTTCACCGGCGAGCTGTGCCGCCCTCGTCGCCGGATGGGAGGGCTCGCCTGCTGACCCTGGTCGCGAGGAAGGCGCCCCCGGGCGGCCGGTCACGGTCATGGTGATAGAAGACGACGCACCGCTCGAACGGGCACGGTCGCTCGCCCTGGCCACCCGGGGCGTCGCGAGCGGGCTGCACGTCCTCTGGATCGCCGGCGACCGCAGCCGTCTCCCGGCTGCCTGCGCCTCGTACGTCGAGCTCACCGCTGGCGGGCGACCGACGCTCACCTCTGCTGCGGGGTCGTCGCCCCTCGACGAGGTGGAATGCGCCGACCTTTCCTCGGCCGAGGTGATCGCCCGGCGACTCGCCCCAGTCGTCGACCTGGCCGCCGCCGACGACGACCAGAGCGACCTCCCGACCTCGGCTTCGCTGCTGTCGTTGGTCGGGGCGGAGCTCGCCACCGACCACGCGGCAGTCGTCGAGCGGTGGGTCGCCAACAGGTCGCTGCCCGGCCGCCAGGTCGACGATCGGCGCGGCAGCGCTCTCCGGGCGGTGCTCGGCCGGAGCGCACAGGGCGTGCACGCACTCGACCTCATCGCCCAAGGCCCGCACGCCCTGGTGGGGGGGACGACCGGGTCGGGCAAGAGCGAACTGCTGCAGTCGTGGGTGCTCAGCCTCGCGTCCGCCTACAGCCCGAGGCGGGTGACGTTTCTCTTCGTCGACTACAAGGGCGGGTCGGCGTTCGGCGAGTGCACGGCGCTCCCGCACTCGGTTGGAATTGTGACCGACCTCACGCCCCACCTGGTGCGCCGAGCCCTGAGCTCGCTGCGGGCGGAGCTCCGCTTCCGGGAGGAGGTGCTCAGTCGTAGCGGCAATGTGAAAGACCTCGTGGCCCTCGAGCGGATCGACCATCCCGAGACGCCGCCGAGGTTGGTGATCGTGGTCGACGAATTTGCCGCCCTCGTGCAGGAGGTGCCCGAGTTCGTCGACGGGGTGGTCGATGTCGCCCAGCGGGGCCGCTCGCTCGGCCTCCACCTCATCCTGGCGACCCAACGACCTGCCGGTGTGATCCGGGACAACCTGCGGGCGAACACGAACCTTCGGCTCGCGCTCCGGGTTGCAGACGCAGCCGACAGCCTCGACGTGGTCAACTCGCCGGTTGCAGCGACCTTCGACCCGTCGCTCCCCGGGCGCGCCGTGTCGCGAACAGGGCCGCAGGCACTGGTGCCGTTCCAGGCTGCGTACGTCGGAGGATGGACGTCGGACCGCCCGCCCGCACCGACGATGACCATCCGGTCGCTCGGCTGGAACGCTCCGCTCGATTGGGAGGTCCCGGCAGATCAGCGGCCCGTCGTGGCCCACGACGGGCCGAACGACCTGAAGCGGCTGGTCGCCAGCATCGGCGCTGCTGCCACGTCGGCTTCGCTGTCTCCACCTCGGCGGCCTTGGCTCGCGGAGCTCCCCGGCTTCGTGGCGCTGGCGGAACTGCCATCCGAGCGCCGCGACGACGCCCTCACGCTAGGACTTGCGGACGACCCTGGGCACCAGCGCCAGCCTGTCGCCCGGTTCTTCCCGGACACCGACGGGAACCTGGCCGTCTACGGGACCAGCGGCAGCGGTAAGACGACGGTGCTGCGCACGGTCGCTGTGGCCTGCGGGATCGCGGCACGGAAGTCGCCCTGCTGGGTCTACGCCCTCGACTTCGCCGCACGCGGGCTGCAGGTGCTCGAGGTCCTGCCGCACGTCGGGTCGGTGGTGGCCGGCAGCGACGGGGAGCGTGTCACCCGGCTCCTCACCATGCTGCGCACCGCCATCGACGAGCGGGCGGCCCGCTACTCCGCGGTGGGCGCAGGGACGATCGGCGACTACCGGGTGCAAGCCGCGCGACCCGACGAGCCCCGGATCATCTTGCTGGTGGACGGCATCGCCGCCTTCAGGAGCCAGTACGAAGGCAACGAGAACAGCCGCTGGTTCGAGACCTTCCTCTCTGTCGCGGCCGAAGGCCGAGCGGTCGGCGTGCACGTCGTGGTCTCTGCCGACCGGCCCGGGGCAGTGCCCGTCGCACTCGGTGCCAACCTGCAGCGGCGGGTGGTGCTCCGCATGGCCGACCCTGCCGACTACTCCTCGTTG
>DASTHS010000159.1:0-13745 GCA_035718085.1 Acidimicrobiales bacterium | reverse complement strand
CGCCGGTCGGGCACAGCTCCCCGTGCTCGTCGCGGATCTCGAGGGCGCCCACGATGGCCCGGCCCACCGTGCCGGGGTGGGCGAGCCACTCCTCGCTGGTGCAGAACGTGAAGCCGTGGGCTTCCGTGGCGGCGTAGTACTCGACCACGATCGGCCCCAACCACTCGATCATCGCCGTCTTCACCGGCACCGGGCACGGCGCCGCCGCGTGCACCACCACCTCCAGGGATGACGCGTCGGTGCCCGAGCGCACCTCCTCGGGCAGCTTGAGCAACCGGGTGAACATCGTGGGCACCATCTGGCAGTGGGTGGCACGGTGGCGCTCCACCAGCTCGCACCAGCTGGCGGCGTCGAAGCGCTCCATGACCACGACGGTGCCCCCGAGGCGGAGGGCGCCGGCGACCGACGCCTGCGGTGCGCTGTGGTAGAGCGGCGCCGGGTTCAGGTACACCATGCCCTCACGGAAGCCCCACAGGCCCTGCAAGAACTGCGTCCCGGCCAGGGCCTCGCCGGGCGCCTGATCGGGCACCGTGCGGAAGATGCCCTTCGGGCGGCCCGTGGTGCCCGACGAATAGAGCATCGGGGCGCCGATGCGCTCGTCGGCGATCGGCCCCGCCGGCTGGCCGGCCATGGCGTCGTCCCACGGCGTCCAGCCCTCGGCCCGGGCGGCCTCGTCGGGTTCGCCGTCGAGCAGCACGCACGCCACCGGCTCGGCGAGCTGCGCCACGGCCTCCCTGGCCACCGCCAGCTTCGAGCTGCTGGCGTAGAGCACCCGGGCGGTGCAGTCGCCGACGATGTACGCGACCTCCTCGGGCGACAGGTAGCTGTTGACGAGCGTGAAGTAGACCCCGGCCCGCTCCGCCGCCGCCTCGGCGAGCAGCATGCGGGGCTGGTTCTCGCTGAGGATGGCCACGTGGTCGCCGACGCCGACCCCGAGCGACCGGAGGTGGTGTGCGGCCCGGTCGGCGGCGGCCTCGTAGTCGGCGAAGCTGACGACCTCTCCCGACCCGGCCATGACGACCGCCGGGCGCGACGGGTCGGCGGCGGCGATGTGACGTGCGAACACTCGGGTCCCCCCAGGCAGCGACGAGTGGCCGGAGCGTAGCCGAGGGTGCGGAGACGGCCGCCGACGGGCGGTCGGCGGTGAACCGGTCGGGGTACCCACGGGCGGCTACGGCCGGCAGGGTGCCGGGCGAGCCAGGAGGGCGCTCTCCATGGGCAGCAACCCGCCGGTGCGCGACTGGGCCACCGACTTCGACCACACCGACGACGCCTGGGCCGCCGACCCGTACCCGATCTTCGAGCAGCTGCGGGGCAGCTGCCCGGTGGCCCACTCCGACCGGTTCGGCGGGGTGTGGTTGCCGACCCGTCACGCGGACGTGGCCGCCATCGCGTACGACACGGAGCGGTTCTCGTCCCGCAGCGTGGTGGTGTCGAACCGGCGGGCGCCGATGGAGCTGGCCCCCGCCGGCTTCGCCCCGCCCATCTCGTCGGACCCCCCTTACCACCACGACGCCCGGCGGGTGCTGCTGCCGATCTTCTCGCCACAAGCGGTGGCCGAGCTCGAGCCGGCCACCCGGGCCCACTGCGAGGCGCTCGTCGACGCCATGGGCGACCGGGACCTGGTCGACGGGGCCATCGACTACGCCCAGCACATCCCGGTGCGGGTGATCGCCACCATGCTCGGCCTGCCCGAAGCCGACGCCGAGCTGTTCCGGGGCTTCGTGCACCACGTGCTGGAGGGGGTGGCCAAGCCCTTCGAGGAGCGCGCCGAGGGCTTCCAGGCGCTCTTCGACTACCTCCGGGGCCACATCCTCGACCACCAGGCCCACCCCCGCGACGATCTCATCAGCGTGCTGCTGGCGACCGAGCGCGACGGCGAGCTGCTCAGCGTGTTCGAGGTCGCCCGCACCATCGCCCTGCTGCTCATCGCCGGCATCGACACGACCTGGAGCGCCATCGGCGCCTCCCTCTGGCACCTGGCCAAGACCCCCGCGGACCGCGACCGCCTGGTCGCCGAACCGGGGCTGCTGGCCACCGCCATCGAGGAGCTGCTCCGGGTGTACGCCCCGGTGACCATGGCCAGGCTGGTCAAGCAGGACACCGAGTTCCGCGGGTGCCCGATGAAGGCGGAGGACTGGGTGCTGCTGTCGTTCCCCGCCGCCAACCGCGACCCCGAGGTGTTCGACCGCGCCGACGAGGTGGTGATCGACCGCCAGCGCAACCGGCACGCCGCGTTCGGGCTCGGCCCCCATCGCTGCGCCGGGTCGCACCTGGCCCGCATGGAGCTGCGCGTGGCCCTCGAGGTGTGGCTGCGGGCGTTCCCGACCTTCGCCCTGGCCGACCCCGGCGCCGTCCGCTGGTCGGCCGGGCAGGTGCGGGGGCCGCGGGTGCTGCCCCTGCAGATCTCCCGGTAGTGGCGCGCCTGCTCGTCGTGCACCACACGGTGTCGCCGGCCTTGCACGCCATGCACCTCGCCACCCTCGACGGCGCCCGCGACCCGGCCATCACGGGCGTCGAGGTGGTCGGGCGCGCCGCGCTCGAGGCGGGGCCGGTGGACGTGCTCGGCGCCGATGCCGTGGTCGTCGGCGGGCCGGTGACCCTCGGCTACCTGGCCGGCGCCGTCAAGCACTTCTTCGACGTCGTCTACTACCCGTGCCTCGAGCAGACCCGGGGGCGGCCCTTCGGCGCCTACCTCCACGGCAACGGTGACCTGGCCGGCGGGATCCGGGCCCTCACCACCATCACCACCGGTCTCGGGTGGCGCCTCGCCGCCCCGGTGGTCGAGGTGGTCGGAGCGCCGTGCGCCGTCGACCTGGCCGCCTGTCGTGAGCTGGGGGCGGTCGTGGCCGCCAGCCTGACCCTCTGAAGCCCTGCGCCGGTCGCCTGACCTGAGCGCGGTGACCGGACGGCCCGGGTCGCCCGCTCCTCTTGGCCCTCGGGGGTGCGGGCCGCCCGCTCGGCGCGGGCCGCGTGGGAAACTGGGCGCACCGCCAGACCCGAAGGGGAGCCCGTTGGCCAAGTCGAAGCCCGCCCAGCGCCGCAGCCAGACCCGGCCTGCGGGCGCCGCCACTGACGTCGCCGCCACCAGTGCGGCCAGCACGGGGCGCAAGCAGGCGCCGCCCGCTGCCGGCGGGGCGGAGGCGACCGGCGACGAGGCGGCCGGCCGCCGGAGGCGGCGTCGCCGGGGTGACGCCGAGGCCGTCCCCGCCCCGGCTGCCCCGGCTGCCCCGGTGCGGCCCGCCACCGCCCGCAGCCCACGCATCCGTTCGAAGGCCCCCGCCGCCCCCGGCGGCGACGACGCCAAGCCCGGTCTGCGGGCCCGGGCGTCGCAGCGGATGTTGAAGGTCGGCTTCATGCGCCGCCGCTATGCCAAGCGGCTGGTGCGCTACATCGACCGGCAGAAGGCGAAAGGCCGGCCCCTGCCGCCGGAGTTCGCCGAGCTCGAGCGGTTCCTGGCCCAGGTGCCCAAGGCCGAGCGGGCCCAGCGCTTCGAGGAGGCGCTCGCCCTCCAGCAGGCCGACGAGCTGCCCGTCGGGCGGGAGATGCGCCGGGCGGCCGCCAACCAGCAGCGCCGGAGCGGGAAGAACCCCGCCGGCTACCGGCCCGGCGCCGCGCCGCGCTCGCTGCAGGCCCGCCCGCCGAAGGGGGGCCGGCCCCGCTAGCGCCCTCGCCGCGGCCCCGGGCGAGGCACGAGCGGGCGGTCGGGGCAGGCGGTCGAGCGCCTCGGACGGCCGTCAGGCGGTCCGGCGCCGTCGGCGCAACACCCACAGGCCGCCGCCGAAGCCGGCGACGGCGAGGGCGGCGGGCAGGCCGACCTCCGGCGTCGCTGCCGGCGGCTGGGCGTCCGACGAGATCCCGTTCAGCCCCGTGCCGTCGGTGAGGGGCAGCACGAAGGTGTTCGGGGCGGTGGGGTTGTCGACGATGCTGACCGGCCCGGCGGCGTCACCGCCCTTGTAGGCGGCGTCGGCGCTCGCCAGCACGAGCTGCAGCGCGTGACCGGTGGCGAACTCGTGCACGACTGCGGGCAGGTGGATGGTGACCGGGACGGTCACGTCGAGCACCCGGGTGGGTGCGACCAAGTTGTAGACGAGGGTCTTGGTGCCGTCGGGCGCCACGTCGAACAGCTTGGCGACGACCACCAGCTCGCCGGCCGGGCCGCCGGCCTGGCTGGCGGCGAAGGTCGGCGCCGACAGGTGCACCGTGAGGGTGGGCGACCCCACCAGGTAGTCGGGGGCCGTGAGGGCCGGAGAGGTGAAGGCGGCGAAGGTGCCGGGCGCATCGACCTGGGGCGGCGTCGTGGTCACGCCGTCGGTGCCGGTCGTGCTGGTCGGTGCGGGGGTCGCGGTGAACGTCGCGTCGCCGGCCTGCACGGCGGCGGGGTCGGCGACGAGCGCCCCCGTCCCGGTCGCGTCGCCACCCGAGAGGTAGAGCGTGGAGGGCGATCCGACCGGGAAGCTGTCGGCGCCGAGGTACTGCGCGACGTCCGGGGTGGTCGCGCTCCCGTCGTCGGCGACCCATGGCGCCAGGTACTCGAACGCAGGGCCGGTGTCGGCCCTCGTGTCACCTCGCAGGTAGCGGGCGAACCACGCCGAGTAGCGGAGGTCATCGTAGAGGGTGGGCACGGGCGTGGTGGCATCGGCCTCCCCGGCCGCGGGGCCGCCGCTGTGGCCCCACTGCTGCCACAGCATCTTCACCGGCGTTCCCTGGGCCCGCAGCGCCTGGTAGGTGGCGATGGCCTCGCGAAGGGTGAAGAGGGTGTCGTCTTCACCCTGCGACAGGAACACCGGGATGTGGATCGCGTCGAGGTACTGGCCGGCGCTGGCCGTGTGCAGGAAGTCGACGGTCGCCGGGTCGGGGTAGCCGGTGGCGTCGATGGTCGCCTTGGCCACGCACACCTGCGGGTTGAAGTCGGGGCAGGTCTGCGGCTGCGGGCCGGTGCTGTAGGGCACGAGCGGGGTGTCGGCGCCGTTGCCCATCGCCACCTGGGCCATGCCGAGGGCGAAGAAGGCGCTCGTCCACTGCAGCTTCTCGAGCCCCGGCGTCCCGGCCGACTGGGTCACCGGCGCGGTGGCGCCCCCCGGCCCCTGGTTGTTGGGGGCCAGCGAGTAGACGAGGTCGTTCCAGGTGATCTGGGGCACGATCGTGTCGATGCGGGGGTCGACCGCAGCGGCGGCGAACTGGTTCTCGCCGCCATACGAGCCGCCGATCATGCCCACCCGCGGGTCGTGAGGGTCAGCAGCGCCGCAGTGGCCGGCGTGGTCGCAGTGGTCGAGCAGCACGGGCGGGGCGGTGACCGTCCCGCTCCACGTGCCGGGCGTCGCCCCGGACTGGTCCGGGGTGAACGCCGTGTGCGCCGCCGAGGTGTCCCCGCCGAGGAACCCCACGAGCACCCGCGCCGCGGCCCCGTCGTAGGCCGGGCTGTCGAGCTCGATCGGGCAGGTGCTCTTGCCGAACCCGAGGCCGGAGTACGACAGGGTGACGTAGCCCTGACCCGCGTACTGCTCGGCGTAGCTGGCGTTGGAGGCGGTGGCCCCGGTGGAGGACTTCGACCCGCCGAAGCCGTTCGACGTCAGGATCGCCGGCGCCGGGTGGTCCGCAGTGGCGGTGACCGGCACCCGGAGGTCGGCGTCGACGTTGCAGGTGATCGTCGGGCCGCCGGCCGGGCCCACCGTCACCTCGAAGTCGAGCGCCGTGGTGGTGAACGTCACCGGTCTCGCCAGCACCCAGGCCGGCGTGGACGGGGAGGCCCCGGCCGGCGGGGTGGCCACCGCGAGGGGCACGGCGGCCAGGGCGGCGGCGGCGACGAGGCGGCCGGTGGTGCGGGTGGTGCCGGCGGTGCGGCGGGTGGGGGAGGGCGGCACGATGTGGTTCCTGGCTCCTGGCTGCTCGGGCGGCCCGGCGGCCCCCGCTACGACCTGAGCAGTTCGCCGCCGGTGCGCCCCGCACCTGCTCGCGCCAGGTCGGGTCGGGGCGGCCGCGGGTAGCGTTCGCCATCGGTTCGGACCGGGGGGTTCACGGCATGGAGGCGGTTCGCAGGGACCCGACGACGGGGGTGCTGGCCTTCTCGACCCGCGCCGGCGTGCGACCGGTGGAGGGCCGGGGCTACGGCGTCGTCGACGACGAACGCCTCACCGCGCTGCCCGCCGCCCCGGCCGGCGCCGCCTTCGGGGCGGCCGAGCGTGACCGCTACCGGGCCTACACCGACGCCCGGCGCGGCGCCGCCGACTACACGGCGATGGAGGGCGACCTGGCCCGCTACCTCGAGGACGTGCACTCGGCGCCGCCGGTCGAGCGGCCGGCGCTGCACGACGACTGCGAGGTGCTGGTCGTCGGCGCCGGGTTCGCCGGCCTGCTGCTGTGGCACAAGCTGTCGCAGGCCGGCTTTACCGACGTGCGCTTCTGCGAGAAGGCCGGCGACGTGGGCGGCACCTGGTATTGGAACCGCTACCCGGGCATCGCCTGCGACGTGGAGTCGTACAGCTACCTGCCGTTGCTCGAGGAGATGGGCTACATCCCCTCCATGAAGTTCGCCTCGGGCTTCGAGATCTTCGCCTACTGCCAGGCCATGGCCGAGCGGTTCGGGTTCTACGACCGCTGCCTGTTCAACACCACCGTCGAGCGCACCGAGTGGCACGAGGACGAGCAGCGCTGGACGGTGCGCACCGACCGGGGCGACGCCATGCGCGCCCGCTTCGTCGTGCTCGCCAACGGCATCTTGACCAGCCCGAAGCTGGCCCGCATCACCGGCATGGAGACCTTCGCCGGTGCGTCGTTCCACACCTCGCGTTGGCGCTACGACGTCGACCTGGCCGGCAAGCGGGTGGGCATCATCGGCACCGGCGCCACCGCCGTGCAGGCCATCCCCGAGCTGGCGAAGGTGGCCGGCGAGCTGTTCGTGTTCCAGCGCACCCCCTCGACGATCGACGTGCGCGACCAGCGGGCCACCACCCCCGAGGAGGTGGATGCCTGGTCGCGCCAGCCGGGGTGGGCGCGCGAGCGGCGCGCCCGCTTCTCGCGGATCTCGGCCGGGCGCACCGCGCTGCAGGCCAACGACGACTACCTCTCCGGCAGGGTCGACGACTTCAAGGCCCGCAAGGTGCACGACCGGGAGCTGTCCCCCGAGGAGCTGATGGCCAAGCTGCTCGACACGAACTTCCGGATCATGGAGCAGATCCGCGCCCGGGTCGACGCCGTCGTCGACGACCCCGCCACCGCCGAGGCGCTCAAGCCCTACTACCCCTACGGGTGCAAGCGGCCCACGTTCCACGACGAGTACCTGCCGACGTTCAACCTCCCGCACGTGCACCTGGTCGACACCGCACCGACGGGCGTCACCCGCATCAGCGAGCGGGGCGTGGTCCACGCCGGTGTCGAGTACCCCCTCGACGTGCTGATCTACGCGACCGGCTTCTCGTGGATGGCCGCGTCGACGTTCAACATGGTCGTCGGCGTCGGTGGCCGCACGCTGGCCGACAAGTGGCGTGACGAGGGCACCCGCACCTTCCTCGGGCTGCACGTCCGCGGCTTCCCGAACCTGGTCGTGGTGACCGGCCCCCAGGGGGGCGGCAGCAGCTTCAACTTCACCGAGACCATCGACGCCCACACCGACTACGTCACCTGGTTGCTCGGGGAGCTGCGCGCCGCCGGACGCGGCCGCGTCGACGTCACCGCCGAGGCGGAGGCCGCCTACGCCGGGCACTGCCGAGAGGCCCACGTGCAGGCCCTCCCGCTGCTCGACTGCGTGTCGTACTACAACGGTGAAGGCGCCGCCGAGCCGGGGAGCCTCGCCTACTACGGGGGCCGGGCGTGGTTCCGTTGGCGTGACGAGGCCATGCAGTCGCTCGAGCCGTACGAGTTCGGGCCGCCCATCGGGTAGGTCACCCCCGTGCCGACCGACGCCGCCCCCACCCGCATGCCGCCCCCTTCCGGCGAGCAGCTCGAGATCCGCCACGGCGAGCAGCGGGCGGTGATCGTCGAGGTCGGAGGCGGCATCCGCGCCTACTCGGTGGGTGCGCGCGCCGTGCTCGACCCCTACGGCGTCGACGACATGTGCCCGGGGGCCCACGGCACGCCGCTGATCCCGTGGCCCAACCGCCTCGGCGACGGCCGCTACCACTTCGACGGCACCGACTACCAGGTGCCGCTCACCGAGCCCGACAAGCGCAACGCCATCCACGGGTTCCTGCGCTGGCGGTCGTGGAGGGCGGTCGACCACGGCGAGTCGTCGGTGGTGATGGGCACCTGCCTCTACCCGCTGAAGGGCTACCCGTTCCTGCTCGACGTCGAGGTGGCCTACCGCCTCGACGACGACGGCCTCACCGTGGCGACCACGGCGACCAACCGCGGCGACCAGCCCTGCCCCTACGGCAGCGGCCAACACCCCTACCTCTCACCCGGCGACGGCCTGATCGACGACTGCACCGTGCACCTCGACGCCGCCACCCGCATCCTGACCGACGACGAGCGCCAGCTCCCCCGCGGTCGCGAGCCGGTCGAGGGCACGGCGTACGACTTCCGCCACGGCAAGCGGCTCGGCGACCTGGAGCTCGACTACCCGTTCACCGACCTCGCCCGCGACGACCGGGGCCGGGCCTGGGTCCGCCTGGTGGGCACCGACGGGGCCAGCGCCGAGATCTGGGTCGACGAGCACTACCCGATCGTGGAGCTGTTCTCCGGCGACACGCTCGAGCCGGATCGGCGCCGCCGGGGGCTGGGAACCGAGCCGATGACCTGCCCGCCCAACGCCTTCCAGAGCGGCGACCACCTCGTCCGGCTGGAGCCCGGCGACTCGATCACCACCTCCTGGGGAGCCCGCCTGCGGTAGGCACCGGCCGGCGGCCTCCACCCGGCCGACGACCGGGTGCGCGGGAGGGCACAGGGGTCAGCTTGGGGCATCGACCTCGTCGAGGGCGTGGCGGGCCCGCGCCAGGGCCCACGGCCCGGCGCTGGCGGCCCCCACCACCGCGATCGCCAGCCCCGCGCCGGTGGTGACCAGCCAGCCGGCGTCGCTGGCGGCGGTGAACGCCGAGCGCAGCACATCCCCGGTCGGGCCGCCGCCACCGATGCCCCCGGCACCCAGCTGGGCGTGCAGGAGGTGGGCCCGCCCGGCCGGGGAGAGGTGTGCGGCCGCCGCCCGGTCCGCCAGTTGACGGTGGAACTGCGAGGTGACCACCGAGCCGAGGATCGCCACCCCGAGGGCGCTCCCGACCTGGCGGGCGGTGCTGGCGACCGCCGATGCCGTCCCCGCCTGGGCCGGGGGCATGCCCGTCACCGCCGTGTTGGAGATCGGCGGGTTGACCAGCCCGAAGCCCAACCCGAGCAGCAGGTAGCCGCCGGCCAGCAGCAGGTAGCTCGACGTGGGCGTGTCGAAGACCAGCACCGCCGTGCCCGCCGCCAGGAACAGGCCGGACGCCACCAGCGGGGCCCGGGCCCCGCTGCGGCCCACCACCCGGCCGGTGAGCGGCGCCACCACGGCGATGATGAGCGTGGCCGGCAGCGTGGAGAGGCCCGCCACCAGGGCGGAATCGCCGCGCACCTCCTGCAGGTAGAGGGTGTTGAGGAACAGCCAGCCGGCCAGCACCAGGAACGCCAGGGTGGCGATGGCCGTCGCCCCGGAGAACGGCGGGCTCCGGAAGAAGCGCAACTCGAGCAGCGGCTGCTCCCGGCGGGCCTCCACCCGCAGGAACGCCACCAGCGCGACGGCGGTGACGGCGAAGCACGCCAGGCTGGGCGTCGACGTCCAGCCCCGCGCTGGCGCGCCGATGATGCCGTAGATCAGCGCAGCCAGCACGACCACCGCCAGGCCCTGACCGGGGAGGTCGAGCGGCCGCGGCCGCTCGGCGCGGCTCTCGGGCACGTAGCGGCGGGTCAGCACGAAGGCGGCGACCACGATGGGGATGTTGACCCAGAACACCGCCCGCCAGTCGACGGCCTGGATCAGCAGGCCGCCCACGATGGGGCCGGCGGCGGTCGACAGGCCCGACACCCCTCCCCAGATCCCGATGGCGGCGGCCTTCTCCCGGCGGTCGGTGAAGGTCGAGGAGATGATCGACAACGAGTTGGGGTTGAGCATCGACCCACCGACGGCCTGGAGCATCCGGAACACGACCAGGGCGGGGAGCGACGGCGCCAGGCTGCAGAGCAGCGACCCGACGCCGAACACCGCCAGACCCAACTGGAAGACGCGGCGCCGCCCGAAGCGGTCACCGCTGGAGCCCGACAGCAGGAGGAGGGCGGCCAGGACGAGCAGGTAGGCGTCGATGACCCATTGCAGCCCGGACACCGAGGCGTGGAACTGCGCCTGCAGGCTCGGGAGCGCAACGTTGACGATCGTGTTGTCGAGGCTGACGATGAACAGGCTGAGGCTGCAGATGGCCAGCACCCCCCGCCGGCGGGCCCGACCGTCCGGTCCCGGGGGTATGGGGGCCGGGCCCCCTCCCAGCTCTCCCCGTCCGGCGTCGACCGTGGCCACCCGCAGATGCTACGCCTGGCTAACCACCAAGCTCGCCCGGGGCGACGCACACTGGGGATCCCGACCGGTGGCCGGGCGAGCCAGTCCGAGCTCGCCCACCGGGTAGCCTCACCCGGCCACGGACCGCCCGGGCCCACGACCCGGCGACACTTCCGGGTGACCATTTCGCCTGCTTCCCGCCCCCGTAGCTCAGAGGATAGAGCGTCGGTTTCCTAAACCGTGCGTCGGGTGTTCGAGTCACCCCGGGGGCACGTTCCACCGGCACCGACCCCGGTGCCGGGGCTGTGCCGGCACGTCGACTCGCCGAAGGTCGACGAGCACTGTTCGCGAGAACGTAACCGGCGGGGCGGCAGGTGACGGCACGCTCGGTGCTACAACCGGCCGATGGAGACAGCGGCATCAGGTGGACGGTTGTGGGCGGCGCGCGCCGCACTGGTCGCCAAGAGGCGTGCCGGGCTGAGCTGGGACGACATCGCCGCGGCCCTCGGCCGCAGCGTCGTGTGGTCGACCAGCGCGGTGCTGGGCCAGCAGCCCCTCGACCCATCCCAGGCCGAATCGCTCGGCGGCCTCCTGGAGCTGGCCCCGGAGGTGGTTGACGCCCTGTGCGAGCCTCCGGTGCGCGGCGCCGCCGCCGTCGACCGAACGGAGCCGGTGGTGTACCGCCTGGAGGAGGCGATCCAGGTCTACGGCTCGGCGGTCGCCGAACTGGTGCGGGAGCGCTTCGGCGACGGGATCATGTCGGCCATCGACTTCGAGCTCGACATGGAACGGCGCGCCGACCCGAAGGGCGATCGGGTGGTGCTCACCTTCAGCGGGAAGTTCCTGCCCTACCGGGTGTGGTGACGCTGGCGGGCCCTCGTGCTGCGGCCGCTGTGCCAGGCTCCCGGCCGTGGCGAGCACCTGGGCCGGCCTCGACGTGGAGCAGTTCCGGGTGGCGGCGGCCGACTGGTTGGCGCGCCACTCGGCCGGCGCGCCGGGCGACTACGGGGCGATCGTGCCCGAGGCGCAGCTCGGGCCGGCACGGGCGTGGCAACGGTCGCTCGCCAGGGCCGGCCTGGTCGGGTTGCACTGGCCGCCGGCGTGGGGCGGCCAGGGCCTGACGCCGGGGCACACGGCCGCCTGGCTGGAGGAGTGCGCACGGGCCGGGGTGCCGCCGTTCCTCAACATGGTCGGGCTGGTGCTGACCGCCGAGGCGCTGCTCGCCTACGGCACCGACGACCAGCGGGCCACCCACCTCCCGGCCCTGCGCACCGGGGAGCGGCTGTGGTGCCAGCTGTTCTCCGAGCCCGACGCAGGCAGTGACCTCGCCGCCGTGCGCACCCGGGCCCGCCGGTCCGGCGACGGGTGGGTGCTCGAGGGCGAAAAGGTGTGGACCTCCAACGGCCACGTGGCCGACTGGGGCATCTGCCTCGCCCGCACCGACCCGGTGGGGCGCGCCCACGCCGGCCTGTCGTTCTTCCTCGTCGACATGCGGGCGCCGGGGGTCGAGGTGCGGCCCATCCGCCAGATCACGGGCGCCGCCGAGTTCGACCAGGTCGCCTTCGGCGCCGTCCACCTGCCCGCCGCCGGGCTGCTGGGTGAGGAAGGCGCCGGGTGGAGGGTCGCCATGTCGACCCTCACCCACGAGCGCACCCACATCGGGGCGTCGGCGGTGCGGCTGCGCCTCCGCGCCGACGGCATGGCGGCAGACCTGGCCACGGCGACGGTGGGGCCGGTCGGCGCCGACCGGGCTGCCGGGCAGTGGGCGGCCAGCCGGGCGCTCGCCGCCCTCGGCGCGCAGCAGGAGCGGCTCGGACCCGCGGCCGCCTCGCTGATGAAGCTGGGGGTCGCCCGCCAGACGGTGGCGGCGTCGCGCGCCGCCGCCGACCGCTCGGCCGCCGCCCTGCTCGACGGGCCCGCCGCCGCCGAGTTGCTGGGGGCGGTCGCAGGCGAGATCGCCGGTGGCACCACCCAGGTGCAGAAGACGATCATCGGCGAGCGCCTGCTCGGACTGCCGCGCGAGCCGGCACCGGCGGGGCGGTGAGCGGCGGATCAGGCGGCGGTGGTCGCGACGGCCACCCGGTTGCGGCCAGCTTCCTTCGCGCCATAGAGCGCCCGGTCGGCGGCGTGCACCAGGGCGGCGCCGTCGGCGGCGTGGGCCGGTAGGCAGGCCACGCCGAACGAGGCGGTCACCTGCGGGGCGCCTGGCCCGGCGCTGGCCTCGACCGCGTCGCGCAAGCGCTCGGCGAGCTCGCCCGCTTGGCCGGCGGAGGTCTCCGGGCACAGCACGGCGAGCTCTTCGCCGCCGATCCGGTAGAGGCGGTCGGTGCTGCGCAGCGCCTCGCGCAGGGCCGTGCCGGCCTGCTGCAGCGCAAGGTCGCCGTAGGCGTGCCCGTAGCGGTCGTTGAGCACCTTGAAGTGGTCGAGGTCGATGCTCACCATGGCGAGGGGCCGGTGGTAGCGGGCGGCCCGGTCGAGCTCCGCGGCCAGGTCGGTGTCGAACGCCCGCCGGTTCGGGAGCCCGGTGAGCGCGTCGGTGACCGCTTGCTCGGCGGTGCGCTCGTGCAGCCGAGCGGCGGCGACCGCCCCGGCGGCATGCCCCGCCAGCGCCTCGACCACGGCCAGGTCGGCGGCCGAGAGCGCCACCCCCGGCCCGACCAGGTGCTCGAGGGCCCCCACCACCGCCCCACCGACGATCATCGGCACGGCCACGGCGGTGCCGCCGCCGTCCGCCGACGGTTCCGGGCCGGCCGGCCGCCCGTAGCGGGCGGCCCGGCCGACCAGCGACGTGGGGGCGGCGGCCTCGGCGGTCGCCGGGCCGCCGGCGCCGGCGGCGGTGTCGTAGGCGCAGTGCAGCGAGCGGCCGTCGGCGTCGTCGAGCAGCCAGATGCGCACCCGGTGTGCCTCGAGGCGGAGGGCGGCGTCGGCGACGCTCTTCATCACGTAGCGAAGGTTGAGCGACCCGGCGACCTCGCGGGCGGCGTCGAGGATGACCTGCAGGCGCCTGGCGTGGCGGGTGACCTCGGCGGTCTGCTCGGCGGCGAGTGCGGTCTGGATGGCGATGCGCCCGGCCATGCGGCCGACGTCGTCGCCGAGCGTCATCAGCTCCGCCGGGCCGTCGATCTCCACCGTGACGTCGGGGTCGCCGGCGCCGATGCGGCTGACTGCCTCGCTCAACGCCTGGACCGGCCGGGCCACTCGGCGCACCAGCCGCCGGTGCCCGGCGAGCGTGCCGGCGACCACGGCGACGGCGATGACCGCCTCGAGGGCGCCGCTGGCGAGGAGCCACGAC
>DASTHS010000158.1:0-4056 GCA_035718085.1 Acidimicrobiales bacterium | reverse complement strand
CGTCGCCGCCGATGCGCACCGACTGGCTGGTGACGATGCCACCGAGGGAGATGACGGCGACCTCGGTGGTGCCGCCCCCGATGTCGACGACCATGTTGCCGGTGGGCTCGTGCACCGGCAGGCCGGCGCCGATGGCGGCGGCCATCGGCTCCTCGATGATGTAGGCGGGCTTCTTGGCGCCGGCCGACTCGGCGGCCTCCTGCACGGCCCGCTGCTCGACACCGGTGATGCCCGAGGGCACGCAGATGACCATGCGCGGCCGCGAGAAGCGGCGCGAGCCGTGCACCCGGCGGATGAAGTAGGCGAGCATCTTCTCGCAGATGTCGAAGTTGGCGATCACCCCGTCGCGCAGCGGCCGGATGGCCTGGATGTGGCTCGGCGTGCGGCCGATCATGCGCTTGGCCTCGGCGCCGACGGCGAGGGGCCGGTCGTCTTTGGTGTTGACGGCCACCACCGACGGCTCGTTGAGCACGATGCCCCGGCCGCGCACGTACACGAGGGTGTTGGCGGTGCCGAGGTCGACGGCCATGTCACGGCCGAGGAAGCCCGTGAAGAAGTTGTCAGGCATGGTGGATGGGCCTCCCGAGGGGTGGTCGCGAGAAGGCTACATACCCGCAGCCGGCTGCGGTCCTCGCCCCAGGCGAGTGTGACAGAGGTGGCCGCGAAGGGCGAACCGGGGGGTCAGCCGGCCAGGGCGGGGAACCACAGGGCGATCTCGCGGGCCGCCGACTCGGCGCTGTCGGAGCCGTGCACCAGGTTCTCGGTCATCACCGTGGCCAGGTCGCCACGGATGGTGCCGGGGGCGGCGGTGGCCGGGTTGGTGGCCCCCATCAGGGTGCGGACGATCTGCCAGGTGTCGTCGGGCCCCTCGAAGACGGCGACGAGCGCCGGGCTGCGGGTGATGAAGCTGATCAGGTCCCCGTAGAACGGCTTGCCGCGGTGCTCCGCGTAGTGCTCCTCGGCGGTGGGCTCGTCGACCCGGCGCAGCTCGGCGGCCACCAGCGACAGGCCTTTGCGCTCGAGGCGGGCGACGATCTCCCCGGAGAGGCCCCGCTCCACGGCGTCGGGCTTGCAGATGACGAGCGTGCGGTTCACCCGCCGGAGGGTAGTTGCCGCGCCTCGGCGAACCGGGCCCGGGCGGCACCGACGACGTAGAGCGAGCCGGTCACCAGCACCAGGTCGTCGGGCCCGGCCTCGGCCAGGGCGGTGTCGAGGGCGTCGTCGACGCTGCCCTCCACGCGGGCCGCCACCCCGAGCGCGCGGGCGGCGTCGGCCAGCAGGGCGGGGTCCTGGGCGCGCGGCGACGGCGGCGGGCAGGCGACCACCAGGCGCGCCGAGCGGACGCCGAGGGCGCGCAGCATCTCGGCGGGGTCTTTGCCGGCCAGCATGCCGACGACCACGATCGTCGAGCGCCGGTCCGAGAACTCCTCGGCGATGGCCGCCGCCGCGGTGGTGGCGCCCTCCACGTTCTTGGCGCCGTCGAGCACCACCAGCGGCGAGCGGCCCACGACCTCCATGCGGCCGGGCGAGCTGACGGTGCCTGCGGCGACGCGCACCACCTCCTCGCTGCTGGGGGCGTCGAAGAACGCCTCGACGGCGGCGACGGCCGCGGCGAAGTTGTCGGCCTGGTGACGACCGTGCAGGTCGAGGAAGAGATCGGGGTAGCGGCGAGCGGGGGTGCGCAGGTCGATGCTGCGCCCGCCGATGGCCATGGCGTTGCGCTCGACCGCGTAGTCGCGCCCGGCCAGCCACAGTCGGGCGGGCCCCTCGGCGGCGAACACCTCGACGAGGTCGGGGTCACGCTCGCCGAGCACGAGGGTCGCGTCGGGGCGGGCGACGCCGGCCTTCTCCCCGGCGATGTCGCGCCGGGTGGGTCCGAGGAACTCGACGTGATCGAGGCCCACGTTGGTGACCACGGCGACCGCGCCGTCGACGACGTTGGTGGCGTCGTAGCGGCCGCCCATGCCCACCTCGACGACCGCCACGTCGACGGGGCGGTCGGCGAACCAGCGCAGGGCGGCGGCGGTCATCAGCTCGAACCAGGTGGGGCGGTCGTCGAGCATCCCCTCGATCGCGGCGAGGTCGGAGAGCACCTCGGCCAGCTCGCCGTCGGCGATCGGCTCGCCGTTGAAGGCGATGCGCTCGTTGATCCGCTGCAGGTGGGGGCTCGTGAAGGTGCCGACGGTCAACCCCCGCCCGTTGAGGAGCGCGGTGACCGCACGAGCCGTCGAGGTCTTGCCGTTGGTGCCGGTGATGTGGATCACCGGGGCGGCTGCCTCCGGGTTGCCGAGCACCTCCATGAGCCGGCGCATGCGCGCCTGGCCCCGATCCCGCACGTCGTCGGCGAGCCGGGTGTCGGCGAGCATCCGCTCGAGGTTCTGGTGGCGGTCGAGCCACGCCAGCGCGTCGCCGAGCTCCATCGACGCTGCCCTACCCGTCCGGCCGTCCGGCGCGGCGGTCAGGAGGCGGCACGCCGGGGGCGGGCCTCCTTGGCCGGCGGCTCGACCGTGCGGGGCACCAGCGTGGGGTTGACCCGCTCGAGCACCACGGAGCGGTCGATGCGGCACTGGCTGATGTCGGATCGGCTCGGCAGGTCGTACATCACCTCGAGCAGCACCTCTTCGAGGATGGCCCGCAGCCCGCGGGCCCCGGTGCCCCGCAACAGCGCCTGCTCGGCCACGGCCTCGAGGGCGTCGTCGGTGAACACCAACTCCACGTTGTCGAGCTCGAAGACCCGTCGGTACTGCTTGGCCAGGGCGTTCTTGGGCTCGACCAGGATGCGCACCAGCGCCGGCTTGTCGAGGCTCGACACCGCCCCGATGACGGGCAGGCGGCCGACGAACTCGGGGATCAGCCCGAACTTCAGGAGGTCTTCGGGCAGCACCGAGGCCAGCAGCTCGCCCTCGGTGCGCTCCTCCTTGCGGCGCAGGTCGGAGCGGAACCCGATGCCCTGGTGGCCGAGACGGTTCTCGATGATCCGGTCGAGGCCGGCGAACGCCCCCCCGCAGACGAAGAGGATGTTCGTCGTGTCGATCTGGATGAACTCCTGGTGGGGGTGCTTGCGCCCACCTTGTGGCGGCACGGAGGCGGTGGTGCCCTCGAGGATCTTGAGCAGGGCCTGCTGCACCCCCTCGCCGGACACGTCGCGCGTGATCGAAGGGTTCTCGCTCTTGCGGGCGATCTTGTCGATCTCGTCGATGTAGATGATGCCCGTCTCGGCCTTCTTGACGTCGTAGTCAGCGGCCTGGATCAGCTTGAGCAGGATGTTCTCGACGTCCTCGCCCACGTAGCCGGCCTCGGTGAGGGCGGTGGCGTCGGCGATGGCGAAGGGCACGTTGAGCATCCGCGCCAGCGTCTGCGCCAGGAAGGTCTTGCCGCAGCCGGTCGGGCCGAGCAGCAGGATGTTCGACTTCTGCAGCTCCACCTCGCTGTCGCCGTAGCCGCCGGCCTGCACCCGCTTGTAGTGGTTGTAGACGGCGACGGAGAGGATCTTCTTGGCCCGCTCCTGACCGATGACGTAGTCGTTCAGGAACGAGAAGATCTCGGCGGGCTTGGGCAGCTCCTCGAAGTGCACCTCGGAGCTCTCGGAGAGCTCCTCTTCGATGATGTCGTTGCACAGGTCGATGCACTCGTCGCAGATGTAGACGCCGGGGCCTGCGATCAGCTTCTTGACCTGCTTCTGCGACTTGCCGCAGAAGGAGCACTTGACCAGGTCGCTCGACTCGCCGAACTTCGCCACGGTGCGTTCCCCCCAGGTCTCTACGCGACGCCGGCGGCTTGCGGCACGCCCATGAGGTCGCGGGTGCTGATGACCTCGTCGATGATGCCGTAGGCCTGGGCCTCGGTCGCGCTCATGATGAAGTCGCGCTCGGTGTCGGAGGCGACCTTGTCGACGCTCTGGCCGGTGTCGTGGGCGAGCATCTCGTTCAGGAGGTCGCGCATGCGCAGGATCTCCTTCGCCTGGATCTCGATGTCGGTGGCCTGCCCGGCGGCGCCGCCGTGGGGCTGGTGGATCAGGATCCGGGCGTGGGGCAGGGCGTAGCGCTTGCCCCGGGT
>DASTHS010000157.1:0-4284 GCA_035718085.1 Acidimicrobiales bacterium | reverse complement strand
GTGCTCGGCGGCGGCGGGGTGCTCGGCTCGGCCGAGGTCGGCATGCTCAAGGCCCTGCTGGCGCGGGGCATCCTGCCCGACCTCGTCGTCGGGTCGAGCGTGGGGGCCCTCAACGGCGCCTTCCTCGCCGGCGCCCCCGAGTGGGCGACCGTCACGCGCATGGCCGAGGTCTGGACCACCCTCTCCGACCGCGGCGTCTTCGGCGGCTCGGTCGTCGGCCAGCTGCGCACCCTGGCCCGCCACGGCACCCACCTCCACGACAACACCCGGCTGCGCCGCCTGATCGACGAGCAGCTGCCCGCCGCCCGCATCGAAGACCTCCCCGTGCGCTTCGAGTGCGTGGCCGCGTCGATCGAGAAGGCGGCCGCCCACTACTTCAGCTCCGGCCCCCTCGCCGACGCCGTGCTGGCCAGCTGCGCCGTGCCCGGCCTGCTGCCGCCGGTGTGCATCGACGGCGAGCACTTCCTCGACGGCGGCCTGGTGCGCTCGGTGCCCGTCGGGCGCGCCGTCGAGCTCGGCGCCGCCCGGGTGTTCGTGCTGCACGTCGGCCGCCTCGAGCAGCGCCTCGTCGCCCCCCGCCGGCCGTGGGAGGTGGCCCAGGTCGCCTTCGAGATCAGCCGCCGCCACAGCTTCGAGGAGGAGATGGCCCGGCTCCCCACCGGCGTCGACGTGCACGTGCTGCCCACCGGCAGCCCCCCGCCGGGCATCGGCGTGCGCTACCGGTCGACCGCCCAGGTGGCGGCGCGGATCCAGGCCGCCCAGGAGGCCACCGCCACCTACCTCGACCGCCTGGCCCCCCGGGCCGGCGACGCCACCGGCTCCGAGCACGGGGGGCGGGTGTCCGATGCGGGGCCCTTCCCCCCGCAGGGGTAGAGGCGGCCCGTGCTGCTGCCGCCCCGCCCGGTGCGCCGTGCCCTGGCCCCCCTGCTCCTGGCGGTCGAGGTGGGGCTGCTCGCCGTCTTCGCCGCCGGGGCGCTGCTCGGCGCCCTCGCCGCCGTGGTCAGCCGGCCGCGGCGGCTGCTGCGGGTGTGCGGGTTCGCCTGCGGCTACCTGGTCATGGAGATCGCCGCCCTGCCCCTCGCCCTGTGGGTGTGGCTGCGGGCGTTGCCCGGCCTGCACAGCCGCGACCCCCGCCGCCGGGAGCGGGCCCGCCTCGACTGGGTGGCCACCCACCACCGGCTGCTCGAGGTGGTGTTGGGGAAGGTGCTGGCCTGGGCCACCCGCTGCGTGGGCTTCTCCGTCGTCGTCGACGGGCCCCTCGACCCCCTCGACGGGGACGGCCCACTGCTCGCCCTCGCCCGCCACGGCGGCCCCGGCGACAGCTTCGCCCTGGTGGAGCTGCTGCTCTCCCGCGGCCGCCACGTGCGCATCGTGCTCAAGCAGGTGCTGCAGCTCGACCCGGCGCTCGACATCCTGCTCAACCGGCTCGACGCCTGCTTCCTGCCCTCCCGGCACGGTGCCGGCGGCGACCTCCCGAAGCGCCTGGCCGAGCTCGCCGAGCGCCTCGAGGGGCGCGACACGCTGCTGGTCTTCCCCGAGGGCGGCAACTGGACGCCCCGCCGTCGCCGCCGGGCCATCCGCCGCCTCCGCGGCGAGCACCGCCGGGAGGCGGCGCGCGCCGCCACCCTGATGGCCAACGTGCTGCCCCCCCGCCCCGCCGGCGTGCAGGCCGTGCTGGCCGCCCGGCCCGACCTGCCCGTGGTGCTGCTCGCCCACGCCGGCCTCGACCGCCTGGTGCAGCCCGCCGAGGTCTGGAAGGCCCTCCCCCTGACCACGGCCATGACCGTGCGGGTGTGGCCCACCGCCCCGGTGCCCGCCGCCCGACCCGACGCTGAGGCCGCCGGCGTGGACCCCGGCGGCGTCAAGCCCGGCGGCGTGGAAAGAGCCGAGCCCCTCGTCGGCGCGGCCGACGGCGACGACGACGAGCGGCGCCTGGCGTGGCTGACCACCGAGTGGGCCACCGTCGACGAGTGGGTCGACGCCTACCACACGGCCCATCCCGAGGCCCCGGGGCGCACCTGGGCGCAGGCCTGACCACCCCCCTTGCCGCCCGAGTTACCCCCTCTTGCGGGTGCACAGGGCGCCCACCCTGACTAGTCACCCCAATGACACCGCTGGGCTATTCGGCACGACCGCCGGCCTGACGAAGACAACGTCAGGTCAAATTCCGTCGAGCTCAACCCAACCCCAGTCGAGGTCACTTCATGCGCTCTTCCCGCACCTCCCGCGCCGCTCGCCGGCTCGCCGTGACCGTCGCCGCCAGCGGCACCGCGGTCGCCCTCCTCGCCCCCGCCGCCGGTGCAACCACCAGCGGGACGGGCAGCACCTCCACCGCGACGTTCACGCCGAGTCCCACGTTGACCATCACGGCGTCGCTGGCGTCGCTCGGTTCGGTGGGTCTCGCCAGCGGGTCGCTGCCGCTCGGCCAGGTGCAAGTGATCGACAGCATGGACGACGGATTCGACTGGACGGCTTCTGTCGCCTCCACGGACTGCTTCCCGCCGACCACCGGGCTGCCGACGACGCTCAATGCGGCGAATGCGATCGTCCCGGCCTCCGCCCTCACCCTCAACCCCGGCACCGGCCCCGTGAGCCCGACGGTGACGCTGACGACCGGCACCGCCGCCCCGGCCAACCCCGCCGCCGCAGGGGCCTTCCCGGCGCCGTCTTCGGCCGGCACGCTGGCCTCCCCGACCTACGGGTCTGCCCGGACGCTGGCATCGACGAGCTCGGCGACGCTGGCAACCGACCCGCTCAGTGTCGACGGCACCTACAACCTCGACCCCACCCTCTCGCTCAACCTGTCGGGGACCACGTTCACTGCGATCCCCTACCTCTACACCTGCACCCTCCAATACACGATCACCGGCTGACGCCAGTGCCCACCCGATTGACCACGGCCGCCAGGGCCCTCGGCGCGCTGGCAGTGATCGCCACGCTGTCGCTGGCTGGCGCCAAGGCGGCTGCAGCCGCCCCCCCGGCGCCCGTGTTCTCGATGCGCCCGGCCGCAGCTGGCTCCGCTCCGCTGATCGGTGGCCACTTCACGTACGCGGTGCCGTCGGGGGCCACGCTGGACGACGCCGTCGTCGTCGAGAACCTCACCGCCGCACCGGTCACGCTTGCCCTGTACCCGGCCGACCTCCTGGCCCTGGCCGGCGGGGGCTTCGCCCCCACCCAGCAGCAGCAACGGGTGACTGGCGTGGGCTCCTGGATCACCCTGGACAGGGCGAGCGTCACGCTCCCCCCCGACGGGCAGACGACGGTCGGCTTCCATGTCGCCGTACCGGACTCCACCTTCTCCGGTGACTATGGCGGCGCCGTGGTGGGGCAGAACGCACCGAGCAAAGGCACCGGCCTCGCCGTGCAGTTCCGCGTCGCCTTGCAGGTCCGCATCCACGTCACCGGGCTGACCCCCACCCTCGGCGTGACCCTCGGCCCGCTCACCCACCACACCTCGGCCCGGTCGGCGACATTCACGACGACAGTGCGGAACACCGGCAACGAGAGCATCCAGTTCACCGGGCGACTCCGCGTGCACACCGAAGGCACCAGCTCCACCGCGTCGGTGACGATGACCCCTGCCGCCGACTACCTCTACCCAGGCCAGCAGGTGCGCCTCACCGGCACCTGGAAGGGCACCCCGGTGTGGGGCCATGTGCAGGCCGCGGCGGTGGTGACCGCCTTGCCGACAGTCGGGGCCGCCCAGCGGTTCTCGACCGCCCCGGTGACCATGCGGTTCCTGCCGTGGTGGCTGGTCGTGGTCGCGGTCATCGCCGCCCTGATGCTTGGCGCCGTCGCCCTGCGCATGCTCCGTCAGCGTCGGGAGCTGCTCGAACGCATGCGGGCGTCCCGTGCCCGCCGCCGGGCAGTGCGGGCCTTCAAGCAGCAGCTCGACAGCACTGTCATTGCTCGGGCGACCAGCGAGCCCGCTGTCGGCGCCGGCACCCACCAGCCCTGACCGGACAGGTGTCGGCGGGCACCCGGGGCTCGCCGGCGGAACGCCGGCGCTGAGGAGGGTGGCGAGCCGACGGCGGGGGCGAGGGCCGTCTGGCCAGCGACCGAGACGAAGCCCGCGCCCACCAGTGGTGAGTCGGCTGAGGGAGCGGAGGGTCACCGAGGCGCAACGGACCTCGGCGATGGTGCGGCCGTTGACGCCTCGCCGACCCCGGGCCTACGGGGTCGGCCTGCAGGGCGAAAGCCCAGCCGGGTCAGCGTGATGCACCAGGCGACCCAGGCCTTGATCAGTTCGGCTCGCAGTCGACGGCGATGGCCAGCGCGCGGCAG
>DASTHS010000156.1:0-29885 GCA_035718085.1 Acidimicrobiales bacterium | reverse complement strand
CGCCGCGGTCCCCGCCGAGCGCCTCGCTGCCGAGGCGCCGCTGTTGGGGGCGTTGCCGTCGCTGCGATCGCAGATCGGGACGGTGGTGGTCCGCAAGGTCGACCGGCTCTCCTGCGTGCGGTTCGGCTCGGCCCGCTACTCGGTCCCGAACGACCACATCGGCGCCAGTGTCGAGCTGCGGGTCCGTGACGGCGTGATCACCGTGGTCTGCGACGGCGTGATCGTCGCCGAGCACCTGGTGGTCGCCCCGGGTGAGACGTCGATCACCGACGAGCACTACGGCGGCCCCAGACCGTCACCAGCGAGGGCGGTGCGCCGAAAAGCCAGGCGGAACGTGCGTTCTGCGCGCTCGGCCCCGCAGCCGAGGCGTTCATCAAAGGTGCCGCGGCGGCGGGCATGACCGGCCTCGCCCGTGATCTTGGGACCCTCGCCGGCCTCGAGACGGTCCATGGCCGGGTGGCGGTGATCGCCGCGCTCGAGCGGGCCGTCGCGTTCGGCCGGTTCCGGGCCGCGGACGTGGTGTCGATCCTCGGCTCCGCTGGCGGGCTGCCCCGGCCTACCCCGCCGGGCGAGGCGTTGATCATCGACCTGCCCTCTGCCGGCACCCGGCCGCTGTCGGCCTACGCCATCGGGACACAGCCGTGACCGCCACGAAAGCGGCGCCGCTGACGGCGGACCTCGAGGCCGGGCTGCGCCGCCTGCGACTGTCAGCCATCCGGGCCCTCGCCCCCGAGCTGCTCCACACCGCCACCATCCAGCGCTGGAAGCCCGAGCAGCTCCTCGCCGCCCTGGTCGAGGCCGAGATCGCCTCCAGAGACGCCTCCAACGCCAGAGGCCGGCTCAAGACCGCAGCGTTCCCGGTGACCAAGACCCTCGACGGCTTCGACGTCGCCGTGTCGTCGGTCCCCCAAGCCACCATCGACTACCTCGCCAGCCTCGAATGGGTCCGAGCCGCGGACAACCTCTGCCTCGTCGGCCCCGCCGGCACCGGCAAAAGCCACCTCCTCGTCGCGCTCGGCCACACAGCGGTCGACGCCGGCTACAAGGTCCGCTACTTCACCGCCGCCGAACTCGTCGAGACCCTCTACCGCGCCCTGGCCGACAACAGCGTCGGCAAAGCCATCACCGCCATCTTGCGCGCCGATCTCATCATCATCGACGAGATCGGGTTCGCCCCCATGGACACCACCGGCGCGGAGCTGTTCTTCCGCCTCGTCGCTGCCGCCTACGAACACCGCTCACTGGGCATCGGCTCGCACTGGCCGTTCGAGCAATGGGGCCGGTTCCTGCCCGAACACACCACCGCGGTCAGCCTCCTCGACCGGCTCTTGCACCACGCCACCATCGTCATCACCGACGGCGAGTCACACCGCATGCGCCAAGCACGCCACAACACCGGGCATCGCCCCATCAGCTAGACCATCACCACCGCCCCAGAGGCGGAGACTTTCATGGCCACCAGCGAGGACTGAAGACTGGCCACGGACATCGATCACCGGTCAGCACCGTTGGGGGCACCTGACCAGCACCTCGAAGTCGCAGAGGGTCGCCAAAGGGTGGTTGTGCAGCGGTGCGCACCAGGTGGTCTTCGAGATGCAGCTCGTCAACGGGCGCGACATCAGTCGCATGTCGGTGAACGCCCACGAGCTCGAGGTGGCCCTGCTGCCGGACGCCGTGATCCAGATCGACGAGGTGATCATCGAGCGGGTGAACCACAGCGGGCTCTTCAACACGCCGCAGGACCCGAGGCCCGAGTTCCGGATGGTCGTCCGCCGCCGCCAGGTGCGCGGAGACCGCCCAGGGACCGCCTGCGCCGGTGGAAGGCCGTCGCCGTGGGCATCAGAGATCCCTAGGCACCGGCCCGCGAGTCGGCCCCAACCCGTCCGGGAGCCCGGCCGGCCGGCTCGTACGATCCCCCCATGAGCCCTCGCGCCGCCGACCCCGAGATCGCCGCCATGCTCGCCGACCTGCCGATCGCCGGTGGGGGGCTCGACGAGCGCACCCTGCCGGCGATGCGGTCACAGCGGGCGGCTCTGGTCGCTGGCATCGAGCTGAGCGATGCGGTCGAACGCAGCGACCACACGGTGCCCGGCCGCGACGGCGCCCCCAACGTCACCGTGCGGGTGCACCGGCCCAGAGGGGCGACCGGTCTCCTCCCGTGCGTCTACTCGATCCACGGCGGCGGCTACGTGCTCGGCACCTACGAGATGGACGACCTGCGCTTCGACCACTGGTGCCGGAACCTCGGAGTCGTCGGCGTCTCCGTCGACTACCGGCTGGCGCCGGAAACCCCCTACCCAGGCCCGCTCGACGACTGCTACGCCGGACTGGCCTGGACCTTCGCCCACGCCGCAGAGCTCGGGGTCGACCCCGACCGCATCGGCGTCTCGGGGGCGAGCGCCGGCGGGGGCCTCGCCGCCGGGCTGGCCCTGCTGGCTCGCGACCGCGGTGAGCTGTCGCTCGCCTTCCAGCTGCTCATCTACCCGATGGTCGACGACCGTCAGGTCACCGTGTCGAGCCGGCTGGAAGAGGTGCCGATCTGGAACCCGGGCAACAACGCGTTCGGCTGGCGGTGCTACCTGGGCGACCTCTACGGCACCGACGCGGTGCCGCCCTACGCGGCGGCCAGCCGGGCGACCGACCTCGCCGGTCTGCCGCCGGCGTTCGTGTGCGTGGGAACCCTCGACGGCTTCTGCGACGAAGACATCGTCTACGCCCAACGGCTCATCGCAGCGGACGTGCCGACCGAGCTGCACGTCTACCCCGGAGCGCCCCACGCCTTCGACGCCTTCACGCCTGCGGCCACCCTCGCCCGACGCTGCCGTCGGGACATGGAGGAGTGGCTCTCCGCGCAGCTCCGCGGGGCTGCGTGACGCAGCTCGCCTGACGGAGGAACCCAGCGCCGGGGGCTCCGCACGACGCCGCCGCGGCTCGCCGCGACCGATCGTTGGCCTCCCGGCAGCCGGGGGTTCACCGGCGAGCGAAGAGTTCACCCAAGCGTCAGCCCCCGGTGGTGGGAGCGCACGACGACCCCTTGTAGACCTCTCCGCATGAGATCACTGCGCAAGAAGGGCTTCCGCGTCAAGACGACGGCCGGGCTCGTAGGGGTGGGGCTGGCGGCGTCCCTCGGCACCGGGACCCCCCTCAGCCTGGCCGCCAGCGGGTCGGCTTCGGCGTCGCCCTCGGGCATCGAGATCACCTCCAGCGGCACCCCCGTCGGGGCGGTCAAGCACGTCTGGCTGATCATCCTCGAGAACAAGTCGTACGACGCCACGTTCACCGGCCTGAACAACAACAGCTACCTGTGGAAGACGCTGCCCTCCCAGGGTGCCCTTCTCACCCAGTACTACGGCACCGGCCACTACAGCCTCGACAACTACACCTCGGCGGTCTCCGGCCAGGGTCCGCTGCCGGCCGACCAGAACGACTGCCCCGTCTACGCCGACGCCCAGGGCACCGTGGTCGGTGACCACGCCACGAGGGATGGCAACACCACCGACTTCGGCCAGTTCTCCGAGGTGGGAGCCCCGTACGCCAACCGGGCAACGGCGACCGGTGGGGCCGACGAGGGTCCCCACGGCGGCACCGGCTGCGTGTACCCGGCCAGCGTGCCGACCCTGTTCAACCAGCTCAGCGCAGCCAACGTCAGCTGGAAGGGGTACGCCCAGGACCTGGGCAACCCCGACACCAACTACGCCGGCGCGGCGACCCAGCCCCACGACGTCAACGCCTGCGGCGGCCCGGGCAACCCGGCTGGCGCCGGACTTCCCAACCCGGGGGGGCCAACCCGACCGACCAGTACGTGCCGAAGCACTTCCCGTTCCCCTGGTTCGAGTCGCTCCTGACGACCGGTGCATGCACAGCCTCGACGATCGCCAATCTCGATGCCCCGGCCACCGGCCTGGTGCACGACCTGCAGCGCGAGTCGACCACCCCGGCGTTCAGCTGGATCACGCCCGACAACTGCTCCGACGCCCATGACGCCATCTGCGCCGGCAACAGCCTGTCGGGCGCCTTCGACGCCAACGGCAACCCGGTGTACGCCCCGAACGGCCTGCCGGCCTACGACCCGGAGGCCACCAAGCCGGTCAACTCCACCGGCGGCCTGTACGCCTCGGACCTGTTCCTCAAGTACTACGTCCCGCTCATCGAGCAGTCGGCGGCGTTCAAGGACGGCGGTCTGATCGACGTGACCTTCGATGAGGCCAACCCGCCCTACGCCAACAGCAGCTTCAACAACGCCAACAACCAGGGCAGCACCGCCGGCGTGTCGGTGCCGGCCACCGCGGCCGGCTACGCCAAGTCCGACCAGGCCGGGGAGAGCTTCGTGCTGCCCGGCGGCCGCGTCGCCACCACCAACACCGAGCCGACCGGGCCGAACACCCCGCTGCTGCAAGACGCCAATGGCAACCAGGTGTACCCGGGCCCGGGCGACAGCGCCTTCATCGACCGGCCGTCCAGCCTGACCGGGGACCCGGTCGACTCCAAGTACGTCATCGGCGGGGCCAACGCCATCCCCGGCGCCCGGACCGACAGCACAGGCGTCAGCGGCGGGATCGGCGGCGACGTGGTCACCGACCCGACGGTCACCGCCCCTGACGCCGGCCGGCCGGTCGCAGGCGCCGGCGTCCCCGCCAACGCTTGCGTGGGCCCGGTGAGCGATGCCGGTCCCCGCTTCGACACCGTCAGCAGCAACGCCCCCGCCGGCGCCGACCCCGCCACCAACCCCAAAGACAAGGCCTACGTCGGCAGCTTCGAGGTGGTCGACTGCACGACCAACGGCGTGAAGCCGTTGACCGGGAACGTGACCAGTGTCAGCTTCCCGGCCGAGAGCGCTGCGACCGACCCACTGTTCAGCTCCACCATCGAGACCCCCGGTGGCGGTGACACGGGGAGCGTCCTGATCAGCCCCCTCATCAAGCCCGGCACCGTGTCCGACGTCGCCTACAACCACTACAGCTGGCTGCGGACGATGGAGGATCTCTTCGCCGTCGACGCCCACGGCAAGTCCCCCGGCCTCGACGGCCTCGGCCACCTGGGCTTCGCCGCCCAGCCCGGGCTTCGCACCTTCGGCGCCGACATCTTCACCAACGTCCCCGGCCACCCACGCCACGAGGGTGACGCCCACGGCGCCACCCTGCCGCCGGCGAAGCCGGAGTAGCACCGCCCGCTACCGGCCGGCCTTGGGCTGCCAGGAGTCGACCGAAACGCAGGCCGGGCCCCCGGGGCCCGGCCTGCCGCCCCGTAGCGTCAGGACACCCCATGCCGTCCGCACCGCGCCTGCCCAGCACCCCTGACACCCGGCACATGCGGGCCGCGGCCGGCACCTTGGTGCTGGCCGCCTGCCTCGCGGCGTGCGGCTCGTCACCTCGCCATGCCGCCCTCGGCTACCGGACGCTCCCCGCGTTCCTGCCGGCGAGGACGGCGCCGGTGGACCGGGTGGTGACCGCGACGGCATCGCACCCGCAGCTGGCCGCCCAGGGCATCGCCGTCGACGTCGACCTCGCCGCCGGCCACGTGCAGGCGGTGGTGACCGGCCCCGCCGTCCCGCCCTTCGTGGCCCCTCCGCCGCCGGCGGTGACCGCCACCTGGACCGTCACCCTCACCGACGCGTCGGGCTTCGTGCCAGTGCACGTCGCGGACTTCACCGTGACCGATCAACTCGGCCGGACGTTCACGCCGTCGCTCGTCGAAGGTGCGGCGCCCCCGCCGGCGACCGCCGCCCGGGGCGGCACGGTGACGTTCCGATTGACGGCGGTGATGCCGACCGGTGAGGGGCGCCTGCACTGGTCACCGGGCGGCGGTCCCGCCCTCGTCAGCTGGGACTTCGTCGTCGAGGACGACTGAGCTCGAGGCACCGTCGGCAGCGGTCGCCGCCGACGGTGCCACCGTCAACGCCGTCATGCCCGGCGGCCACGCGACGGACCGCCAGCTGCAGCTTTGCTCCGAGAGCCCCACACGCGGGGTCTGCCCCGTCGTCCAGAGGTCACTGGTCGAGCTGGCCGGCCAGCGCCCGGGTGGCATCGATGAACTCGTCGACCATGTCGAAGACCACCTGGGCCGCCGGCTTCGAGACGTTCATGCTGCCGACGACCTGGCCCACGAAGTAGTTGGCCAGCTTCTCCGCCCCCGAACCCGGGCGGTAGGCGGCCCGATCGATGCGGCGGAGGGCGGCGTCGACCAGCGCAGGCTGGATGGGCATGCCGAGGGGCATGGGGGTCTCGGGGTTCTCCCACTCGTCGGTCCACGCCGACTTGAGCTGCCGCGCCGGCTTGCCAGTGCGCGACCGCGACCGGATGGTGTCGGCCGACGACGCCCGCAGGAACTTGCCCTTCACCACCGGGTGGGTCTCCGCCTCCTCGGTGGTCAGCCACACCGAGCCGCACCACACCCCGGCGGCGCCGAGGGCCATCGCGGCTGCCATCTGACGTCCGCGGCCGATCCCGCCGGCGCCGAGCACCGGGACGTCGCCGACGGCGTCGACGATCTCGGGGATCAGCACCATGGTGCCGATCTCGCCCGTGTGGCCGCCGGCCTCCGACCCCTGCGCGACCACCAGGTCGACCCCGGCGTTGACGTGGCGCACGGCGTGCTGGGCGGCGCCCGCCAGCGCCCCGATGCGGCGCCCCTCCGCCTTCACCCGGTCGACCATGTGCTCGGTGGGCGGGCCGAGGGCGTTGACGACCAGCGCGGTCCGGTGCGCGAGCGCGATCTCCAGCTGCGGCTCGGCCCGGGTGGCGGAGAACATGGCGCCGTCGCCCCCGCCCCGCTGCGCTCCCCCCTCGTCGTCCGGCAGTTCGGGAACGTCGTAGCGGCGGAGGATGTCTTCGAGGAACTCGACGTGCTGCGGTGGGATCAGCCCCCGGATCTGCTCGCGCGTGAGGCCTCCGGCGTCGTCACCGGCGTACTTGGCCGGGATGATCAGGTCGACGCCGTAGGGGCGGTCACCGATCTCGCCCTCGATCCACTGCAGGTCGATCTCGAGTTGCTCCGGCGTGTGGGCGACCGCGCCGAGCACGCCCATGCCGCCGGCCTTGGTGACCGCGGCGACGACGTCACGGCAGTGGGAGAACGCGAGGATCGGCACGTCGATGCCGAACATGTCGGTGACGGCGGTCTTCATCGGGTCACCGCCCATGAGGCCGGCCGCTTCTCGAGGAAGGCGCTCATGCCCTCCTTGGCGTCGTCGCCCTCGAAGAGGCGGGCCGACAGCTCACCGGTCCAGGTGAACGCGTCGTCGACGGGCATGGTTGGCACCTCCAGGATCAGCTGCTTGGCAGCGGCGATGGCGGCCGGGCTCCCGGCCAGGAGATCGGCGACGACGGCATCGACCTCGTCGTCGAGGCGGTCGGGCGGCACCGCGGCGTTGATCAGGCCCATGCGGGCGGCCTCGGCGGCGGGGAAGCGGTGACCTCGGAGGAAGGCGGCCCGCGCGTCGGCGGGGCGCAGCTTGGGCAGGCACACCACCGAGATCACGGCCGGCGCCACACCGACCCGGACCTCCGTGAAGCCGAACTTGGCGTCCGCGGTGGCGATGGAGACGTCCATGGCGGCGGCGAGGCCCATCCCGCCGGCGACGCAGTGCCCGGCGATGCGACCGACGTAGGGCTTTGGCGACCGCCGGAAGCGGCCGAAGAGCTCGCGGGGGTGGCGGGCCGCGGGCGCCGGGCCGGCCGACCGCTCGGCCAGGTTGGCGCCGGCGCAGAACACCGTGCCCCGGTTGGTGAGCACCACCACCCGGATGGAGGGATCGGCGTCGGCGGCGTCGCAGGCGTCGAGGAGCTCGGCGACGAGCGGGCCGCCGAGGGCGTTGCGGTTGGCTTCGTCGGCCAGGGTGATGGTGAGCACGCCCCCGTCCAGGTCAGTCTCGACCACGGGCATCTAGGCGCTCCTCGGTCGTGGCCCGTCGGTGGCAGCACCGGCGAACGCCTGGGCCTTGGTCATCCAGTCGCGGGCCGCTGGGCCGGTGACCTCGAGCGTCGTGTCGTCGACGTGGCGGCGCTGGGTCACGACGAGGCAGAAGTCTTCCGCCGGGCCGCGCACGACATCGGCCGCCCCGTCGGGCCCGTAGCGCCAGAGCTCACCCGAGGGAGCCACCAGTTCCAGCCGGACGTCGCCGGACGGGGGCTGCTCACCCCGGTTGGCGTAGGTCCAGCCCCGGGTGATGAACCCGAGCTGGGCGATGTGACGGAGCCGGTCGGTCGGCGTCCTGTCGCCCCCGACGGCGTCGACGACGTCCTGGCCGTGGGCCCACGTCTCCATGAGCCGGGCGGTGAGGAACGACCTGGCGCCCATCGACGGGCCGTACCACGGCAGCCGTTCGCTGCCCTCGAGGCCGGCGGCGGCCTGGGCCAGCGCCCGCCGGTTGGCCCGCCACGCCACGAGCAGGCCGGCGGGCGGCTCGTCTCGGTGCAGGGTCAGCCCATCGGGGTCGCCCGACCCGAGCAGCGCCGCCTTCGAGCGCTCGAAGGCGGCCGGATCGGTGATGGCGAGGGCGGCCGTGCCGTCGAAGTACGTCAGGTGGCCGATCTGGTCGCGCACCGACCAGCCCGGGCTCGGGGTGGGCGTCAGCCACGCCGGGCCGTCGAGGGCGGCCACGACGGCGTCGAGGGCCTCCTGCTCGGCACGCAGCTCGTCAGCCAGCTCGGAGATGTGCATTCACGCCCCTGTTCGGAGGCCGCGGAGCACGACCTCGACCATCGTGTCGGCCGCCGCTCTCGGCGGGCTGCCGAGCGTCGGCATGACGTCGGGCCTGGCGAAGTCCCGGCCGAGGCGGCCGAGCACCCGGGCCGCCGCGGCGGTGTCGACCGGCACGATGTCGCCGCGTTCCACGGCGAGGTCGAGCAGCTGGCGGGTCATGGCGAGCAGGTACTCGGTGTGGGCGTCCTGCAGCCGCTGGGCGGCCGGGACGGCTTCGAGGTCGCGGGCGAACGCCTGGGTCATCTCGGCCACCGCGTCGTGAGCCGCCTTCAGGTAGGCGGCCAGCGCCTCGAGCGGCGCCATGTCCGGCAGGATCGCCCGCTGCGCGCAGCGCCCGATGCGCCACAGGTTGCGGTCGACCACGATGAGCACCAGCTGGTCGCGGCTCGGGCCCAGCGCGTAGAGGGTGCGCATCGAGCAGTTCAGCCGGCCGGCGATCTCGGCCATCGTCAGGTCGGCGAACCCCTCGTCGAACATGCGGCCCAGCTGGTCGAGCAGCTCCCGCTGGCGGTCGGTCAGGCGACGCTCGCGTTCCCGGTCGAGCACGGGCTCCGGCCGCCGCACGGCGGTGAGGACGTTCACCTGCCGCGGGCCTGGGCCCACGAGAGGCCCTGCTCCACGTTGGGCTCCCGGGGGAGGCCGAGGACCAGCTCCCCGACGATGTTGCGCTGGATGGCGAACGTGCCGCCCCCCAGGGTCAGGGCGGGGGAGAACAGGAACCCGTAGTGCCAGATCGGGTCGACGTCGGGGAACTGGTCGGCGGTGAAGTTGACCTCCGTGGGCGCCCCCTGGGCCGGGAGCGGCCCGGCGGGCCCCGACCCTGCCAGGAGCCCGCTCGCCCCGGCGAGCTCCTTGGCCGCCTGCATCACGTGCTGGCCGTGCTCGTCGGCCATGATCTTCTGGATCGACGCCTCAGGGCCGGGCGCCTTGCCCGACAGGCGCGCCGAGAGCGATCGCAGCCGGTTCAGCCGGAGCACCTCCGCCTCGCAGTAGAGCCGGGCCAGGCGCTGGCGCAGCAACGGGTCCGTCACCCCGCCGCCTGCCCGGACGAGGTCGAGCAGCTGCGCCGCCGACGGCCCGCTGCCCCACAACGACCCTGCCGACGAGAGCATGACCCGCTCGTTGGAGAGCGTCACCTTGGCGAGGCGCCAGCCGTCGCCCTCGTCGCCGACGCGCAGCGACACCGGGAGGCGCACGTCGTCGAAGAAGACCTGGTTGAACGAATGCGCGGTGGTCATGTCGATGATCGGCGAGAGGGTGATGCCGGGGAGGTCCATCGGGACGATGAAGTAGGAGATCCCCTTGTGCTTCGGGACGTCGGGGTCGGTGCGGGCGATCAGGATGCCGAAGTGGCTGTGGTGCGCTCCGCTGGTCCAGATCTTCGAGCCGTTGACGACGTACTCGTCGCCGTCGCGCACCGCTCGGGTGCCGAGGGCAGCGAGGTCCGAGCCGGCGTCGGGCTCGCTGAAGAGCTGGCACCACCGCTCCTCGCCGCTGAAGATCTTGGGGAGGTAGCGCGACTTCTGCTCCTCGGAGCCCGCCACGAAGATGGTGGGCGCCGCCCATCCGATCCCGATGCCACCCGGTCGGGAGATGCCGGCCCGGTGCAGCTCCTCGTCGATGATCAGCTGGTGCATGGGGTCGGCGGCGAGTCCCCAGGGTGCGGGCCAGTGCGGCACGACGTAGCCGGCCTCGGCGACCTGGCGACCGGTGGGCGTCGGGTTGGCCGCCAGCCACTCGCGGACGGCGAGGCGGCGGGGATCGTCGTCGGGGGGGAGATCGAAGTCCATCAGAGCAGCACCTCCGGGATGTCGGCGTGGCGGGCGCGGAGCCACTCGCCGAGGCTCTTGGCCTGCGCATCCTGCCGTGTCGACGCCGCCACCCCTTCCTGGAGCAGGCCGTGCACGACGAAGTTGAGCGAGCGGATCGCCGGGAGGCGGTGGCGTTCCACGTCGAGCTCCGCCGTCTCCGGCAGCATCTCCCGCAGCTTGGCCAGGGTGAGGAACCCGTCGAGCCACGCCCACGCCTCGTCGGTGCGGGCGAAGACCCCCAGGTTGGCGTTGCCGCCCTTGTCGCCCGAGCGGGCGCCGACGACCCGGCCGATCGGCGCCCGCACGGTCGGGCCCCCGGGGGGTGACGCGGTCGGCTCGGGCGCCGGTGCCACGTCCACGGTCCCCGGCGGGGCCGACGACTCGACCACCGACTGCCGCCCTCCGAGCAGCACGACCTGCTGCGGCACCAGGTCGGCGGGCACCACGGCCGGGCGGTAGACCCCGTAGGGGCGGCCCTCCCCTGGGCCGCCACTCACCCCGAAGAACCCGGGGATGGTGGCCAGGCCCAACTCGACCATGGCGTTGGCGACGGCCCGCCCCACCTTGCGCTCGTCGCGATCTTTCAGCGTGAGCTTCCAGAGCGCGACCGCCTCCTCGTTGGTCGCCGGGTCGTCCTTGTCGGTGCGCACGACACGCCTCGTCACGCTGGCGTAGTCGCCGGGGCCGAACGGGCAGGCGGCCCAGAACGCGGCGTCGACGAGGGCGGCCTTCTCCTCGATGTCGAGGCCGGTGAGGGCGACGGCGAGGTCGGTCCGGTAGCCGCCGATCTCGTTCATCGCCACCTTGAGCGTCGGCGGCGGCGGCTCGCCTCTCACCCCGGAGATCCGCACCCGGTCGACCCCGGTCTGCTCGAGGCGGATGGTGTCGAACCGGGCCGTCACGTCGGGGCCCAGGTAGTGCGGGCCCCCGATCTCGTAGAGCAGCTGCGACGTCACCGTCCCGATCGACACCTCGCCGCCGGTGCCGTCGTGCTTGCCCACGACCGTCGAGCCGTCGGCGGCCACCTCGGCCCACGGGAACCCCGTGCGCTCCATGCCCGCGACCTCGGTGAAGAACGAGTAGTTGCCGCCGGTCGCCTGGGTGCCGCACTCGATGACGTGGCCGGCGACCACCGCGCCGGCCAGCGCATCCCAGTCGTCGCGGGCCCAACGGTGGTGCCACGCTGCCGGGCCGCACACGACCGCCGCGTCGGTGGTCCGGCCGGTGATCACGATGTCGGCGCCGCTGTCGAGGGCTTCCACGATCCCCCAGCAGCCGAGGTAGGCGTTGGCGCTGATGAACCGGGACGTGTCACCGACGGCCTCGCCGGTCTCGAAGTGGGCCAGGTCGACGCCCGCCGCGGTGAGCTCGTCGAGCCGGGGCAACAGGTCGTCGCCGCTGACGTAGGCGATCGCCGGGGCCAGCCCGAGCCGCGCCGCCACCTGGGCCACCGCTTCGGCGCAGCCGGCGGGGTCGAGGCCCCCGGCGTTCGACACCACCTTGATCCCCCGGTCGACGCAGGTGCCCATCACCTGCTCCATCTGCTGCACGAAGCTCCGGGCGTAGCCGCCCCCCGGTCGCTTGGCCCGCGTGCGGGCCAGGATGAGCATGGTGAGCTCGGCCAGCCAGTCGCCGGTGAGCACGTCGACCGGGCCGCCCTCGACCATCTCCCTCGCGGCCGACAGGCGGTCACCGTAGAAGCCGGAGCAGTTGGCGATGCGGATGGGGTCGGCCACGTCGGCCTCCTACGGTTCGTTCGGTTCGAAGACCAGCACCACGGCGCCGTTCTCGACGTGGTCGCCCTCGGCGACGCGGACCTCTGCCACCCGGCCGGCCGCCGGAGCGCGCATGTGGTGCTCCATCTTCATGGCCTCGAGCACCACGAGGGTCTGCCCTGCCCCCACCTCGTCGCCGACGGCGCAGCGGACGTCGAGCACGACGCCGGGCATCGGGGCGACGAAGCCGCCGACTGGGGCCCCGCTGCCGGGCGGGGGGAAGCGGGGCACGATGGCCAGCTCGACGGTGCCGGCCGGCACCTGCACCAGCAGGCGGTCACCGGCGCGGGTGACCCGGTGCCGCGCTCTGCGGCCGTCGACCTCGACGTCGATCGACGTCGACGTCCACCCGTGGACGCGAGCGGTGCCGTCGTCGACGGCGAACGAGCCGTCCCTCCGGCTGGCGTAGCGGACGTCGACGCGGCGGCCGCCGTGGTCGAGCTCGACGTGCTGGGCGGGGAGCCGGGCGTTGCGCCACCCGCTCGGCACCTCCCCGAGCACGTCGGCGGTCGCTCGATTGGCGCCTTGCAGCCACAGCGCCGCCACCGCGCCGAGGTGGCGCAGGTCGGTGTCGGTCACCTCCAGCCGGCGGGCGGGGGCGAGCCGCTCGATGAAGTCGGTGGTGGTGTCACCGGCGAGGAAGCCGGGGTGGCGCAGCGTCGCGGCCAGGAAGTCGCGGTTGGTCGTGACCCCCCCGAGGTGCAGCCGCTCGAGCGCCAGCGCCAACCGCCCGGCGGCCTCCGCCCGGGTGGGCGCATGGGCGACGACCTTGGCCAGCATCGGGTCGTAGTCCACACCGACGACCGAACCGGCCTCGACGCCGCTGTCCCAGCGCACCGCCGGCTCGGCTGCCGGCTCGAACGCCCAGAGCGTGCCGGTCGCCGGGAGGAACCCTGCAGCGGGATCCTCCGCGTAGAGGCGGACCTCGATGGCGTGCCCGTGGAAGTCGACGTCGTCCTGCGCACGGCCGAGCCGTTCCCCGGCCGCCACCCGCAGTTGCTCGCGCACCAGGTCGATGCCGGTGACCGCCTCGGTCACCGGGTGCTCGACCTGCAGGCGGGTGTTCACCTCGAGGAAGTAGAAGGCGCGCGTCTCCTCGTCGACGAGGAACTCGACGGTGCCGGCCGACTGGTAGCCGATGGCGCGGCCGAGGCGCAGGGCGGCGTCGCCCATGGCGGCGCGCATGGCGTGGTCGACCACCGGCGACGGCGACTCTTCGACCACCTTCTGGTGCCGCCGCTGGATCGAGCACTCCCGCTCCCCCAGGTGGATCAGGTCGCCGTAGGCGTCGCCGAGGATCTGGATCTCCACGTGGCGGGAGCGGGGCACGTACCGCTCGAGGAACACCGTGTCGTCGCCGAAGGCTCCCGCTGCCTCCCGCCTGGCGGCGGCGAGCGCCTCCTCGAGTTGGTCAGCCGACTCGACGATGCGCATGCCCTTGCCGCCGCCGCCGGCCGACGCCTTCACCAGCACGGGGAAGCCGGCGTCCTCGCCGCTGGGCAGTGTGGGCACGCCCGCTTCGACGGCGGCAGCCTTGGCGCGCAGCTTGTCGCCCATCGTCTCGATGACCGCAGCGCCCGGGCCCACCCACGTCAGGCCGGCGGCCTCGACGGCACGGGCGAAGCCGGCGTTCTCCGAGAGGAAGCCGTAGCCCGGGTGCACGGCGTCGGCGCCGGCCCGGCGGGCGGCGTCGACGACGGCACGGCCGTCGAGGTAGCCACCGGGGAGCCGGATGGCCTCGTCGGCCTCCGAGACGAACGGCGCGTCGGCGTCGGCGGCGGCGTAGACGGCGACGCAGCGGATGCCCATGGCCCGGGCGGTGCGGAACACCCGGCGGGCGATCTCGCCCCTGTTGGCGACCAGCAGCGTCGTGATGGCCCTCCGCCCGGCTTGGCCCGTCACAGCCGGAACACCCCGTAGTGGCGCGACCCCTCGACGGCCCGGTTGTGCACCACCGACAGGCAGAGGCCGAGCACCGTCCTGGTGTCCCGGGGGTCGATGATCCCGTCGTCGGAGATGGCCCCGCTGGCGACCAGCGCCAGCGAGCCGTTCTCCTGCGCCGCCTCCACGGCGGCCACGATGCGGGCGTCCTCCTCCTCGTCGAACTCGACGCCCTTGCGCGCCGCCTGGGCCCGGCGCACCTGGGACATCACCCCCGCGATCTGCTTGGGTCCCATCACGGCGATCTTCGCCGTGGGCCACAGGAAGGTGAACCGGTTGCCGAACGCCCGGCCCGACATCCCGTAGGTGCCGGCCCCGTACGACGACCCGATGGTGACGGTGAGGTGCGGCACCGTCGAGTTGGTGACGGCGTTGAGCATCTGCGAGCCCTTCTTGATGATGCCCGCGGCCTCGAAGTCACGCCCCACCATGTAGCCGGTGATGTTCTGCAGGAACACCAGCGGCACGTCGATCTGGTTGCACAGCTGGATGAAGTGCGTCGCCTTCTCGGCTGCCTCCGGGTGGATCACGCCGTTGTTGCCGAGGACGCCGACGGGGTAGCCGTGGATCGACGCCCACCCGCACACCATGGTCGGCCCGTACCGCTGCTTGAACTCCTCGAAGCGTGAGCCGTCGACGGTGCGCCCGATGACATCGCGCACGTCGACGGGCTGGCGGAGGTCGCGGCTCACGAGCCCCAGCAGATCGTCGGGGTCGTGCCCCGGCGGGTCGGGGGTGAACGACGGTGCCGGCCCCTGCTTGCGCCAGTTGAGGTGGGAGACCACCTCCCGGCAGATGCGCAGCGCATCCATCTCGTCGTCGGCGAAGTAGTCGCCGAGGCCGGAGACCTCCGCGTGCAGCTTGGCGCCGCCGAGCGCCTCGTCGTCGGTGACCTCGCCGGTGGCCATGCGCACCAGCGGCGGCCCGGCGAGGAAGATCTTCGACTGCTCCTTCACCACGATCGTGTAATCGGAGAGGCCGGGCTGGTACGCGCCGCCCGCGGTCGACGAGCCGAACACGACGCACACCGACGGGATGCCCAGCTTCGACAGCTCGATCAGGTCGTAGAAGGGCCGTCCGCTCTCGGCGAAGTGCTCCGTCTGCACGCGCCGGCGGGTGCTGTCGCCGTCCGCCTCGACGCGCAGGTCGGCGCCGGCCGACTCCACGAAGCTGACGTAGGGGATGCGGTTGACCCGCGCCAGCTCGATGGCCCGTGACCACTTCTTCGCGGCGTAGGGGGTCAGGGCGCCGCCGAGCACGGACGGGTCGTTGCCCATGACCACGCACTCGGTCCCGGCGATGACACCGATCCCGACGACCATGCCGCCACCGATGGCGTAGTCGGAGCCGTAGCCGGCGAGCGGGCTGATCTCGAGGAAGGGGCTGTCGGCGTCGAGCACCGCGGCGATGCGCTCCCTGATGGGCAGCTTCCCCCGCGCCCGCATGCGGGCCATGGCCGCCGGGCCGCCCCCGGCATCGGCCCGGTCGAGCAGGTCGTCGATGACGGCCAGCTGTTCGAGGACGTCGGCCCGGTTCCGGCGGAACTGCTCGCTGCTGGTGTCGACGGTCGACGGCAGCGGCGGGGCTGCCGAGGTCCGCATCGCGCCACCCTAAGCCGGTAACACGACCGCGTCAACGTTACCGTCGCCGGCGGAGGCGCCTACACTCGGTCATTGCCAGATCGGGGGGATCAGTGGAGCTGGACGAGTCGCTGTGGCCGCTCGATGCGAGCGAACCGGTGATCGACATGACCGTGGGCGACCTGCTGCGGGCGGCCGCGGCAGACGCACCGGGGCGCACCGCCCTGGTGGCCGGCGTGCACGACCCGGCGGGCCGCCGGCGGTGGACGTACTCGGAGTTGCTCGACGAGTCCGAGCGTGCCGCCCGAGCGCTGCTCACCCGCTTCGCCCCGGGTGAGCGGCTGGCGGTGTGGGCACCCAACCTGCCGGAGTGGGTGATCCTCGAGTTGGCGGCCGGCTTGGCCGGTCTGGTGCTGGTGACGGTCAACCCGTCGTACCGGCCGTCGGAGCTGGAGTACGTGCTGCGCCAGTCGCGCGCCGCCGGCGTCTTCTCCGCCTCCGAGTTCCGCGGCAACCCGATGGCGGCGTCGGTCGAGCAGGTGCGGCCGCACCTCCCCGAGCTGCGGGAGGTGCTGTCGTTCGCCGACTGGCCCGCCTTCGTCGGCTCCGGGCCGACCGCCGCTGCGCTCCCTGCGCTGCGACCGGACGACCCGGCCCAGATCCAGTACACGTCGGGCACGACCGGCTTCCCGAAGGGCGCACACCTCCATCACCGCGGGATCGTGAACAACGCCCGGTTCACCCGGGACCGATTGGAGGTGGGTGACGGGGCGGTGTGGCTGAACCCGATGCCGCTGTTCCACACCGGGGGGTGCGTGCTGGGTGCCCTCGGCTGCCTGTGGGCTCGCGCCACGCACATCCCCGTGCTCCAGTTCGACCCGGCGCTGGTGCTGGAGCTGATCGAGACCGAGGGCGCTGACGTGATGGGCGCGGTGCCGACCATGCTCGTCGCCCTGTTGGAGCACCCCGACTTCTCCGGGCGCGACCTGTCGTCGCTGCGGGCGGTGCTGTCGGGGGGGTCGACGGTCCCGGCCGACCTCGTGCGACGCATCGAGGGCGGCCTCGGGGTGCGCTTCGGCATCGTCTTCGGTCAGACGGAGGCATCGCCGGTGATCACCCAGACCCGGCTCGACGACACGCCCGACGACAAGGCGGAGACGATCGGCCAGCCGCAGCCACAGCAGGAGGTGAAGGTCGCCGATGTGGCCACCGGCGCGGTGCTGCGCTGTGGAGAGGTCGGCGAGATCTGCTCGCGGGGCTACAACCTCATGCTGGGCTACTTCGAGATGCCCGAGGCCACCGCCGAGACCATCGACGCCGACGGGTGGCTGCACACCGGCGACCTGGGCACCATGGACGCTCGTGGGTACCTCCGGGTCGAGGGCCGACTGAAGGACATGGTCATCCGCGGCGGCGAGAACCTCTATCCCCGGGAGATCGAGGAGCTGCTCTTCACGCATCCGGCTGTGGCCGACGTCGCGGTGCTGGGGGTGCCCGACGACCGGTGGGGGGAGGAGCTCGCCGCCGTCGTCCGGCTGGCAGCGGGGCACGACTCGGTCGGCGAGGCCGAGCTCCGGGCGTTCGTGCGGGAGCGGCTCGCCCCCCAGAAGACCCCACGCCAGTGGGCGTTCGTGACGGAGTTCCCGTTGACCGCGTCGGGGAAGGTGCAGAAGTACGTGCTGCGCGAGCGGCTGGTGAGGGGCGAGCTGTGACCGCAGCGCCGGGCCGGGTCGGCGACCTCCAGGGTGCGCAGGGCGACGCGGCGGCGGCGCCGCCGGCGGCTGCCCGGCCGTTGCGCGGCCTGCGGGTGGTCACCCTGGCCGACGAGCGCCTGCCCTCGCTGGGAAAGGCGTTCGTCGATCTGGGGGCCGACGTGGAGGCCGTGTCCGGCCCGTGGTCCGGGCCGGCGCCCCGGCCCCTGCTGCAGCTGCTGGAGTCGCGAGGCAAGCGCGCCGCCCGCCTGCCGGCGGAGCAGGCCGACGAGGCGCTGCGCCAGCGCCTCGAACGGGCCGACGTGCTCGTCTGCCCGGGCGCGGTGCCCGGAGCGCCTGCTGCCGACCAGATCGCCCGCGACCACCCCCACCTGGTCATCGCCGTGATCAGCGACTTCGGGCTGACCGGCGGCCGCCGCGGCTGGACGGGCACGGAGGCCGTCTTCCACGCCCTGGCCGGCACCCTCTCGCGCTCGGGGGTGCCGGGCGCCGAGCCGCTCCTACCGCCGGGGGAGGTGTTCATCCGCGGGGCGGCGCTGCAGATCGCGTGCGCCATCGTGGCCCAGCTCCACCGGGCCCTGCGCAGCCCTGCGCGGCGCGGGGCGGTGCTCGACTGCTCGCTCTTCGAGTGCGGCGCGGTGTGCTTCGACCCGGCGTTCGGCATGACCGGGTCGGGCACGCCGGACAGCCTCACCAACCCCGGACGCCCCGACGTCGCCTTCGTCTACCCCATCTTCCGCGCCCGGGACGGGTTCGTCAGGGTGACCGCCCTGGCCCCCGGGCAGTGGGATCGCCTGCTGGAGTGGATGGGACGGCCCGCCGCCCTGGCCGGTGACCACCTCCGCACCAACATGGGGCGCAACGCCCACCCCCACGTGGTCATGCCCGCCCTGGCCGCCTTCTTCGCCGGCATGACCTGCCGGGAGGTCGTCGACGCCTGCCGGGAGCGCCAGATCCCCGCCTGCAAGGTGCTCTCCGTCGCCGACGTGCTGACCGAGGCCCACTACCGGGAGGTCGGCGTCCTCGCCGGCCTCGGCACGGCGCAGGGCCGGCAGGTGGTCGCCGCCGAGGGCATGGCCACGATCGACGGGGCGCGCACCGTCCCGCGACCGGCCTCGGCGGCCGACGAGGCGTTCGGGCAGGTGGCCGGGGGCACCGGCGGCGAGCCGTCCCGCCCGCTCGCCGGGCTGACCGTGGTCGACCTCGGCGTCATCGTGGCCGGGCCGCAGGCCGGGATGGTGCTCGCCGAGCAGGGCGCCCGGGTGATCAGGGTGGAGAACCGGCAGTTCCCCGACGGCATGCGCCGGTCGTTCGAGACCCTGACCCCGGCGCAGGCCCGTGGGCACCTCGGCAAGGAGAGCATCGGGCTCGACCTGAGGAGCGACGAGGGCAGGCGCCTCTTCACCGAGCTGGTCGCCAGAGCGGACGTGGTGCTGTCGAACTTCAAGCCCGGCACCCTCGAGCGGCTGGGGATCGCGTCGGCCGACCTCAGGTCGATCAACCCGGCGGTCGTCTGCGTCGAGACCAACGCCTTCGGTGACGTCGGGCCGTGGCGCACCGCCATGGGCTACGGGCCGTTGGTCCGCGCCGGCTCGGGGCTGACCTGGCTGTGGCGGCCCGACGGCGACTCCGAGGACTTCGGCGACGGTGTGACGATCTACCCCGACCACCTCGTCGGCCGGGTGTGCGCCCTGATGGCGCTGGCGTGCGCCCTCGACCGCCTGCGCACGGGGCGAGGCGCCCGGGTCACCGTCGCCCAGTCGGACGTCACCCTCGTGCAGCTCGCCGAGCTCCTCGCCGCCGAGTCCGTCACCCCCGGCTCGGTCCGGCCACCCGGACGCCCGGGGGAGGGCGCGCTCCGCAGGGTCGTGTTCCCCGCCGCCGGCAACGACCAGTGGTGCGTCGTCGACCCCCGATCCGACGCCCAGGTGGCCGCCCTGCGGTCGTTCCTGGGCATCGGGCCCGACGCCGATCTCGACGCCGCGGTCGCCGAGCACGTCGCCACCCTGGACGCCCGGCGGGTCGCCACCGCACTCCAGGAGGCCGGGGTGCCGGCCGCGCCGATGCTGCGCCCCCACGAGCTGGCGGACGACCCCGCCGTCGGTGACCGCCAGGTGCTCCACGCGACGCCCGTCGCCGGCACCGACGACCTGGTGCTGGTGGAACGCCCCCCCGTGCTCGTTGACGGCGAGGTCCCACCCAGACCCACCCCCGCACCGACGTTCGGCGCCCACACGCTGGCCGTGCTCGAGGAGCTCGGCTACGACCGGGTCGACATCGAGCGGCTGGTCAGCTCCGGGGTGGCGCAGATGGCGGACTCCCTGCGGCCGCCGGCAGCGCCGGTCGCTCGGCAGCCCGCCGGAGGCTGACCATCCGGCCGATCCCTGCCCCAGCCGGCCCGTGCCGCGCTCCCCTGTGGAGCGTCACACCGTGCCGCTGGCCACCACGGGCGCTTCGAGGCCCAGCTCGGTGAGCTGCGCAGCAGACAGCCGGGCGAGAGGCTGGTGCGGTGCGGCGCGCACTGCGGCGATGGTCGCCACGGCCATCGCCACCACCGCGGCAGCGAAGATGCCCGTGGCGTTGCGCAGGCCGATGACGCCCGCCAGCAGGCCCACGCCGACGACGGGTGCCGACAGGGCGAAGTAGCCGACCATGTTCCAGGCGGAGATGAGCTCCGCCCGTCGCTGTGGGGGGGCCACGGCATTGGCCAGGGCCAGGCTGCCCATGAAGCCGCAGCCGCTCCCCGCCCCCACGAGGAGGCCACCGCCGAGGGCCGCCGGCACCGAGGCTGCCAGCAGGCCGAGGTAGAGCAGGCTCATGCCCGCCGCCACGGTCGCCAGGCCGGCCATGACCGCCCACCGGGCCGTCCGCCGGCGCAGCAGGCGCTGCGAGAGACCGCCGACGCCGTAGAAGCAGAACAGCAGGCCGCCCACGAGCGCGTGGTTGCGGATGTGCAGGAGATCCTCGTCGATGGAGGCGCTCAGCGCGGCGAAGAGCGCGCCGACACCCCAGCACACCGCCAGGGCCAGCACGGCGAGCACGAACGGGGCGAGCACTGCCCGGGGCACCGAGGGCCGCTGGAACCGCCAGCCGACCTCGGCGCGTGCCGGTGCGGTCTCGGGCAACCGGCTCACCCCGACGACGGCCACGGCCACCAGCGCAGCCTCGGCGGCGAAGGGCAGCACCGTGGGCCACGGCAGGTATTGCGCGCACACGCCGAAGGCCAGCGGGCCCGTGGCGGCGCCCATGAGGAACACCACCGTGTTCAGGTAGGAGGCGCGCTGGCGGTCCCCGTTCGGCTCCAGCTCCACCAGCGCGGCGGTGGCGGCGCTGGTGATGGCCCCGGTCGCCACCCCCTGCACGCCCCGGGCGGCGAGCAACCAGCCGGTGCCGCGGGCCGCCATGAACAACGCGGCGCTGCAGCCCAGCAGCACCAGGCCGGGACCGAGCACCTTGCGCCGCCCGATGGCGTCCGACAGCCGGCCCACCCCCACCAGCGCCACCATGACCCCGACGGCGTAGGCGGCGAAGACCGCGGTCAGCACGAGCGCCGAGAAGTGGTAGCGCTGCTGGTAGACGACGTAGAGCGGGGACGGTGCGTTGCTGGCCAGCGTGGTCAGCCCCATCACGAACGCCACGGTGATCAGCGGGAGCTTGCCGTACCCGGGGGGTGCCGGGCGCTGATGCGCGACCGCCATCCCACGACCGTCGCGCGGGTGACCTCGGCTGTCAAAGGCCGCGGACGCGGCCGCTGAGCCGCCTCAGGCGCCGGCCAGGAACCCCTCGATGATGGGCCCGACCACCTCGGGGCTGTCGACGAGCAGCAGGTGCCCGGCGTCGGGCAGCACCCGGAGGGTCGACCGGCGGATCATGCGGGCCATGAGACGGGCGTTGGCCGCGGGCACGATCGGGTCGTCGCCCCCGGCCAGCACCAAGGTGGGGGCGCTGATGCGGCGGAGCCCGGGCAGCGTCGAGTAGCCGGTGACCGCGGCCAGCTGGGCTGCGTAGCCAACCGGGCTGGGCGGCTTGCCCAGGCGGCGGGTGGCGTGGGCCTCGACGATCGCGGGGTCACGCCGGTGGCGGCCGCCGTAGAGCGATGGCGCCACCTCGCGGAAGTAGCGCCGCGAGTAGTAGCGACGAGGGGTCAGCAGGTGCGCCGCGGTGACCGGGGAGGGGGGCACGCCTCCGAGGCCGACGGTGGTGGCGGCCAGCACCAGCCGGCGGACCACCGACGGGTGCTGGAAGGCGAGGTGCTGGGCGAGGACGCCGCCCCAGCTGTAGCCGAGCACGTCGGCCCGGTCGACCTCCAGGCGCCGGAGCAGCGCCCGCACCAGGAAGGCGTTGGCCGCCATCGTCGGGGGGAGCGGGGACAGCGACGACCCGCCGGTGCCGGGGAAGTCGAAGGTGATGAGCCGGCGGTCGGGGAGGTGGGCCAGCAGCGGCTCCCACATGTCGAGGTTGCCGCCGATGCCCATGCAGAGCAGCAGCGGCGGCCCGGACCCGGTGGTGCGGACGCGCAGGCGCGCCGGGCCGACGCGCACCGTCACCGTCTCGGTGGTCCCGGGCGCGGTCACGAGGAGAACCGCGAGCGGAGGACCTTCTTGTCGAACTTGCCCACCGCCGTCTTGGGGACCTCGTCGATCACCTCGACCCGATCGGGCACCTGCCACGACGCGAAGCCGGCGGCCTCGAGGTGGGCCCGCACCTCCTCCCTGCTGACGTCGACCCCCGGCCGGGCGACCACGCACGCCAGCGGCCGCTCGACCCACTTGGCGTCGGGGATGGCCACCACGGCCGCCTCGACCACCCCGGGCATGGCCATGATCGCCGCCTCCATGTCGACCGACGAGATCCACTCGCCACCCGACTTGATGAGGTCTTTGGTGCGGTCGGCGATGACGAAGTAGCCGTCGGGGGACCCGATGGCCACGTCGCCGGTGTCGAACCACCCGTCGTCGGTGAACGCCTCGGGCCCGGCGCCGTGGAGGTAGCCGTCGGTGACCCACGGCCCCCGCACCTGCAGCGCCCCCATCGACGCGCCGTCGAAGGCGACCTCGGCACCGGCGTCGTCGCGGATGCGCACGGCCACGCCGGGCAACGGCAGCCCCGCCTGGCAGCGGGCCCGGTCGGTGACCTCGTCGTCGCCGAGGTCACGCATCCACGCCTGGGGCCACGCCATGCTGGCCAGCGGCGACGTCTCGGTCATGCCCCACGCCTGGATGATCGGCACCCCGAAGTCGCGGGCGTACCGCTCGATCAGCGCCCGCGGCGGCTGGCTGCCCCCGCAGACGATGTGGCGGAGGTGCTCGGGGCGCGGTCGCTCGTGCAGGGCGTCGGCCAGGCCGATCCAGACGGTGGGCACGGCCCCGGTCACCGTCACCCGCTCGCCGAGCAGCAGGTCGGCGAAGGCGTCGGCGGCGAATGCGCCGGCGTAGAACACCAGCGAGGCGCCCACCGCCACCGCGGCGTAGGGCATCCCCCACGCGTTGGCGTGGAACATCGGGACCTGCGGCAGCACCACGTCGGAGGGCCCGATGGCCAGCCCGGCCATCGAGGAGCAGGCCAGGGCGTGCAGGAAGGTGGAGCGGTGCGAGTAGACGACGCCCTTCGAGCGCCCTGTGGTGCCGGACGTGTAGCAGAGCCCGGCCGGTGACCGCTCGTCGATCTGGCGTCGTTCGTAGCCGCCGGGCGCGGCCGCCAGCAGCTCCTCGTAGGCGACGGCGCCGTCGAGGCCGGCGGTGGCGTCGTCGAGCACCACCACGTGGCGCACGCCCGGCGTCGACGGCAGCACCTGGGCCAGCAGCGGCACGAAGTCCGGGTCGACGAGGATGGCCCGGTCGTCGGCGTCGTTGACGACGAAGGCCAGCTCCTCGGGCGAGAGGCGCACGTTGAGGGTGTGCAGCACCCGGCCGGTGCACGGCACCGCGAAGTAGGCCTCCAGGTGACGGGAGCTGTTCCACGCCAGGGTGGCCACCCGTTCGCCGGGCCCGAGGCGCAGGCCGTCGAGGGCGGCCATGAGCCGCCGGGTCCGGTCGAGGAACGCCCCGTACCCGTGCCGGCTGACGCTGCCGTCGGGGTGGCGGTCGACGATCTCGTTCTGCCCGGCGTGGGTGGCGCCCTCGAGGAGCATCCAGGTGCCGAGTTCGTCATCCATCATGGGGTGGGGTCCTCCCTGGGCGGCGCTGGTCGGTCGGGTCCTCGGTCGGCCGGGCCGCCGTCGACGGGCTCACTGGCGAACGTAGACGCCGGGGGCGGCCACGATCGGCGGGTGGCGTTCGTCGCCCGGTGCGGCCGGGGCGTCGACCTGCTCCCCGGAGCGCTCGAGGGTCCACCTCGACCAGTCACCCCACCAGCTGCCCTTCACCTTGGCGGCGCCGCCGAGCCAGGCGGCCGGGTCGGGCGGGTTGGCCGGGTTCTCGAAGAAGGTCGCCTTCGGGTTGCCCGGCGGGTTGACGAGCGCCTGGATGTGACCGCTGTTGGAGAGCACGAACCGCACGTCGCCGCCGAGCACCTGGGTCGCCTGGTAGGCCGACTGCCACGGCACCAGGTGGTCGGTGAGCGCGCCGACCACGTAGGTGTCCTGCTTGATGATCGCCGGGTCGACGGGGGTGCCGAGCACCTGAAGGCTGCCCGGCCGCATGAACGCGTTGTCGTGCCACATCTGCATGAACTGGGCGTGCAGGGCGGCGGGGAGGTTGGTGGCGTCGGCGTTCCAGGCCAGCACGTCGAACGCCGGGGGGTTGTGGCCGAGCAGGTAGTTCGACACCCAGTAGTTCCAGACCAGGTCGTTGGGCCGGACCCAGGCGAACACCCGGGCCAGCTCCCGCCCGTCGAGCACCCCCTTGCGCCGTGACGTGGCGATCGCCGACCTGATGGTGCGCTCGGAGGCGAACATGGTCAACGTGCTCGACACCTCGGTGTCGATCAGCGTCACCGCCAGCGTGGCAGCGTTGACCAGGTCGCGCCCGGTCGCCGCCAGGTGCGACAGGGCGGCGATCTGGGTCATGCCGCCGGCGCAGAAGCCGGTGAGGTTGACCGAGTCGCTGCCGGTGATCTCGGCTGCGACCTCCATGGCTTCGATGCACGCCGAGACGTAGTCGTCGATGCCCCAGTCGCGGTGGTCGGGCGTGGGGTTCCGCCACGACATGACGAACATCTGGATGCCGGCACCGAGGGCGTGCTCGACGAAGCTGCGGCCGGGCGCCAGGTCGAGGAAGTAGAAGCGGTTGATCTGCGGGGGGACCACCAGGGTCGGCCGCGCCGCCACCCGCCCGGTCAGCGGTTGGTACTGGATGAGCTCGAAGAGGGGGCTGCGGTGGATGACCTCGCCCCGGGTGGCGGCGACGGTCTCGCCCACCCGGAACGGGCGGGTGTCGACCGTCGACGGGAGGCCGCCGTTGCGGCGCAGGTCGTGGAGCAGGTGGCGGCTGCCGTCGACCAGCGAGCGCCCGCGGGTGGCGGCGGCCCGCTTGAGGGCGGCCGGGTTGCCGAGGAGCGAGTTGGTCGGGGCGGTGGCCTCCACCACCTGGCTCAGGGCGAAGCGGGCCCGGGCCGCCGACTTCGGGTCGAGCCCCAGCGAGTCGACGGTGCCGAGCAGGCTCTTGCCGCTCACCAGGTACGACTGGGCGACGCGTCGCCACAGCGGGTGGCGCCATGCGGGGTCGGCGAACCGTTTGTCCTTGGGGTCGGGGGCCACCTGCGAGGTCCCGGCCGCCACCCGGGCCTCTTCCGCCCCCCACCGCAGCGCGTCGGCGGTCACCGTCAGCGGGTGCACCGCCGCAGCGGCAGCCCAGCGGGCGGCGGCCGCGGCCATGTGCCGGGGGCGCATCCCCACGAACGGGTTGGCGCCCTGGATGACCTCGCCCCCCGGGATCGGGTCGTCTGCAGGTTCGGTGCTCACCATGGGCCTCCCGCTCGGGCCCCCCGGCCCTCCGGTCGACGCTATCCCCGCCGGCCCTCCTACCGAACCGCTCAGGCCGCCGCCAGCTTCCCGGCGCAGGTGACCAGCGTCGAGCGCAGGTCGCCGAAGGTGGGGTGCACGGGCGTCACCCCGTCGACGTAGACGAGCGCCATGACCACCTGGTGGGAGCGGACGACCGCCACGCCCAGCTGCTGTGGGCGGCCGCCGGCGGTGAACGTGCCACGCACCACCGCCGAGGCGATGTCGTAGGGCCCGACCGTGCTCCGGGCCACCCGCGCCACCTGCGCGCCGCCTTCGACCTGCACGGCGAAGCTGGGACACGCGAGCAGCTCGGCGGACGCGGCGGAGAAGGCGGCCCTGGCCGCCGTCCCCGGGAAGGCCCCGAGCCACTCCACGACCGTCGGCAGCCCCGGGCCCGTGGTGCCGATCAGCGCCGTGGCGGCGCTGGCCGACGCGCCGCCCCGGACGAGGCCAGCCACGCAGGGCGCCGATGTCAGGATCTGCAGCGCCAACGCTGGCTGTCGGCGCACCACGTACCCCCCCAGGTCGTCGGGGGTGACCAGCGCGGCGGCGAGCGCAGCTGCGCTGGGGGTGGCGGGCTGCGGCGATGCCCCCGCTGCGCCCGGCTGGGGAGCCGGGGGCGTGGCGGGGGGCGCGCTGGCGGCGTGCGACGGCGCGCTGCCCGGCAGGCGGGACGGCACCGACGCGGTCGACCGGCCGACGACGAACAGGCCGGCGACACCCCCAGCGGCGACGGCGCAGACGCCCGCGAGCAGCGCCCGCGCCGCCCGGTCCCTTCCTCCCACTCCCCCTACCCGGCGGTCGGGGCTGCGCCGGGGAGGTCAGCCATCGATGACCGCTTCGATCAGCACGGTGGGAGAGCCGGTGAACCGGGCGGCGGCGGCCTCGTCCTGGCTGGTGATCACCCGATGGTCGACCTGCAGGCCACGGCGACGGGCGACGCCCTCCAGCCGTGACGCCGCCAGCTGCCAGTTCGGGCAGTCGGCGACGTACAGCAGCTCGACCGTCACGGCCACCACCCTAAGAGGCGCTGCCCCGCTGGTCGGGGCGCCCTCCCCTAGCCTGGCACCGCCCCCAAGACGGAAGGTTCCTCCCGGTGGACAGCACGCTCTACAAGCACGTCAACAACTTCGCGGTGCACACCGCGTGGGCCCACGGCGCCATGAAGGTGCTCGCCGTCGACGGGGTCGGGCTCTTCGGCTTGCTGGTGCTGGCCGGCTGGTGGGTCGCCCGGTCGCAACCCGACGCCCCTCGGGCCGTCGCTGCTGCGGTGTGGGCGGCGGTCGGCACCCTGGTCGCGGTCGGACTCAACCAGCTGATCGTGCGGGCGGTGGCCCGTCCCCGCCCGTACGCGACCCTCCACGGCGTCGAGGTGCTCGTCGCCCGCAGCGCCGACTACTCGTTCCCTTCGGACCACGCGGTGACCGCCGGCGCAGCAGCGGCCGGCCTCTGGATCATCGCGCACTACGGCGGTCGGACCCCCCGGGCGCTGGCCGTCGCCGGCACGGTGCTCGCGCTGGTCGTGGCCTTCGCCAGGGTCTACGTCGGCGCGCACTACCCGGGGGACGTCACCGCCGGCCTGCTCATCGGCGCCGCCATCGCCGTGGTCGGCTGGTTGGCCCTCCGGCGGGTGCTGGTCGCGCTGGTCGGTCGCATCGCCGAGCGGCGGCCGCTGCGCCAGCTCGTCCACGCCGGCGCCCCCGGCGGCCGCTGAGCCCGCCTGCGGCCTCGGCGGGTGGCCGCCGGCGGCCGGCGGCTCAGCCCTCTTCGACGGGCAGGTAGATGCGGCCGCCGCCGGCGGTGAACTCGGCGGCCTTGCGGGCCAGCCCGACGCGCACCTCTTCGGCCTGGTGCCGGGCGGCGTCCGCGTCGCGGATGTCGCGGCTGATGCGCATCGAGCAGAAGTGCGGCCCGCACATCGAGCAGAAGTGGGCGGTCTTGGCGCCGGCCGCCGGCAGGGTCTCGTCGTGGAAGGCGCGGGCGGTGTGGGGGTCGAGCGACAGGTCGAACTGGTCGCCCCACCGGAAGTCGAAGCGGGCGTCGGAGAGGGCGTCGTCCCACGCCTGGGCACCGGGGTGGCCCTTGGCCAGGTCGGCGGCGTGGGCGGCGATCTTGTACGCGATGACGCCGGCCTTCACGTCGTCGCGGTCGGGCAGCCCGAGGTGCTCCTTGGGGGTGACGTAGCAGAGCATGGCGGTGCCGTACCAGGCGATCATCGCCGCACCGATGGCCGAGGTGATGTGGTCGTAGCCGGGGGCGATGTCGGTGGTGAGCGGCCCCAGCGTGTAGAAGGGAGCGTCGTCGCAGAGCTCGGCCTGCAGGTCGAAGTTCTCCTTGATGCGGTGCATCGGCACGTGCCCCGGCCCCTCGATCATGACCTGCACGTCGCGTGCCCGCGCCACCCGGCCGAGCTCGCCGAGGGTGCGCAGCTCGGCCAGCTGCGCCTCGTCGTTGGCGTCGGCGATGCTGCCCGGGCGGAGGCCGTCACCGAGGGAGTAGGTGACGTCGTAGGCCCGCAGGATGTCGCAGAGCTCGTCGAAGTGGGTGTAGAGGAAGTTCTCCTGGTGGTGGGCGAGGCACCACGACGCCATGATCGACCCGCCCCTGCTGACGATGCCGGTCTTGCGGCGGGCGGTGAGCGGCACGAACCGCAGCAGCACCCCGGCGTGCACGGTCATGTAGTCGACGCCCTGCTCGCACTGCTCGACGACGGTGTCGCGGTAGACCTCCCAGCTCAGCTCCTCGGCCTTCCCGTTGACCTTCTCGAGCGCCTGGTAGATCGGCACCGTGCCGACCGGCACCGGGCTGTTGCGGATGATCCACTCCCGCGTGGTGTGGATGTTGCGTCCCGTCGAGAGGTCCATCACCGTGTCCGCGCCCCAGCGGGTGGCCCACGTCATCTTCTCCACTTCCTCCTCGATCGACGAGGTGACCGCGGAGTTGCCGATGTTGGCGTTGATCTTCACCAGGAACCGCCGCCCGATGACCATCGGCTCGAGCTCCGGGTGGTTGCAGTTGGCGGGCAGCACCGCCCGACCGGCGGCCACCTCGTCGCGCACGACCGACGGCTCCACGCCCTCGCGCAGGGCGGCGAACTCCATCTCCGGGGTCACCGTGCCGGCACGGGCGTACGCCAGCTGCGTGGCCGGCCGCCCGGCCGCCGCCCGGCGGGGGCGCCTGCCGCTCCCGGCGAAGACGGCGTCGAGGTTGCGCCCGTCGGCGCCCCGCCCGTCGTCGCGGGCGACGACGGGACGCCCGTCGTAGGCCTCGGTGTCCGCGCGCTGCTCGATCCAGCCGTCCCGCAGCGGCGGCAGCCCCCGCCGCACGTCGGGCTCGTGGCCGGGGTCGGTCGCCGGCCCGCTGGTGTCGTAGAGCACGACGCTGGCACCGGTCGAGAGCACCACCTCGCGCATCGGCGCACGGACGTCGGGCCGAGACCCGCTGAGGTAGATCTTGCCGCTCCCCGCCGGGGCGGTGCCCGAGTCGACGTCGACGCTGTGCATCTGTTGCCTCCCTACGCCGGCATGACCCGGTCAGGTTCAGACGGTCGACGGCCGCAGCCGCCCTCTCAGCCCGCTCGTGCGGGCTCCCGTTGGTGATGTGCAGCGACCATACCAACCGCTCACCAGCGCGGTGCGGGCGGCCGCCGTTCAGGGCCGCCCGCGCACGCGGTCGCGTAGGGCGCGGCCGTCGGGGTCGTAGAGGCCGCGGTGGACAGGGACGGCCCAGAGGCGGTGGCGGCGCGGGAGCTTCTCGGGCACGTGGGGGCGCAGCCGCCCTGGTGGCCGCAGGCCCCGCCGCCCACCACGGTGCCACTGCTCGAGGGCGTCGGCATGCGCAGCCATCGCCGCGAACGCCCCGGCCGGGTCGATCAGGTCGTCCAGCTGGTCGCTGCGCTCAAGGTGCTCGGCGGTCAGCGTGAGGCGGAGGTCGCGAGCGAACACCCGGGCCCCGTCGCCTTCGCCAGCCGGGTCGACGGGCTGCCGGTGATCGCGGGAGGCGTCGAGCACCGCGCACGACAGCTCGCTGTCGTGGGTCCACGACCGGCGGTTCAAGTTGTCTGAGCCGACCATGGCCCACACGTCGTCGACGACCACCACCTTCGAGTGCACGTACACCGGCGCCCCGGCAGGGTTCTCGACGTCGTAGATGGCGAAGCGGTCACCGCCGGCAGCCCTGCACACTTCGATCGCGGCGCGACGGCCCACCAGGCTGGGCCACCGGGCCGTGCCCTCCTTGTCGGGGTAGCGGGGCACGATGGCGATCAGGCGCAGCTCCGGGTTGTCATTCAGGGCGTCGGCGAGCAGATCGGCCACGAACGGCGCCCACAGGTACTGGTCCTCCAGGTAGATGAGGCGGCGGGCCCGCTTCAGGACCTTGCGGTAGGCGTAGTCGATGCTGCGCTCGCCGGCCGGCGCGAAGGG
>DASTHS010000155.1:0-9035 GCA_035718085.1 Acidimicrobiales bacterium | reverse complement strand
GGGCCGTCCATCACCGGGTCGCTGAAGGGCAGCCCGACCTCGACGGCGTCGGCGCCGGCGTCGACGACGGCCTGGAGCACCTCGAGCCAGTCGGCCCGCAGCCCGCCGGTCACGTAGGGCACGAGCAGCTTGCGGCCCCGGTCGCGGGCGGCGCGCAGGGCGGGCTCGACCTCGACCCCGCGCGCCACGGCGTCGGCCGGCGGCTCCCAGTGCTCAGAGGCGGTCACGGAGCAGCTCCATCACCTGCGACGCGTCCTTGTCGCCGCGACCCGACATGGTCAGCACCACGGTGGTGCCCGGCGCCACCTCCCCCGACCGGCACGCCCGCGCCAGCCAGGCGAGGGCGTGCGCCGGTTCGAGGGCGGGGATGATGCCTTCGGTGCGGGCGAGCAGTTGCAGCGCCTCGAGCACCTCGGCGTCACCGGCCGACACGTAGGTGGCCCGCCCGCTGTCGGCCAGGTAGGCGTGCTCGGGCCCGATGCCGGGGTAGTCGAGGCCGGCCGAGATCGACGAGGCCTCCAGGATCTGGCCCCACTCGTCCTGGAGCAGGTAGCTGCGCATGCCGTGCAGCACGCCCGGCACGCCCCGCCCGATGGCCGACCCACCCTCGGCTTCGACGCCGACCAGGCGGGCGCTGGTGTCGACGAAGCCGGCGAAGGTGCCCGCGGCGTTCGAGCCGCCGCCCACGCACGCGACGACCAGGTCGGGGTCGCCGCCGGTCAGCGCCCGGCACTGCTCGCGGGCCTCGTCACCGACCACCCGCTGCAGCTCGCGGACCATCCACGGGTAGGGGTGCGGGCCCATGACCGATCCGAGGCAGTAGTGGGTGTCTTCCACCGTGCCGACCCAGTCGCGCATGGCCTCGTTGACCGCGTCTTTCAGGGTGCGGCTCCCGGAGCGCACCGGACGGACCTCGGCGCCGAGCAGGCGCATGCGGAACACGTTGAGCTCCTGGCGCTGGGTGTCGACCTCGCCCATGTAGACCACGCACTCGAGGCCGAAGAACGCCGCCGCCGTGGCCGTGGCGACCCCGTGCTGGCCGGCACCGGTCTCGGCCACCAGGCGGCCCTTGCCCATCTCGACGGTCAGCAGCCCCTGGCCGATCACGTTGTTGATCTTGTGGGAACCGGTGTGGGTGAGGTCTTCCCGCTTGAGCAGCACGCGCACGCCGAGCTCTTCGGAGAGCCGGGCGCACTCGGTGAGCGGCGTCGGGCGGCCCGCGTAGTCGGCGAGCAGGGCGTCGTAGCGGTCCCGGAACGGCGAGCCCGGCTGCCAGGCCCGGGTGAAGGCCGCCTCGAGCTCGAGGCAGGCCGGCACGAGCGACTCGGGCAGGAACCGGCCGCCGAACTCGCCGAAGCGCCCGTCGGTCGAGGGGGTGCCCATGTGCACGGGCCCGTCGGTGGTGGTCACGCTCGATCCTCCTGCCAGTCGTAGGGCCCGACGCCGGGGTCGGCCGGTGGGGCCTCCGCCGGGAGCCGGCTGCCCGCCGCCTTGGCGGCGGCGATGAACTCTCGCAGCTTGACCGGGTCTTTCTGGCCCGGGCTGCGCTCGACACCGGTGGCCACGTCGACCCCCCACGGGGCGGTGGCGTCGATCGCGGCGGCGACGTTGGCCGGGGTCAGCCCACCGGCGATCACCAGCCGTTGGTGGCTCGGCAGCTCGCCGGTGAGCGCCCAGTCGAACACCTGGCCCGAGCCGGCCGACGGTGCGTCGAGCATGACCGCGTCGGCGCCCCATTCACCGGCCCGGCGCACCCGCTGGTCGCCGGCCGGGAACGCCTTGATCAAGAAGCGCACCCGCTCGTGCACCCGGGCGGTGTCGGCCGGGCTCTCGTGCCCGTGGAGCTGGGCGCCCTGCAGGCCGGCGTGCAGCACGATCTGCGCGACGCGACTGGGGGATTCGTCGCGGAAGACCCCGACGGTGACCACCTCGGGCGGCAGGCGCTTGACGATGTCGGCCACGTGCGACGGGGCGACCTGTCGCTTGGAGGGGGCGAAGATGAACCCGACGGCGTCGGCGCCCATCGCCACCGCCAGCAGGGCGTCGTCCTCGGAGGTGGTGCCGCAGATCTTGACCCACACGGCGACGGCGCCTATCGGGCGGGGGCGGGGGTCCGCAGGCCCCGCACCGCGGCCACCCGATCAGCGGCGGTCACCAGCGACTCGCCGACGAGCACGGCGTCGAAGCCGGCCGCTGCCAGGGCGGCGACATCGGCACCGTTGCGGATGCCCGACTCGGCCACACGCACGGCTGTGGCCGGGAGGTGGGCGGCCACCCGGGCCGCTCGTTCGGTGTCGACCTCGAAGCTGACCAGGTCGCGCTGGTTGACCCCGACCAGCACGGCGCCGGCGGCGAGCGCCCGGTCGGCCTCCGCTTCGTCGTGCACCTCGACGAGCGCGTCGAGGCCCACCTCGCCGGCGAGACCGGCGAGGTCGGCGAGCTCGTCGTCGCGAAGGGCGGCCACGATGAGCAGCACGGCGTCGGCACCCATGAGCCGGGCGTCGAAGACGTCGCGGGGCGAGACGGTGAAGTCCTTGCGCAGCACCGGCAGGGCGCACGCCGACCGGGCAGCCCCCAGGTCGGAGGGGCTGCCGCCGAAGAACTCGCCGTCGGTGAGCACCGACAGGCACGCAGCCCCGCCGGCGGCGTAGTCGACGGCCACCTCGGCCGGGTCGAGGCCCTCCGCCAGATCGCCCTTGGAGGGCGACCGGCGCTTGACCTCGGCGATGACCGAGACGCCCTCCCCCGCCCGGAGGGCGGCGGCGAAGCCCCGGGCCGGGGGCATCGCCGCCGCCGCGGCCCGCAGGTCGGCGAGGCGCCGATGGTCGGCCTCCGCCCGCTGGCGGTGCCAGGCCACGATGCGGTCGAGGTAGGTGGCCATGGCCTGTTCACCCTACCGGCCGCCCCTCACTGGCCCAACCGTCGCAGGCCGCGCCGGCCCGGCTTCACACGGCCATCACACGGCGCTGGCATGCTCGGCGCGTGGGCACCATCGTCGTCGTGGAGGACGACCCGAACATCGCCGACCTGGTCGAGCTGTACCTCCGCCGCGACGGCTGGCGGGTGGTGCAGGCACCCGACGGCGCCCGCGGCCTGGCCGCCGTCGATCGCGAGCGGCCGGCGTTGGTGGTGCTCGACGTCGGCCTGCCCGGCGGCATCGACGGGCTGGAGGTGTGCCGCCAGGTTCGCGCCACCCCCGCCCTGGCCTCCACGCCGATCCTGATGCTGACGGCGCTCGACACCGAGGTCGACCGGGTGCTCGGCCTCGAGCTCGGTGCCGACGACTACGTCACCAAGCCCTTCTCGCCCCGGGAGCTGGCGGCGCGGGTCAAGGCGATCCTGCGCCGGGCCGAACGACCGGCGGCCGACCCGGCCGCCACCACCACCGTGGGCGCCGTCGAGGTCGACCGGGGCCGCCGGGAGGCCCGCCTGCACGGCCGGCCCGTGGCCCTCGCCGCCCGGGAGCTCGACCTGCTGGTGTTCCTGGCCGATCACCTCGGCCTGGCGCTCTCCCGCCGCCAGCTGATCGACGGCGTGTGGGGGCCCGGGTGGTTCGGCGACGAGCGCACCGTCGACGTGCACGTCGCCCAGCTGCGCAAGAAGCTCGGTCCCGACCTGCCCCTCGCCACCGTGTGGGGCGTGGGCTACCGGCTCGGCTGACGACCGTGCGCCGACGCCTCACCCTCGCCCTGGTGGCCACCGTGGTCGCCGCCCTGGCGGTGCTGGTCGTGGTCGGCACCGTCGCTGCCGTCGCCGGGGCCCGGGCCACCACCGAGCGCGAGTTGCGGGCCGAGGCCGCTGGCCTGGCCGCGTCGGTGACCGGTGAGGCCGAGGCCGCCAACCGGCGCAACCCGGCGCAGTCGCTGCACACCGTGCTCGCCGCCCTGCGCGCCCCGCTGCGCCTCGACGGTGCCGCCGTGCTGGCCCTCGATGCCAACGGTCGCTTCGTCGACCCGATCACGGCTCTGCCGCACGCCGCCGCCCTCCCGGGTGGCCTCCGCGCCGCCGACCTCGAGCCCGCGGCCCTGCTCGCCGGCGTGGAGGTGTCCGGCCGCCGCGGTGGTGTGGTGTTCGCGGCCCAGCCCTACCCGGCCGTCGTCCAGGTCGGGGGAGCCCGGCGCAGCGAGCTCGAGGTGGTGGTGCTGGCCCGCCGGCCGCCGACGGGCCTGGCCGCGGCAGGGCTGCCCGTGCTGCTCACCGTCGCCGCCCTGGTGGTGGTGGCCGCCGCGGTCGGGGGCCGCATCGCGACGCGCACCATCGCGCCCCTCACGGCCGTGCGCGAGGTCACGGCCCGCATCGCCGGCGGCGATCTCGCGGCCCGGGTCCCGGTCGACGCCACCGTCGACCCGGAGCTGGCCGAGCTGGCGACGTCGGTCAACACCATGGCCGAGGGTCTCGGCGCGGCGCGGGGCGCCGAGCGGCAGTTCCTCCTCTCGATCAGCCACGAGCTGCGCACGCCGCTGACGTCGATCCGCGGCTTCGCCGAGGCGATCGAGGACGGCGCGGTCACCGACGTGCGCCGTGCCGCCGGGGTCATCGGCGCGGAAGCCGCCCGGCTCGAGCGGCTGGTCCGCGACCTGCTCGTGCTGGCCCGCATCGAGACCCGCCGCTTCGACCTGGTGATCACCGCCGTCGACGCGGGAGGCGCCGTGACCTCCGGCGTCGCTGGCTTCGAGCCCGCCGCCGCAGCCGCCGGGCTGGCCCTGAAGGTGGTCGCCACGCCGGTGGGCCTCGCGGTGCGGGCCGACGCCGACCGGCTGGCCCAGGTGCTCGCCAACCTCGTCGAGAACGCGCTCGGCCACGCCCGCACGGCGGTCGCGGTCGGCGCAGCGCGCCACGGCGACGCCGCGGTGCTGTGGGTCGACGACGACGGTGGCGGCATCGACGCCGCCGACCTGCCGCACGTCTTCGAGCGGGGGTTCGTCGCCGCGCCCCGGGCCAACGACCGGCCCGGGGGCACCGGGCTGGGGCTGGCCATCGTCGCCGAGCTGGTGGCGGCCATGGGCGGGTCCGTGCGGGCCGAGTCGCCCCTCACCGCCGACGGCGGCACCCGGATGGTGGTGGTGCTCCCCGCGGCGGTGGCGGCCCCCGGCGGCGCGCCTGCGAGCGCAGCGCCGGGCTAGAACCCGCCGGCGGCCGTCGTCGACGTGGTGTCGGTCGACGACGTCGACGACGGCAGCAGCGTCGTGGTGGTGGTGGTCGTGGTCGGCGCCGGCGTTGCGGCTGGCACGCAGGTGCTGTCTCCCGCGGTGATGGGTTGGGCGCCGGGCGCGGTGATCACCAGGGGTGGCGCCCCCACCAGCGCGCACTGCACGACGAGCTGGGCGACGCCGCCACCGTCGGTGACGGCCGGGTCGGCGCCGGTCGGCAGCCACCCTCCGCCGCCGTCGATCTCGACGGGTTGGCCGGTGACGGGACTGGGTCGCACCACCCCGTCGGCGCCGACGACCTGGGCCTGCACCGACACGACGACGTCGACGTAGCCGCCCTGTGCCACCACCGGTGGCGCGGTCGACGCCGTGACCGTGGTGCCGGTGTAGGCGGTGAGCTGGAGGGACAGCCGCTTGGTCTCGGTGTCGCCCATGAAGAACACCTGCGGGTCGGTCAGTGCCAGCACCGGCGCCTGCCAGGCCCGCACCCGGTAGGCGCCGCCGAGCAGCTTCGGGACGGTGAAGGTGCCGTCGGGCGCCGTGGTGGCATCGGTGGTGGCCGTCTGGCGCCCCACGACGCGCGTGAGCTCGACGGTGGCGCCGCCGACCGGACCGTTCGGGCCGGTCACCGTGCCGGCGATCGTCGCCGCGCCGGGCCCAACCACCGGTGCCGTCGTCGTGGTCCGACCGTCGACGGTCACCGGTGCCACGCCGGTCAGGTCGGGCAGCGGGGCCACGGTGGTGGCGGTGGGCGGTGTGGGTGGGGGCACCGGGCTGGGGAGCGCCTCGACGCTGGCGCACCCGGCGGCGAGCATCGCTGCGGCGACGACCCCGAGGGCGGCGACCGTCCGGGGGTGGTGCGTGCCGGTCACCGCGCCATGGGCAGCTCGACGACCTCGCCGGCGACACCGTCGGCGTGCAGCACGGCGCCGACCTCGACGCCGCGGCGGGTGTAGCCCAGGGCGACGACGCCCAGGCGGGGGCTTCGGGCCACGCTGGTGAGGGTGGCCCCCGCTCCCCCGTCGGCGCTGCGCAGCTCGCTGCCGGCCGCCATGGGCCCGTCGAGGCGGAGGCCGACCAGGCGGCGGGGCACGTTGCCGCCGCGGCTGTCGATGCGGGCCACCAGCTCTTGGCCGGTGTAGCAGCCCTTCGTGAAGCTGACGGTGCGCTCGACCAGGCCCGTCTCCCCGGGGATGGTGCGCTCGGTGAGCTCGGCGCCCATCCGGGGGAAGCCGATCTCGACGCGCACCGCCTCCCAGTCGCCGGCGTCGGCGACGGCCGCTCCGGTGGTGGGTGACGCCGCCGACGGGGCCCCGCCGCCGATCAGGTCGACCCCGGCCAGACCGCCCCAGGTGGCGGCGGCGGCGACGGCACCCTCCGCGGCCGCTCGGGCCCGCACGTCGGCGAGGCCCCCACCGCGCAGGCCGACGACCGGACGGTCGAGCTGCTCGACGTCGACGCGGGTGCGCAAGCGGAAGCGCACCAGGCGGGCGACGAGGGGCTCCGCCCAGCCCGTGTCGGTGTCGAGCAGCCAGGTGTCGGCGTCGAGGCGGGTGGCGCGCACCAGGGCGTCGACCTTGCCGGTGGGCTGCAGCACCCACGACCAGGCGGAGGCGCCGACGTCGACGGCGGCCAGGTCCTGGCTGCACTGGCCCTGGAGGAACGTCGTCGCATCGGGGCCGGCGACGCGCACCACGTCCCGCCGGGGGTCGACGACCACGGGGGCGTCGCCGCCCCAGAGGGTGTCGTAGGGGGAGGTCATCGGGCCACCGCCTCGGGTCGGGCGGCGGCGCGCGCCGCGGTGATGCGTCGGGCGCCGGGCACGGCGGCGAGCAGGGCGGCCGCCTTGTTGGCGCACTCGAGGTCTTCGTCCGCGGCGACGGAGTCGGCCACGATGCCGGCCCCGGCGCTGACGCTGGCCTTGCCGTCCGCGGTCACCACGACGGTGCGGATGGCGATGGCCGTGTCGAGGTCACCGGTGAACGACAGGTAGCCCACCACCCCGGCGTAGGGGCCCCGCCGGGCCGGCTCGAGCTGGTCGATGATCTCCATGGCCCGCACCTTGGGCGCCCCCGAGACCGTGCCGGCGGGGAGGGTGGCCCGCAGCACGTCGACCGGTCCCAGCCCGGCGCGCAGGCGCCCCGACACCTGCGAGGTGAGGTGCATCACGTGGCTGTAGCGCTCGAGGGTCATCAGTTCGTCGACCACCTCCGTGCCGTAGTCGACCACGCGACCGACGTCGTTGCGGGCCAAGTCGACCAGCATGACGTGCTCGGCGCGCTCCTTGGGGTGCTCGACAAGCTCGGCGGCCATGCGGCGGTCGTCGGCGTCGGTGCGGCCGCGACGGCGGGTCCCGGCGATGGGCCGGCTGACGACCCGGCCGTCGACCAGGGTCACCAGCGGCTCGGGCGACGAGCCCACCAGAGCGCACTCGGGGTGGCGCAGGAAGTACATGTAGGGGCTGGGGTTCACCTGCCGTAGCGACCGGTAGAGGTCGAAGGGGTCGGCGCCGAGCTCGAAGTCGAAGCGCTGGGCCAGCACCACCTGGAAGATGTCGCCGGCGGCGATGTGCTCGCGCGCCACCTCGACGGCGCCGGCGTAGCCGGGCGCAGGGGTGCGCCGGGTGACGTCGGCCGAGCCCTCGTCGCGGTCGGGGGCGTCGACGAGGGGCTCGTCGCCGGCGTGCGCCCCCGCGGCTGCCAGCTCGTCGAGGCGGCCCACCGCGGCGTCGTAGGCGGCATCGAGCTGCGAGGAGGTGGCGCCGGGCGGCACGAACACCGAGTCGACCAGCACGACCCGCTGGCGCCACCCGTCGTACGCGACCACCTGGCCCACCACCGACACGACGGCGTCGGGCACCCCGAGCTCGTCGGCGGGGGCGTCGGGCAGCCGCTCGACCTCGCGCACCACGTCGTAGCCGAGGTAGCCGACCAGGCCGCCGTGGAACGGGGGCAGACCCTCGAGGCGCGGCGAGCGGTGGGCGGCGAGCAGCGCCTCCACGGCAGCCAGCACGCCCCGGTCGAGGGGCACCGGCGCCCCCGGGTCACCCTCGACGCTGAGCACCCCGCCGCGGGCGATCAGCGTCGCACGCGGCGACCGGCCGACGAACGACCAGCGGCTCCAGCGCTCACCGCCCTCCACCGACTCGAGCAGGAACGCCCGCTCGCCGGGGGCCACCCGGGTGAAGGCGGCGACGGGGGTGGTCAGGTCGCCGAGCAGCTCGCGCCACACCGGCACCACCGTGTAGGAGGCGGCCAGGTCGTGGAAGGTGGCCCGGTCCGGTTGGATCACGCCCCGGCGCCGAAGGGGCGGGCGAAGCAGCTGTGGGTCCCGGTGTGGCAGGCCCCGGCCCCCTCCTGCTCGACGACGAAGAGCAGGGTGTCGCCGTCGCAGTCGTAGTAGGCCTCGCGCACCCATTGGCGCTCGCCGGAGGTGTCGCCCTTGCGCCACTGCTCCTGGCGGCTGCGCGACCAGAACACGGTGCGGCCCGTCTCGAGGGTCTCGGCCAGGCTGCCGGCGTTCATCCAGGCCATCATCAGCACCACGCCGGTGCCGTGCTCCTGCACGATCGCCGGCACCAGGCCGTCGGCGTTGTAGCGGACGGCGGCGAGCTGCTCGTCGGTGGCGTCGATGGGGGTGGCGACCGGCACGCCCCCACGATAGGGCGGGGGCGGCCGACGCCGGCCGAGCGCTACAGGTAGAGCCCGGTGGTGTCGTCGACGCGTTCGGCGGCGACGGCGTGGATGTCCCGCTCCCGCAGGATCAGGTAGTCCTCTCCCTGGACCTCCACCTCGTAGCGGTCCTCGGGGTTGAACAGCACCTGGTCCCCCGGCTTGATGGTGCGCACGTGCGGGCCGACGGCCACCACCTCCGCCCACGCCAGCC
>DASTHS010000154.1:0-8747 GCA_035718085.1 Acidimicrobiales bacterium | reverse complement strand
GGCCGTCTCCTCCTCGGTGAGCTTGTACACCGGGATGCCGGTCCAGTTGGCCAGGACCTCGGCGATGACCTCCTCGTCGACCACGTCGAAGAGGTCGACGCCCTCGGCCCGCCACTCCTGTTCCTTGGCCGCCTTGCGCTGGAGGAGCTCCTCCTCCTTCTCGCGCAGCTTCTTGGCCTGCTCGAAGTTCTGCTTCTCGATGGCGAGCTCTTTGTCTTTCCTGACCTTGCCGATCTCGTCTTCGATCGCCTTGTAGTCGGGGGGGGTCGCCATGCGGCGGATGCGCAGGCGGGAGCCGGCCTCGTCGATCAGGTCGATCGCCTTGTCCGGCAGGAACCGGTCGGCGATGTAGCGGTCGGCGAGGTTGGCGGCGGCCACCACGGCCTGGTCGGTGATCGTCACGCCGTGGTGGCTCTCGTAGCGGTCGCGGAGGCCCTTGAGGATCTCGATGGTGTGCGGCAGCGACGGCTCGTCGACCTTGATGGGCTGGAAGCGGCGCTCCAGTGCCGCGTCCTTCTCGAGGTGCTTGCGGTACTCGTCGAGGGTGGTCGCCCCGACGGTCTGCAGCTCGCCCCGGGCCAGCATCGGCTTCAAGATCGAAGCGGCGTCGATCGCGCCCTCGGCGGCGCCGGCACCCACCAGGGTGTGCAGCTCGTCGATGAACAGGATGATGTCGCCGCGGGTGCGGATCTCCTTGAGCACCTTCTTCAGGCGCTCCTCGAAGTCGCCGCGGTAGCGGGACCCGGCGACCAGGGCGCCGAGGTCGAGGGTGTAGAGCTGCTTGCCCTTGATGGTCTCGGGCACCTCCCCGGAGACGATCTTCTGGCTGAGGCCCTCGACGATCGCCGTCTTGCCCACGCCCGGCTCGCCGATGAGCACCGGGTTGTTCTTGGTGCGCCGGCTGAGCACCTGCATCACCCGCTCGATCTCCCGGTCGCGCCCGATGACCGGGTCGAGCTTGCGCTCGCGAGCCAGCTGCGTGAGGTTGCGCCCGAACTGGTCGAGCACGGGCGACCCGGTGGGCGTCTCCGAGCTCGTCGAGCTGCCCACCCCTGCGGCCGCCCCCTCCTTGCCGCCGCTGGGCGACTGGTACCCCGAGAGCAGCTGGATCACCTGCTGGCGCACGCGGGACAGGTCGGCCCCGAGGCTGACGAGCACCTGGGCAGCCACGCCCTCGCCCTCGCGGACGAGCCCGAGGAGCATGTGCTCGGTGCCGATGTAGTTGTGGCCGAGCTGCAGCGCCTCACGCAGCGACAGCTCGAGCACCTTCTTGGCCCGCGGGGTGAACGGCGGCGACCCGGTCGTCGACGACCCGGCGGGGCCGATGGTCTCTTCCACCTTTTCGCGCACGGCCTCGAGGCTGATGCCGAGCGATTCGAGCGCCTTGGCGGCGACCCCTTCACCCTCGTGGATCAGCCCGAGGAGGATGTGCTCGGTGCCGATGAAGTTGTGGTTGAGGAGGCGAGCCTCTTCCTGGGCCAGCACAAGGACCCGTCGGGCTCGATCGGTGAATCGTTCGAACAAGTGGACCGCCCTTCGTCGCGGCTTGTAGGTCCGTCAGCAGGGGGGTGGCCCACCTCTGGTCCTCCGTCCCGTCAGTGTACCCATCGCCTTCCCGAAGTTGCGCCCTCGGCGGGCACGTCCGACGGCTCGGTGCCGACACCCCCTGAGGAGCGCAGGCTAGAGTCGGATTCCCTCCTATCGGCTGCCAGGGGGCGCCGCTCCAGGAGTCCTGCGCCAGCGGTAGCGGCGGCCCCGGGTCGAGCTACCGGCCGGGGGTGGCCTAACGTGCCCGTGGTGAGCATCGTCGGCCAGTTCCGCCTGCCGCAGCTCGAGGGCGACCTGCGGCTGGTGGAAGACGCCCTCGCCGTTGCCGTCACCACCGACGATCGCTTCCTCACCCAGGTGGCCGGCCACCTCGTCGGCGCAGGCGGCAAGCGCCTCCGACCGGCCCTGGTGCTCGCCGCCGCCGCCGTCTGCGGCAGCGGCCCCACACCGGACGTCGTGCAGGGCGCCGTGGCCGTCGAGCTGGTGCACCTCGGGTCGCTCTACCACGACGACGTGATGGACGGCGCCGACAGTCGCCGTGGCGTCGAGAGCGTCAACGCCCGGTGGGGGAACCTGGTGGCCATCCTCGCCGGCGACTTCCTCCTGGCCCGCGCCTCCGAGCTGGCCGCCGGGCTGGGCACCGAGGTGGCGGCGCTGCTGGCCCGCACCATCGGGCGGCTCTGCGAGGGCGAGGTCGCCCAACTCGAGCGGGCGTTCGACCCGGGGCGCACCGAGGCCGCCTACGAGCGGGCGATCAGCGGGAAGACGGCGTCGTTGCTGGCCACGTCCGCCCGCATCGGCGCGCTGGTCGCCGGCGCCGACCGCGCCAGCGTGGACGCCCTGACCGACTTCGGGCACAGCTTCGGGATGGCGTTCCAGATCTGGGACGACATCCGCGACCTGGTGAGCACCGAGGAGGTGCTGGGCAAGCCCGCCGGCCACGACATGGTCGAGGGCACCTACACGCTGCCGGTGCTGCGGGCGCTGCGCGCCCCCGGCGTCGGCGACGACCTGTCGGCCCTGCTCGGCGGCCCCCTCGACGACCCGACGCGTGACAAGGCCCGCGACCTGATCCTCGGCACCGCCGCGATCGACGAGTCGGTCGCCGTGGCCCGCAGCTGGGCCGACCGGGCCGACGACGCCCTGCGACCGCTCTCCGGCCGCGGCCACGACGAGGCGGTCGCTCGCCTCGACGGCCTCGGGCACCGCCTCATCGACGACCTCGACCTGTAGGGCGCCGGTCGCCGGGCGCCGGCCGGGCGCGGGGTTCGCCGGTGACTGCGGGAGGTCGCCGGGCGCCGGGAGCGACTGGCCGGGGCTCGCCGGTGACTGCGGGGGGGTCGCCGGCATCGCCCACCTCGGGGCGGCGGAAGACTGCGGCAACTCACATCCGCGGGCCCTGACAGCCGGTTTGTGAGTCGGTCGTACGGGGCGCACGCACAACGCGGGCGATGAGCGCGACGTCGTGAGTCACGGCACGACCTGAGAGCGGCGACGGCCAGCCGCCAGCCGGCTACCCGTCGCCCGCCAGCCGGCTACCCGTCGCCCTGCGGACCGCCGGTGACGAGGCCGCCGGTGGCGAGGGGATCGCCCTGCTCGGGCCGCAGGGTCGGGAACAGCACCACGTCACGGATGGACTCGGCGCCGGTGAGCAGCATGACGAGGCGGTCGACGCCGATGCCCAGACCACCGGTCGGCGGCAGGCCGTACTGAAGGGCCCGCACGTAGTCGCCGTCGACCGACATGGCCTCCTCGTCGCCGCCGGCCTTGGCCCGGGCCTGCTGCTCGAAGCGGGCCAGCTGCTCGTCGGGGTCGATGAGCTCGGAGAAGGCGTTGCAGAGCTCGCGGCCGGCGACGATGCCCTCGAACCGCTCCACCAGGCCGGGGGCCGAGCGGTGGTCACGCGAGAGCGGCGACACCTCCTTGGGGTAGTCGGTGACGAACACCGGTCCCCACAGCGTCGCCTCGGTGGTCTTCTCGTAGATCTCGAGCAGCAGCTTGCCGGGCCCCCATGCGGCTTCGACGGGGATGCCCTCGGCGCTGGCCACGGAACGCAGCTCGTCGACCGGGCTGTCGACCGACAGCGGGCGCCCGGTCGCCTCCGTCACCAGATCGGCCATGGTGGCCCGCCGCCACGGCACCGCCAGGTCGAGCTCGCGCCCGGCGTAGTGCAGCGTCGTCGTGCCGTGCAGGGCCAGCGCCAGGTGGGCGACGAGCTGCTCGACGAGCGCCATCATGTCGCCGTAGTCGGCGTAGGCCTCGTACAGCTCGAGCATGGTGAACTCGGGGTTGTGGCGCGGGGAGAGCCCCTCGTTGCGGAACACCCGGCCGATCTCGAAGACCTTCTCGAGGCCGCCGACCACCAGCCGCTTCAGGTAGAGCTCAGGGGCGATGCGCAGGTAGAGGTCCTGGTCGAGGGCGTTGTGGTGGGTCGTGAACGGCTTGGCCGTCGCCCCCCCGGGGATGGGGTGCAGCAGCGGCGTCTCGACCTCCACGAACCCCCGCTCCTCGAGCCACCGGCGGGTGAGCGACACCACCCGACTGCGGGCCAGGAACCGCTCGCGCGAGCCGTCGTTGGCCCACAGGTCGGCGTAGCGCTGGCGGTAGCGGAGGTCGACGTCGGTGATGCCGCGCCACTTGTCACCGAAGCTGCGCCGCGCCTCGGCCAGGCGCACCCAGGTGGTGACCTTGACCGACAGCTCGCCGGTGCGCGTGCGCACCACCTCGCCTTCGGCCCCGAGCCAGTCGCCCAGGTTGCAGCGGGCGAACGCCTCGTAGTCGGCGGTCCACTTGGCGCCGGCGAAGAGCTGGATGGCGCCGCTCGAGTCGCGCAGCGTGGCGAAGGTCAGCCGGCCCTGGTCGCGCCGGAGCACCAGGCGTCCGGCGACGCGGACGACCACGCCCGTCTCCGCTCCCGCCTCGAGGTCGGCGTGCGCGGCGGCGAGCTCCGCGGTGGTGGCGGTCCGGTCGAAGCGGTAGGGCACGGCGTCGGGCACCGGCCAACCCTAGAGGCGGGCCCCGCCGCGGCCCCGCACGGGGGGGGGTCGGCCAGGCCGGCCGGCCAGCCCTCCGCCCACCGGGGGCCGGCACCCGCGCCACCGGGCCGCCCCGAGCGCGAGAAGACGGGGGCCGGGGTGAGAGCGGCCTCAGACCGGGCGCTGGTTGCGGGCGAAGATCAGGCGCAGCCCGTGGAGGGTGAGCCAGGGCTCGTGGTGTTCGATCTCCTCCGACACGGGGCCGATGAGCCCGGCCAGGCCGCCGGTGCCGATGACGTGGCAGTGGTCGCCGACCTCGGCCTTGAGCCGGCGGCACAGCCCGTCGACCTGGGCGGCGAAGCCGTAGATCACGCCCGACTGCACGGACTCGACGGTGTTCTTGGCCAGCACCGACCGGGGCTCGACCAGCTCCACCCGGGGCAGCAGGGCGGCGCGGGCGAAGAGGGCCTCGAGGCTGATCTCGATGCCGGGGAGGATCACCCCGCCCAGGTATTCGCCCTTGTCGCTCACCACCTCGAAGGTCGTCGCCGTGCCGAAGTCGACGACGATCGTGGGGCCGCCGTAGAGGTCGTAGGCGGCCACGGCGTCGGCGATGCGGTCGGCGCCCACCTCGCGGGGGTTGTCGTAGAGGATGGGCATGCCCGTCTTGATCCCAGGCTCGACGATCACCGTCTCGACGCCCAGCCAGCGGTCGGTCATCTCGCGCGTCGCCGTGCGCAGGCGCGGCACGACCGAGGCGACGGCGACGCCGGTGATCGTCCGCCTGGCGTCGAGGCCCTTCAGGGCCAGCAGGGCCTCGAGCTGCTGGGCGAGCTCGTCGGCGGTGCGGCTGGCGACGGTCGACACCCGCCAGTGGTGCAGCGGCTCACCCCGGCGGGTGTCGTCGGGCGTGAAGAGGCCGATGACCGTCTGGGTGTTGCCCACGTCGATGGTGCAGAGCACGGTGGCGCAGTGTTGCTGCTCGGCGCCCCCCGGGTCGAACCAGCCGACCGTCGAGCGCCGGGCCGCCAGCGGCGAGCAGGCCAGCGGGCACGGTCAGCGGGCGCGGTCAGCGGGCACGGTCAGCGGGAGCCGGGCGCCAGGTCGAGGCCGACGTCGAGCACGGGGGCGGAGTGGGTGAGGGCGCCGACGGCGATCAGGTCGGCGCCCGCGGCGGCGTAGTCGGCCACCGTGGCCAGGGTGACGCCGCCCGACACCTCGACGGGCACCCGGCCGTCGACGAGGGCGACGGCCTCGGCCACCTCGGCGGGGGTGAAGTTGTCGACGAGCACCATGTCGGCCCCGCACTCGAGGGCGGCGCGCACCTGGGCCAGGTCGTCGCACTCCACCTCGACCCCCTGGCCGGGCCAGCGGGCCCGGGCGGCGGCGACCAGCTCCGCGATGGGGAGCCCGGCGAGGTGGTTGTCCTTCACCAAGATGCCGTCGGCGAGCGACCCGCGGTGGTTGACCCCTCCCCCGGCCCGGACGGCGGCCTTCTCGAGGGCACGCAGGCCGGGGGTGGTCTTGCGGGTGTCGCGGATGCGGCAGCGGGGGCCGGCAGCGTCGGCGTAGGCGCGGGTGAGGGTGGCGATGCCGGAGAGGTGGCCGAGGAGGTTGAGGGCGGTGCGTTCGGCGGTGAGCACGCTGGCCAGGCGGCCCTGCCAGGTGGCGACCACCGTGCCGGGGGCCAGGAGGTCGCCGTCGGCGGCATGCCAGGTCACGGCGACGGCGGGGTCGACGGCGGTGACGGCCTCGGTGGCGGCGAGCCGGCCGGCCAGCACGCCGGCGCGGCGGGCGACCACCTCGGCGGCGACGGTGGCGTCGGGGGGCACGAGGGCCGCGGTGAGGTCGCCGAGCACGCCCAGGTCTTCGGCGAGGGCCCGGGCGACCACGTCGCGGACCGCGCTGATCGGCGGGTCGAGCCAGCTCACCGGCAGAACCGCAGGAGGAAGTCGGCGGAGGTGGCCGGGGCGTCGCTCCGGCTGTGGCCGCCGCGGCTCTCGAGCCGGGCGTCGGCGGCGTCGAGCAGCACGGCGGCGGCGGTGGCCAGGTTGACCAGTTCGGCGCCGGCGGGAGAGCCGGGGTGCAGGGGGGTGGCGGCGACGGCCCGGCGGGCCTCGGCGAGCGAGGCGGCCGAGCGCACCACGCCGGCGCCGGCGGTCATGGCCGCGGCGAGGGCGGCCCGGGCCTTGGCCACGTCGGGACCGGCCGGGCCGGCGGCTGCGGGGCCGCCCGCCGGGCGGGGGTGGTCGGCACCGGATGACGGCGACGGCACGGGGGGCAGGGTGGTGTCGAGGCGGACCACGGGCAGGTGGCCGAGCGCCGAGGGCTCGAGGAGGGAGGTCATGGCGCCGGTGGGTCGCGGACCGGCCCTGCCGGCCACCACTGCGTCGACCACACGGGCGCCGAACACCATGCCTTCGAGCAGCGAGTTGCTGGCCAGGCGGTTGGCGCCGTGGACACCGGTGCAGGCCGCCTCCCCCGCCGCCCACAGGCCGGGCATGGTGGTCGCCCCGTCGAGGTCGGTGACGACCCCGCCGCAGAGGTAGTGGGCGGCGGGGGCCACGGGGATCCAGTCGTGCGCCGGGTCGATGCCCAGGCGCTCGAGGGGCGGCATCAGTGTGGGGAAGCGGAGGGCGAAGTCGTCGATCGGGGTGGCGTCGAGCCAGACGTGGCCGGCGCCCTCGGCGCCGAGGGTGGCGGCGATGGCGCGGCTCACGACGTCGCGGGGTTGCAGCTCGTCGACGAAGCGGCGCCCCCGGCCGTCGCGCAGGAGGGCCCCGTCACCGCGCAGCGCCTCGGAGAGCAGGGGCCGGGGGAACCCGCCGTCGGCCAGCGCGGTGGGGTGGAACTGCACGAACTCGATGTCTGCGACGGCGACCCCGCCCCGCAGCGCCATCGCCAGCCCGTCGGCGGTCGCCTGCGGTGGGTTGGTCGTGACCGCGAACAGCTGGCCGGCCCCGCCGGTGGCGAGGAGGGTGGCGGCGGCGCGCACGGCGACGGTGCTGCCGTCGGGGGCGAACGCGAGCACGCCGCGGCAGGCGCCGCGCTCGACGATCAGGTCGGCGACGTACCAGCCCTCCAGCAGGGTCGAGGCGTGCGCCCGGGTGGCAGCCACCAGTGTCCGCTCGATCTCGGCACCGGTGGCCAGGCCGCCGGCGTGCAGCACCCGGGCGGCGGAGTGGCCACCCTCGCGGGCGAGGGCGATGCTGCCGTCGGCTTCGAGGTCGAAGCTGGCCCCCTGGGCGACGAGGGCCCGCACCGCCCCGGGGCCCTCCGACACCAGCAGGCGCACTGCGGCGTCGTCACAGAGGCCGGCGCCGGCGGCGAGCGTGTCGCGACGGTGCAGGTCGATGCTGTCGCCGCTGGCGTCGGCGCGGGGGCCAGACAGCACGGCGGCCACCCCACCCTGCGCCCACTGGGTGGCGCTGGTGGCCAGCGCCGCCTTGGTCAGCACCCCGACGCGGGCGCCCGGCTGGCGGGCCAGCAGGTGCACGGCGGCCGACAGGCCGGCCACGCCGCTGCCGATGACGAGCAGGTCGAGCTCGACGTCGAGGGCGGGGATCGCCGTCACAGCGGGAGGCCGCCACGGTCGGGGGCCGGCGGCTCGGCCGGCAGGTTGTCGAGCAGCCGGGCCGGCCCGATGCGGGCGGCCACGAGGAGGCGCACCGGGGCGGAGATGTGCTCGGGCTGCTCGAGGGTGTCGGGGTCGACGACCGCGGCGTAGTCGAGGGCGAAGCGCGGCTCGCGGGCGAGGGCGGCGGCCACGGTCTCGGCGACCACCGCCGGGTCGGTGGTGTCGCCCTGTTCGACCGCCCGCTTGCCTGCGAGCAGCGACCGGTAGAGGGCGGGAGCGGCGGCCAGTTCGTCGGGCGACAGGTACGCGTTGCGGCTGGAGAGCGCCAGGCCGTCGGTGGTGCGCACGGTGGGGCAGCCGATCACCCACACTGGCAGCGACAGGTCGGCGACCATCCGCCGTACGAGGGTGAGCTGCTGGAAGTCCTTCTCGCCGAAGTAGGCCAGCGACGGCCCGGCCAGCCCGAACAGCTTCGCGACGATGGTGGCGACACCGTCGAAGTGCGCCGGCCGGGACGCACCCTCCCAACGGTCCCCGAGACCGCCGACATGGACCCGGGTCGCGGGCGCCTCCGGCCACATCTCCCCGACCGACGGCGCGAACACGCTGGCCGCACCCGCCGCCGAGGCGGCTGCCACGTCGGCGTC
>DASTHS010000153.1:0-2661 GCA_035718085.1 Acidimicrobiales bacterium | reverse complement strand
GGGCACGACACCACCTGGCAGCGAGCCGCCGAGCGCACCGACGTGGCCGCCGCCTGGCGGGCCTGGCGCGCCGCCGGCATCACCGTCACCTGGCTCGGTGGCCCTGGCCACCCAGCCCGGCTGGCGGCCGACCCGGAGCCGGTGGCGGTGCTGTTCCGGCGGGGGCCCGCCACCCTCGACGCACCGGCGGTGGCGGTGGTCGGCACCCGGCGGCCCACCCCCGACGGACGGGCGTGCGCCTACCACCTCGGGCGAGACCTGGCCGCCGCCGGCGTGTGGGTCGTCTCCGGCCTCGCCCTCGGGGTCGACGGGGCCGCCCACCAGGGGGCCCTGGATGCCGGGGGCCCCGTCTCCACCGTCGGGGTCGCCGCCAGCGGCGTCGACGTCGCCTACCCGGCGACCCACGCCGGGCTGTTCGACCGCCTGGCCGCCGTGGGGGCCGTCGTCGCCGAGACGGCCCCGGGCCGCCCTGCGCAGGCGTGGCGGTTCCCGTCGCGCAACCGGGTCATCGCCGCCCTCGCCGACCTGGTGGTCGTCGTCGAGTCGCACGCCGCCGGCGGGTCGCTGCTCACCGCCGAGGCCGCCCTCTCCCGCGGCATCGAGGTGCGGGCGGTACCCGGCCCGGTGGCGTCCCCGGCGTCAGCCGGCACCAACCAGCTGCTCTACGACGGCGCCGGTCCGGTGCGCGACGCCACCGACGTGCTCGACGCCCTCGGCCGCGTCGAGGACCGCCAGCGACGGGCCGGCACCCGCCTGGTGCGCCCGGGGCCGGCGCCGGCCCGCCAGGGGCGTCTCTCCCTCGGCGCCGCCGGCGGGGTCGCCCCGCAGCCGGGCGCCGACGCCACGGTCCGCGACGCCGTCGGCTGGCGGGCCACCTCCCTCGGCGCCGTGGTCGCCCGCAGCGGCCGGCCCCTCGGCGAGGTCGCCGCCGCCCTCGAGCGCCTGCGGGCGGCGGGGGTCGTCGCCGAGGAGGCCGGCTGGTGGCGCCGGTGCCGTTGAGCCGTCCGGGAGCCCGAGCGGCGAGTAGCCTGCGCGGTCGTGGCGACCGTAGGCGGGGCCGGACGGCGGGGGGCGCGCCCCGACGAGACCGAGGAAGAGGCCGCCGCCCGCGAGCAGGAGGCAGCCGCCGTCGCCGCCCTGTGGGCGCACTACAAAGAGACCGGCTCGAAGGACCTGCGCGACCAGCTCATCATCCGCTACTCGCCGCTGGTGAAATACGTCGCCGGTCGGGTCGCGGTCGGCCTTCCCCACACGATCGAGCAGACCGATCTGGTGAGCTACGGGATGTTCGGCCTGATCGACGCCATCGAGAAGTTCGACACCGACCGGCAGATCAAGTTCGAGACCTACGCCATCACCCGCATCAAGGGAGCCATGATCGACGAGCTGCGCTCGATCGACTGGGTGCCACGGTCGGTGCGGGCCAAGGCGCGGGCCGTCGAGCGGGCCTACGCCAAGCTCGAGGGCCAGTTCCTGCGCACCCCGACCGACGCGGAGGTGGCGGCCGAGCTCGGCATCACCGACACCGAGCTGCAGCAGCTGTTCACCCAGATCTCCTTCGTGGGCATCGTCGCCCTCGACGAGGTGGTGTCGAACGGGTCGGGCGACCGCCAGGAGAGCACCACCCTCGGCGACACGCTGCCGGAGAAGTCGGCCGGCCCGGTGATGGCCTTCGAGGTGGAAGAGATGAAGCAGATCCTCGCAGGGGCGATCAACCGCCTCGGTGACCGCGAGAAGATCGTGCTGTCGCTCTACTACTACGAGGGCCTCACCCTCGCCGACATCGGCAAGGTGCTGGGCGTGACCGAGAGCCGGGTGTGCCAGATCCACACCAAGGCGGTGCTGCAGCTGCGCAGCCGGTTCGCCACCGCCGAGCGCGAGAACGCCTGACCCAGCCGCCCGGCTACCCTGGCATCGCTCCCCGATCGGGGAGCGCAACCACCGACCGCCCCCCTGGCACCCACGGTCGCCTCCTGTCCCCACGGGCAGCGGCGCAGCTGGCGGGGCACCACAGACCGAACCGTTGGGAAGGAGTCACACACAATGGCTGTCGTCACGATGCGCCAACTGCTCGATGCCGGGGTGCACTTTGGGCACCAGACCCGCCGCTGGAACCCCAAGATGCGCCGCTTCATCTTCGGTGAGCGCAACGGCATCTACATCATCGACCTCAACCAGACGCTCGAGCGGATCGAGAGCGCCTACACCTACGTGCGCGACCTCGTCGCCGACGGGGGCACGATCCTCTTCGTCGGCACGAAGAAGCAGACGCAGGACCCGATCTCCAACTTCGCGGTCCGCTGCGGCATGCCCTACATCAACGAGCGGTGGCTCGGCGGCATGCTGACCAACTTCAACACGATCGCCGGGCGGGTCAAGAAGATGACCGAGTACCAGCGCATGCGCGCGGCCGGTGACTTCGAGGCGATGCCGAAGAAGGAAGCGCTGATCCTCACCCGTGAGCTCGAGAAGCTCGAGCGCAACCTCGGCGGCATCCGCTCCATGGGCAAGCTCCCCGAGGCGGTGTTCATCATCGACACCAAGAAGGAGCACATCGCGGTCACCGAGGCCAACAAGCTTGGCCTGCCGATCGTCGCCGTGGTCGACACCAACTGCGACCCCGACCTGATCCAGTACGTGATCCCGGGCAACGACGACGCC
>DASTHS010000152.1:0-11831 GCA_035718085.1 Acidimicrobiales bacterium | reverse complement strand
CAACGGCAGCGGCACCTACGGCAACGGCCAGTACGCCAACAGCACCTCGAAGTGCCCCAGCCCGTATCCGCAGACGACGACCTACGACCCGCAGGACCCGTCGACGGCGTCGACCTGCCCGGCATCCAACGACACCAACCCGCCGCCCTCTCCTCCCGTCCCGTGCGTGCCGACCACGGCGAGCACCGCCTGCCCGGCGGTGTTCGACAGCACCACCTCCAGCACCACCTACTCGGGCACCTACCTGTGCACCTCGTCGATCACCTTCTCCGGCACGGTCAACGTCGACACGGCGGGCCTCTACATCTACTTCGTGCCCAGCACACCCAGCGCGACGATCACCCTGAGCGCCGGTGTCGTCATCAACCCGACGAGCGACCCCGCCGGCGGCGACCCGACGAAGTTCGCCCTGTATGCCGCCGGGACCAACACGGTGGTGTGGGGGGGCACCGGCGTCGCGTTCAACGGCACGCTGTGGGCGCCCCACACCGACGTGACCGGCAACGGCTGCAAGATGACCGCCACCGGGGCTATGGTGGTGCAGTCGGTGACCTGCAACGGTGGCGGCGGCGATCACCTCAACCTGACCTATGACAGCCGCCTCCAGACCGAGGTGCAGCGGGGCTGGAGGGTGACCAACTACCAGGTGACGGGCGAGTCCGCCTTCTCGCTGCCCACCTGCAGCGCCGACAGCTGCTTCTGACCCCTCAGCCGGCCACGCCGGCGAGCTCACCGACCAGCGCCGCCGCTGCGACCCGCCGGTCAGGGGCGCCGGTGACGGCGCGGCCGACGACGAGCAGGTCGGCGCCGGCGGCGAGGGCCTCGGCGGGCGTGGCCGAGCGGCGCTGGTCGTCGGTGGGCACGCCGAGCGGCCGGATCCCGGGCACCACCGCCAGCATCGAGGGGGCCAGGGCCTTGGCCTCGCGCACGTCGCCTGCGGCGCACACCACGCCGGCGCAGCGGGCCTCCGCGGCCACCGCCACCCGCTTGCCGAGGATGTGCGGCGGGGCGTCGGCGTCGGAGGTGAGGATGGTGACCGCCAGGGCGCTGGGCGTGGCCAGCCCGGCGCGGGTGGCCCCGTCGGCGAGGCCCTCGACCCCGGCGCGCAGCATCGGGGTGCCGGCGAAGGCGTGCATGGTGAGGTAGCTGACCCCCAGGGCGCCGAGCACCCGGGCCGTCTTCTCGACGGTGGTGGGGATGTCGGCCAGCTTCAGGTCGAGGAAGACCCGATAGCCGTCGTCGATCATCACCTGCACGACCGACGGTCCGGCGGCCGAGAACAGCTCCAGGCCGATCTTGACGACCCCGAACCAGGGGCGCAGCTCGAGGGCGAGGCGCTGGGCGGCGACGACGTCGTCGACGTCGAGGGCGAGGGCGAGGCGGTCGCGGATCTCAGGGGGTGCTGCGCCGGGCGCCATGGGCTCTTCCTACCAGGTCGGCCACCCGCCTCACCTCGTGGGCGGCGCACCAGGCGGCGAGCTCGTCGAGCACCCGGGCCGGCGCCCTCGGGTCGGCGAAGGTGGCGGTGCCGACCTGCACGGCGTGGGCGCCGGCAGCCAGCAACTCGGCGGCGTCGAGCCCGCTGGCCACCCCGCCGACCCCCACGATCGGGATGTCGGGCAACGCGGCGCGGCACTCGTAGACGGCCCGCACGGCCACTGCGTGCACCGCCGGGCCTGACAGGCCGCCGCCGCCGGCGCCCAGCCGGGCCGCCCCTGTCGCTGGGTCGATGGCCATGCCCATCACGGTGTTGACCAGCGTGAGCGATGCGGCGCCCGCACCGACCACGGCGGCGGCGATCTCGGTCAGGTCGGTGACGTTGGGGCTGAGCTTCACCCACAGCGGCAGGCCCGACCCGGCGAGGCCGTCGACGGCGGCGGCGACGGCGCCGGCGGCCGCCTGGGGGTCGTGGGCGAACATGCGCCGGCGGTCCTCGACGTTGGGGCAGGAGATGTTGGCCTCGACGGCCACCACGGCCGGGGTGGCGCCGGCGGCGACGGCGGCGGCCGCCCGCCGGTAGTCGTCGGCCGAGAACCCCCAGATGCTGGCGACCACGGCGGCGCCGGTGGCCGCCAGCGGCGGCAGGTCGTCGGCCAGCCAGGCCGCCACGCCGGGGTTGTCGAGCCCCACGCTGTTGAGCATGCCGGCGGGCAGTGGGTGCAGCCGAGGGGCGGGGTTGCCCGCCCAGGCGTCGGCCGAGAGGCTCTTCACCACGACGGCGCCGAGCCCGGCGAGGTCGAGGTAGGGCGCCAGCTCGGCGCCGTGGCCGGAGGTTCCCGATGCGGTCATCACCGGGTTGGGCAGTGCCACCGCGCCGACCGAGGTGGTCAGGTCGACCGGTGCGCCCGGCCCCCGGCGGCGGCGGTCAGGCAAGGGGCAGCTGGCCGTCGGCGTGGTACTCCTGCAGGCTGCGCACCTGAAGCGGCGCCCGCTGGCGGTCGGCGATGCCGGCGGCGGCCGCCCGGGCGGCGGCGACGGTGGTCAGGCAGGGCACGCCGTGCACGTTCGCCGCCTTGCGGATGGCGGCGCCGTCGGCGCGCGGCCCCGACCCCGAGGGCGTGTTCACGACCAGGTCGATGCCGCCCTTGCCGATGAGCTCGACGGCGTCGTCGCCGGCGTCGTCACCGACCTTGCCGAGCACCTTGACCACCGGGAGGCCTGCCGCCTCGAGCGCCTCCGCGGTGCCCGCCGTGGCCACCAGCTCGAAGCCGAGCTGCACGAAGCGGCGGCCGAGGTCGACGCCTGCTGGCTTGTCCCGGTCGTTGAGGGTGAGGAACACGGTGCCCGACTCGGGGAGCGGGTCGCCGGCGGCCGACTGGCTCTTGGCGAACGCCCACCCGAAGCTCTCGTCGATGCCCATGACCTCCCCGGTGGAGCGCATCTCCGGCCCGAGCACCGGGTCGGCGTCGGGGAAGCGGTCGAAGGGCAGCACCGCCTCCTTCACCGAGACGTGGCCGCCGGCGACCGGGGGCTTCAGCAGGCCCTCGGTGCGCAGCTCGGCGAGCGTCGCCCCGGCGATCACCCGGGCGGCGACCTGGGCCAGGGCGACGCCGGTGGCCTTCGACACGAACGGCACCGTGCGGCTGGCGCGGGGGTTCGCCTCGATGACGAAGACGTCGCCGGCGCGCACCGCGAACTGCACGTTGAGCGGGCCGCGCACCCCGAGGGCGTCGGCGATCGCCACCGTGTGCGCCTCGATGGTGGCCACGACGTCGGCGTCGAGGGTCTGGGGCGGGATGACGCAGGCGCTGTCACCGGAGTGGACGCCCGCCTCTTCGACGTGCTCCATCACCCCACCGATGAGCACCTCGCCGGCGGCGTCGCGCACGGCGTCGACGTCGACCTCGGTGGCGTCCTCGAGGAACCGGTCGATCAGCACGGGGCGCTCGGCCGACAGGCCGCCCTCACGCCCGAGTGACCCCGAGGCGGCCAGCTCGGCCATGGCGGCGCGCAGCTGGCCGTCGTCGTAGACCAGCTGCATGGCCCGGCCGCCCAGCACGTAGCTGGGCCGCACCAGCACCGGGTAGCCGACCTCGGCGGCCACGGCCAGGGCGGCGTCGACGGTCGTCGCCGTGCCGCCGGGGGGCTGGGGCACGCCCAGACGGGTGCACAGCGCCCCCCACCGCTCGCGGTCTTCGGCCAGGTCGATGGCCTCGGGGGGGGTGCCGAGCACCAGGTCGGCCGGCAGCACGCCGGCCAGCTTGAGCGGCGTCTGGCCGCCGAGCGACACGACCACGCCGTGCAGCGACCCGGCGGCCGACTCGGCGTCGATGACGTTGAGCACGTCTTCGGTGGTGACCGGCTCGAAGTAGAGGCGGTCGCTGGTGTCGTAGTCGGTCGACACCGTCTCGGGGTTGCAGTTGACCATCACCGTCTCGAAGCCGGCGTCGCGCAGGGCGAAGCTGGCCTGCACGCAGCAGTAGTCGAACTCGACGCCCTGGCCGATGCGGTTGGGCCCCGACCCGAGGATCACCACCTTGGGCTTGGTGCCCGCCGCCACCTCGTCGTCGTCCTCGTAGGTCGAGTAGTGGTAGGGGGTGCGGGCGGCGAACTCGGCGGCGCAGGTGTCGACGGTCTTGAACGTGGCCCGCACCCCGCGGGAGGTGCGGGCGGCGCGCACCGCCGCCTCGTCGCTTCCCCACAGCCAGGCGAGCTGCGCGTCGGAGAAACCGAGCCGCTTGGCCCAGCGCCAGTCGCCGGCGTCGAGGCCGTCGGGGCCGCCGACCTCTGCGAGCCACGCTCGCGCCTCGACGATGCGGTCGATCTGGTCGAGGAACCACGGGTCGACACCGGTGGCGGCGTGGAGCCGGTCGAGGCCGACGCCGCGGCGCACCGCCGCTTCCAGGTGCAGCACCCGGTCGGGTGTCGCCGTGGCGGCACGGCGCACCAGCTCGTCGTCGGTGAAGGCGTCGAAGGCGGCCTCGGACGGCCCGGCGTTGAGGCCGGCGAGCCCCCGCTCGAGGGAGCGGAGCGCCTTCTGCAGCGACTCGGGGAAGGTGCGGCCGATGCCCATGGCCTCCCCCACCGACTGCATGCGGGTGCCGAGCGTGTCGGAGATGCCGGGGAACTTCTCGAACGCCCAGCGCGGCACCTTGGTGACGACGTAGTCGATCGTCGGCTCGAAGCTGGCCGGGGTCTCGCCGGTGATGTCGTTGGTGATCTCGTCGAGGGTGTAGCCGACGGCCAGGCGGGCGGCGATCTTGGCGATCGGGAAGCCGGTGGCCTTGGAGGCCAGGGCCGACGACCGGCTGACGCGCGGGTTCATCTCGATGACGACGACGTGGCCGTCGACGGGGTTGACGGCGAACTGGATGTTCGAGCCGCCGGTCTCGACCCCGATGCGGCGGATGCACGCGAACGCCAGGTCGCGCAGGTGCTGGTATTCGACGTCGGAGAGCGTCTGGGCGGGGGCGACGGTGATCGAGTCACCGGTGTGCACGCCCATGGGGTCGAGGTTCTCGATGGCACAGACGACGACGCAGTTGTCGTCGCGGTCGCGCATCACCTCCAGCTCGTACTCCTTCCAGCCGGCGATCGACCGCTCGACGAGGATCTCCGAGACGGGGCTGGCGGCGATGCCAGCGGCGGCGATGCGGGTCAGCTCGGCCTCGTCGGCGGCGATGCCCGTGCCGGCGCCGCCGAGGATGTAGGAGGGCCGCACGATGATCGGGTAGCCGATGGAGCGGCCGATCTCGAGCGCCTCCTCGAGGCTGTAGGCGAACCCCGACTCGGGGGTGGCCAGGCCGATCTCGGTCATCGCCGCCTTGAAGCGGTCACGGTTCTCGGCGGTGGCGATGGCCTCGGCGTCGGCGCCGATCATCTCGACGCCGTGGCGCTCGAGCACGCCCGTCTCGGAGAGCCGGATGGCCAGGTTGAGGGCGGTCTGGCCGCCGAGGGTGGGCAGCAGGGCGTCGGGCTGCTCGCGCTCGATGATCGCCTCGATCACCTCGGGGGTGAGCGGCTCGATGTAGGTGCGGTCGGCGAACGCCGGGTCGGTCATGATCGTCGCCGGGTTCGAGTTGGCGAGCACCACCCGGTACCCCTCGGCGCGCAGCACCCGGCACGCCTGGGTGCCGGAGTAGTCGAACTCGCAGGCCTGGCCGATGACGATCGGGCCGGAGCCGATGACGAGGATGGTGTGCAGGTCGTCGCGGCGCGGCACTAGGCCCCCCGATCCATGAGCAGGCGGAACTCCTCGAAGAGGTAGCGGGCGTCGTGGGGGCCGGGGCCCGCCTCGGGGTGGTACTGCACCGAGAAGGCGGGCACGTCCCGGCTGGCGAGGCCCTCGACGACCCCGTCGTTGAGGTTGATGTGGGTGATGTCGGCGGCGAGCCCGTCGGGCGCCACGGCGTAGCTGTGGTTCTGGCTGGTGATCTCGACGGCGGGGCCGGTGCGCTCCGCGCCCCCCAGCCGCTTGACCGGGTGGTTGCCGCCGTGGTGACCGAAGGGGAGCTTGTAGGTGCGCCCCCCGAGCGCCCCGGCCAGGAGCTGGTGGCCGAGGCAGATGCCGAACACCGGCACCCGGCCGAGCAGCCCGCCCACCGCCGTGGTGGCGTAGCCGAGGGCGGCGGGGTCGCCGGGACCGTTGGAGAGGAACACCCCGTCGGGTGACCGGTCGAGCACCTCGGCCGCCGGCGTCGATGCCGGCACCACCTCGACGGTGGCGATGCGGCCCAGCAGGTCGAGCATGGTCCGCTTGACGCCGAAGTCGTAGGCGACGACCCGGTAGGGCCCGGAGCCGACGGTGTAGGGCTCGGCGGTGGTGACCCCGGCGACGAGGTCGGCGCCCTCGGTGCCCGGCTCCCGGCGGGCCGCCTCGAGCAGGGCCGCCTCGTCCAGGGCGCCGTCGCCCTCGACCGGGCCGATGGCCGCCGGCAGGGCGCCGGCGTCGCGCACGTGGCGGGTCAGGCGGCGGGTGTCGACGCCGGTGACCCCGGGGGTGCCGGTGCGCACGAGGAACTCGTCGAGGCCTTCGCTGGCCCGCCAGTTGCTCGGCCGGTCGCTGATCTCCCGGACGATCACCCCGCGGCAGTGGGGCCCGGCGCTCTCGTCGTCGGCGGCGGTGACCCCGTAGTTGCCGATGTGGGGGTAGGTGAAGCAGAGCAGCTGCCCGGCGTAGCTGGGGTCGGTGATGACCTCCTGGTAGCCCGACAGCACCGTGTTGAACACCACTTCGCCGGTGGCCGCCCCTCCGCGGGGCGGGGCGCCGATGGCCTCACCCTCGAAGGTGGTGCCGTCGGCGAAGACGACCAGGGCGGCGGGGCGCCGTCCGGGTCGGGGGCGGCGCGACGCGGCGGGGGTCATCGCTGCGGCTCCCCGGCGACGACCACCGGCTCGCCGTCGGCGACGGTGTGGCGCACCCGGCCCCGCAGCCGTCGGCCGGCGAAGGGGGTGTTGCGGCTGCGGCTGACCAACCGGGCCGGGTCGACGACCCACTCCTCGGCGGGGTCGACGACGCAGATGTTCGCCGCTTCGCCGGCGGCAAGGGGGCGGCCCTGCCGGGCGGCGAGTCCGGCGATGGCGGCGGGCTTCCATGACATCAGGGCGAGCACCTCGTGGGGGGGAAGGTCGAGCTCGGTCAGGGCGACGGCCAGGGCGGTCTCGAGGCCGACCATGCCGGGGGCGGCCTGGTCGAAGGGGACCTCCTTGGCCTCACGGGCGTGGGGGGCGTGGTCGGTGGCGATGGCGTCGATCGTGCCGTCGGCCAGGCCGGCGCGGATGGCGGCGACGTCGGCGTCGGTGCGCAGCGGCGGGTGCACCTTGTAGACGGTGTCGTAGCCGGCGACGGCGGCGTCGGTGAGGCAGAGGTGGTGGGGGGTCGCCTCGGCGGTGACGGGCAGCCCCGACGCCTTGGCGCCACGCACCAGGGCCACCGAGCCGGCGGTCGAGAGGTGCAGCAGGTGCACCGGCGTGCCGGTGAGCCGGCACAGGGCCAGGTCCCGGCTCACCATGAGCTCTTCCGCCTCAGCCGGCTGGCCGGCGATGCCGAGCCGGCTCGACCACTCGCCTTCGTGCATGTGGCCGCCGGCGGCGAGGGAGGCGTCCTCGCAGTGCTCGGCCAGCACCACCCCGAGCGACGAGGCGTACTCGAGGGCCCGGCGCATGAGCCGGGCGTCTTGGACGCCGGTGCCGTCGTCGGTGAACAGGTGCACCCCGAGGGCGGCCATCTCGGCGATCGGCGCCAGGGCCCGGCCCTCGCGCCCGACGGTGATGGCGCCGGCGACGGCAACCTGGCACAGCGCCCCCTCGGCCAGGCCGACCACGTGGCGCACGACCGCGGCGGAGTCGATGGCCGGCTCGGTGTTGGGCATGGCCACCACGGCGGTGTAGCCGCCCACCGCCGCGGCGCGCGACCCCGACTCGACGGTCTCGGCCTCTTCCCGGCCCGGCTCGCGCAGGTGGGTGTGGAGGTCGACGAGGCCGGGCGCCACCAGCGCGCCCTCGGCGTCGAGCACCACCGTGCCGGCGGGCCCCGACCCGACGCGTGGGCCGGCCGACACCACGACGCCGTCGAGCACCAGCAGGTCGCCGGGCCGTGACCCGGTGGCGTCGACGAGGGTGCCGCCGCGGATCAGCAGGTTGCGCGGCCGCGACAGCGGCCGGCCCGGAGCGAGGTCACGCGGCAAGGTCGACCCCCGATCCGAGGAGCAGGTACAGCACGGCCATGCGCACGGCGACCCCGTTGGCCACCTGCCGGGTGATCACCGAGCCGGGGGCGTCGGCCACCTCGGCGGCGATCTCGACGCCGCGGTTGACCGGGCCGGGGTGCATGATCAGCGCCCCCTCGGGCAGCAGCCGGGCGCGCTCCCGGGTCAGCCCGAAGGTGGCGGTGTACTCCCGCAGCGTCGGCAGCAGCGCCTCGGTCATGCGCTCGCGCTGCAGGCGCAGCACGTAGACGACGTCGACGCCCGGCAGGGTGGCGTCGAGGTCGTGGGAGACCGACACCGGCCAGCCGGCCAGGCTGGCGGGCAGCAGGGTTGGGGGGGCGACGAGCACGACCTCGGCGCCGAGGGCCGCGAACGCGAGCACGTCGGATCGGGCCACCCGGCTGTGGCGGATGTCGCCGACGATGGCGATCCGCGCCCCCTCGAGGGGGCGGGGACCGTCGGCCGGCGGGCGGGCCCGCGTGATCGTGTAGCAGTCGAGCAACGCCTGGGTGGGGTGCTCGTGCCAGCCGTCGCCGGCGTTGACCACGGCGACGCTCGGCGCCCACCCGGCGACCTGCCAGGGCACGCCCGAGCCGGCATGGCGCACGACCAGGGCGTCGACGCCCATGGCTTCGATCGTCTCGACCGTGTCGCGCAGCGACTCCCCCTTGTTGACCGACGACGACGCCGCCGAGAAGGTCATCACGTCGGCGGAGAGGCGGCGGGCCGCCGTCTCGAACGACAGGCGGGTGCGGGTGGAGTCTTCGAAGAACAGCGAGACCACCGTCTTGCCCCGCAGGGCCGGCACCTTGGGGATGGCCCGGCTGGCGACCTCCACGAAGCTGTCGGTGACCCGCATGACCTCCTCGATGCCGTCGGCGCCGAGGTCGGCGACCGACAGGAGGTGTCCGGCGGCGCTCACCGGGCGGCCACCACGTCGCCGAGCACCACACCGTCGGCCGACACGTCGACCATCTCGTCCCTGCGGGTGGGCAGGTTCTTGCCGACGAAGTCGGGGCGGATCGGCAGCTCGCGATGGCCGCGGTCGACCATGACGGCCAGCTGCACGGCGCGCGCCCGCCCGTAGTCGGTGAGGGCGTTGAGCGCGGCGCGGATGGTGCGCCCGGTGAAGAGGACGTCGTCGACGAGCACCACCGTGCGACCGGTCAGGTCGAAGGGGATGGTGGTCACCGCCTCGGGGAGCACCGGGCGCAGCCCGATGTCGTCGCGGTAGAAGGCCACGTCGAGGGTCCCGAGCGGCAGGGCCTCGCCGGCCACCGTCTCGATGGTCTCGACGAGCCGTTGGGCGATCCAGACGCCGCCGGTCTGCAGGCCGACCACCACGACGTCGTCGGTGCCGTGGTTGCGCTCGAGCACCTCGTGGGCCATGCGCCAGACGGCCCGCTGCACGTCGTCGGGCTCCATCACGGTGGTGCGGGCGACGAACACGCCGCCGTAGGGCGGTGCGAGGGCGCGCTCCCTCTCTGCCACGTTCCTCCTCTCCGTGCCGGCCTCACCGGACCGGCTTCACGGCTGGTGCCACCCTAGTCGGCCCGCTGGTGCAGCGGCCTGTGCCAGACGGTCGCGCCCGCCGAAAAGCGCACGTATGGCAGACTCCGGCCCGATGTGGCACATGGGGGCCAATGGCGGCGACGGGCGCCGCTCCGGTCGAGCCGCGACCCGGGCCGTGGTCGTGGCGGCGCTCGCCGCCGGCGTGGCGTTCGGCCCTTCGGTGGCGGCGGCGCCGGCGACCCCGCCCCCCACCAGCGTGGCCCCGGCCGCGGCGACCACACCGCTGCCCACCGTGACCGTGCCCGGTGCCCCCTCGCCGGTGGCGGTCCCGCCCATCCCGCCGGTCGACCCGCAGTACACCGACGGCCAGGACCCGAACGTGCTGCTCGAGCGGGCCATCGAGCTGTCGTCGGTCGGGGCCAGCCAGGCGCCGCTGCAGGCCAGCCTGGATGCGGCCCAGCAGACCCTCGACGCATCGAGCGTCGAGGCGCAGCAGGCGCAGACCGCGGCCGACGCCGCCCGGGCCGCGGCCGACGCCGCCGGTGCGGCCGCCACCGAAGACGACCGCGAGGCTGCCGACCTGCAAGCCGCCCTGCGCGAGGCGGCGCTGAACCTCTACACCGGCGGCAGCGACCGCCAGGCGCTGGCGTGGTCGGTCCGCGACGTCGACCAGCTCAGCGCCGCCGCCGCCTACGAAGACACGGTGCTCAGCCCCGACGGCATCCTGGCCGAGCGCAAGGCCGTCGCCCGCGCCGCCGACGCCCAGCTGCGGCGGCGACAGGGCGACCTGCAGGCGGCCGAGGCGGCGTCGGCCCGGGCCGCCACCGCCGTGGCCGCGGCCGCGGCGGCCACCGACCACATCAAGCAGGAGTTGACCGCGCTGACCTCGCAGGCGGCCCTGCTGGTGGCCGACGAGCACACCGCCCTGTCGACGCAGGCGGCCAAGGCGCTCACCTCGCCGTCGGCGCTGGAGTTCACCCCCTCGGTGCCGTTGCCCGCCCCCCTGGCGACCACGTCGGTCGCCCTGGCGTGGGCGTTCTCCGAGTTGGGCAAGCCCTACCTCTGGGGGGGCACCGGGCCCGACATGTTCGACTGCTCCGGGTTGATGCAGTACTCGTGGGGCAAGGCCGGCGTGCAGATCCCCCGCACGTCCGAAGAGCAGTACACCGCGGTGGCGCCGGTGCCGCTGTCACAGCTCCTGCCCGGCGACCTGGTGTTCTTCGGCACCACCGACATCCACCACGTCGGCATGTACATCGGCGACGGCCTGATGGTGAACGCCCCCCACACCGGCACGGTCGTGCAGATCGAGCCGATCTGGTGGACCGACCTCAACGGGTTCGGCCGCGTCGTCGACGGCGCCACCCCGGTGCCGGCTCGGCCGGGCCCGCAGGCGGGCGCGGTGATCGAACCGGCGGTGGTGCAGACGGCGGGCACGGTGCCCTCGGAGACCGCTCCCCCGCCCGGCTACGTGGCCCCACCCGGCGCCAGCGGCGCCCCGGTCGACACCACCTCGACGACAGCACCGCCCGCCGGGTCGGGCACCACCTCGGCGCCCCCGTCGACCACCGCCCCCACCACCGCGCCGACCTCGACGCTGGTGCCGGGGGTCACCGAGCCGCCGGCGCCGAGCTCGACCGCCACCACCACCACCACCACGACGACCACCGCACCCCCGCAGACCGTCGCCCCGGCATCCCAGCCCCTGGTCACCGGCCCGCTGACGCTGCCCTGAGCCGGCCGACGCCCTCGGGACCCGGGTGAGGACCTGAGGGGGCGCAAGACCGTCCTTCAGGGGGCCGTCGACCGTGCCGATGGCGGGAAGGTCATGGCAGCGGCGGGCACTCGGCTCTCCCCGAGCCAAGTCGAGACGGTGGTCGCCGCCGCGTCGACAGGGGCAGCCTGGGCGTTCGAGGCCCTCTACCGCGACTTCGCACCTGCGGTCGTCGGATACCTCCGCCTGCAGGGGGCGAGCGACCCCGACGACCTCTCGAGCGAGGTCTTCCTCGGCGCGTTCCGCGGGATCACCCAGTTCCGGGGTGGCCACGCCGAGTTCAAGACCTGGCTGTTCTCCATCGCGCACCGCCGGTTGATCGACGACCGACGGCGGCGATCGCGCCAGGAATCGAGGATGGCAAGAGCTGAGCTCGCCGTCGAGACCTGCACCGATGC
>DASTHS010000151.1:0-10526 GCA_035718085.1 Acidimicrobiales bacterium | reverse complement strand
GTGGCGGCTCGCCGGGCATCTTGGGGTAGACGGGGGGCCACGGGGCGTCGGGCAGCCCGGCGTCCCGGTCGCGGGCGGCCAGGTCGAGCAGCGGGGTGAGGTCGGCGCCGGCCATGCCGGCCCAGGGGTCGCCGGCCACGTCCACGCGGCTGGGCACGGTGACCAGGGTGAGGTCGTCGGGTCGGATGCCGGCGAGGTCGGCCCAGGCGAAGGGCGTGGAGACCTGCCCCCCGGGGCGCGAGCGCACCGACCAGGCCCCGAAGATCGTCTTGTGCGTGGCGTTCTGGTTGAAGTCGACGAACACCCGCCTCCCCCGCTCCTCCTTCCACCACGCCGCGGTCACCAGCTCCGGTGCCCGCCGCTCCAGCTCGCGGGCCACCGCAACGGCCGCCGCCCGCACCTCGATCGAGGTCCACCGGGGGGCGAGCCGGGCGTAGACGTGGATGCCCCGGTTCCCGGTCGTCTTCGGCCGGGCGTCGACGCCGTGCTCGACCATCAGCTCGCGCACCAGCACCGCCGCGTCGCGCACCATCGCGAAGTCGACCCCCGGCGAGGGGTCGAGGTCGATGCGCAGCTCGTCGGCGTGCCCGAGGTCGTCCGCCGTCGACGGCCACACGTGGAACCCCAGGCAACCCAGGTTGACGGCCCAAAGCACGTGGGCGATGTCGGCGAGCACGAGGGCCGTCGACGGGGTGCCGTTGGGCGTCTCGACCACCGCAGTGCGCAGCCATCCGGGTCGCCGCTCGGGGACGCGCTTCTGGAAGAAGCCGGGGCCGCCGGCGCCGTCGGGGAAGCGTTGCAGCATCACCGGCCGGCCACCCACCGCTGCCATCAGCGGAGCCTCGACTGCCAGGTAGTAGCGGGCCAGATCAGCCTTCGTCTCCCCACGCTCGGGGAAGTAGACCTTCGCCGGTGAGGTGATCGCCACCTCCCGGCCGGCGGCCTCGACCAGCAGCGGGGCGTCGCCAGCCATGTCGGCCACCCTACGTTCGGTGGTCAGGCCCCGAGCACGATGAGCGCCAGGCCGCATGCCGTCGCCAGCGCCGCCACCGACCGACCGGCCGGCCCACCGAGCCGGCCGAGGGGCGCCCAGCCGGCCACCCCCGCCAGCACGGCGATGACCCCGACGAGCACCGGGACGGCCGACGAGCCCCCCGACGGGCACCCGACGCAGTCGGACGCGGTGATCACCTCCGCATCCTGCCCGCACCCGGGCTGTACCCGAAACGGACACGGCGGCGCGGGGGTAACCTCGGTCACATGGCCGACGCCCCTGTGATCGACCGGGCCTCCTCCCCCCCGCTCCCCGGTGTCGCCGCCGCGTCGTGGGTGCGCCGGGCAGGGGGCGTGGTGCTCGTCGTCAGCGTGTTCGGCGCGGTGTTCCCCTACTTCTCCAACGGGCTCGGCCTTCCCCTCGACGGCGCCCCCGACGGGGCCATGACGTTGTGGCGCACCGTGCTGCACCTGGTGCCGGGGGTGGCGGGTGTGATCGCCGCCGTCGGGCTGCTCGACTGGGCCCGCCGGCTGGCCGGCGGCCTCACCATCGCCCATCCCGATCGCGTCGCCCGCCTCGGCGTCGTCGTCGGCGGGTGGTTCGCCATCGGCCCCTACGTGTGGGGGCTGGTGCAGCCGGCCCACGCGGTCGGCACCGGCGGCATGGCCGGCACGATGGGGGCCGACGGCATGAGCTGGGTCGCCCAGGTGATGATGCCGATGACCGGAGGGGCCCCGCTGCGCGAGACCACCGCGACCTGCGCGTTCACCATGGGCGTCGACCACTGGGCGGTCGGCGCGCTCGTCGTGCTGGCGTCGCTGGTCGCCCTCGGCGCCGGCGCCGGGCGCGGCCCGCTGGCCGGCCTCGCCGGCGTCAGCCACCGGGCGGGATGATGCCGGGGTGGCGCGACCCCCGCTGGGGGTCGGTGGTCATCCTCGCCACCTTCACCGTGCTCGGTCAGACGGTGCTCGGCTTCCACGTGTCGGCCGCCGAGGTGCTCACCAGCCTGGGCACGTGCGCGGCGCTCGACCTGGTGCTGACCCGCCGCCGCTCCGGCCGGTGGGTGCTGCCCCTCAGCGCCACGGTGACCGGCCTGTCGCTCGGTGTGCTGCTGCGGTCACCCGACCTGCCGGTGTTCGTGGTCGCCGCCGTGGCCGCCATCGGGTCGAAGCACCTGATCCGGAGCGCCGACGGGCGCCACGTGGCCAACCCCTCGGCCTTCGGCCTGATCGTCGCCCTGCTCTGCAGCGAGGGCTTCTCCGAGGTCACCCCGCCGGGCGAATGGGGCACCTCCGCCCTCGTCGCCCTGCTCGTCGTGGGCTTCGGCGCCGTGGTGCTCACCCGCACCCGGCGCCTGGCCATGTGCGCCACGTTCCTCGCCGCCCACGTGGTCTTCACCCTTGCCGTGGCCGGCGGGACGCCCGGCTTCGACCAGCTGCTCGGCCCGACGGTGCTCGTCTACGCCTTCTTCATGATCACCGACCCCCGCACCGCTCCTCGCGCCCTCGGGCCCAGCCTCGTCTACGCGGTGGCGCTCGCCGGCCTGGCCGCCGCCATCGACGCCGGCGGGTCGATGGTGGGCCTCTACCTCGCCCTGGTCGCGGTGTGCGCGACGGTGCCCGCCCTCGAGCGGCGCGCCGCTCGGCGGGTGGTGGCGACCGTCGCCTGACTGCCACCATCCCGGCCGTGCGCTTCCGCGACATGATGACCCTCACCGACCACGGCCCCGACACCTTCGTCGGCATCGGCCCCCGGTATCCGTGGGGCGGCCTCTACGGCGGCCAGATCGTCGCCCAGGCCCTGCGGGCGGCCGCGGCCACCGTCGACGACGCGTACCGGGTGCACTCGTTGCACGCCTACTTCCTCCGGCCCGGCGACCACACCGCCCCGGTCCGCTACGAGGTCGACCGGCTGCGCACCGGGCGGTCGTTCGTGGCCCGGGCGGTCAACGCCCGCCAAGAGGCCACCATCCTGCACCTGCAGGCGTCGTTCCAACTCGACCGGGGGGTGGTCGCCCCGCGGCGGGCCGACGCTCCGGACGTGGTCGGCCCCGACGGGCTCGACGACAACTCGTGGACCCCGATGCTCGAACGGCGGATGCTGCCGCCCGGTCCCGGGCAGGTCGCTGCGTGGATGCGGGTGCCCGAGCTCACCGGGGACGACCCCGTCCTGTCGGCGTGCGCCCTCGCCTACCTCTCCGACGACCTCCCCACCGATGCCGTGGCCTCCGCGTGGCGCGACGACCTCGACGGTGACGACTGGTTCGGCACCAGCCTCGACCATGCCATCTGGTTCCAGCAGCCGATCCCGCCCGACGGCCCGCTGCTCTTCAGCTACCACGCGGAGGGCCTGGCCCCCCCGCGGGGCCTGTCGGTCGGCCGGGTCTTCGACGCCGCCGGCGCCCACCTGGCCACGGTCACCCAGGAGGTGCTCATCCGCACCCGGCGCTGAGGCGGACCGGCCTCCCCGGGCGGCGGCCACCGCCGTGGCAAGCTCGGGCGGTGGGCGCTCCACCGGCGGCGGACGGCGACGACGGCTTCTACGTGCTCGACCGGCGCACGTACGTGCCGACGATCCTCACCCAGGGCCCCTGGGATCCCGGCGCCCAGCACGGCGGCCCGGTGAGCGGGCTGCTCGCCACCCTGGTCGAGTCGACCCCGTCGCTGGTGCCGATGCAGGTGGCGCGCCTGACCGTCGACCTGCTGCGCCCGGTGCCGCTCGCACCCCTCGACGTCGAGCGCCAGGTGGTGCGGGAAGGCAAGCGCATCCAGGTCGTCGACGTGCAGCTGCTCTCGGGCAGCGACCTGGTGGCGCGCGCCAGTGCCCTGCGCATCCGCATCGGCGACGACACCGCAGCGATCGCCCCCGCACCGGGCCCCGTCGTGCCTGGTCCCGACCACGCCACCGCGCCCGAGTGGTCCTCCCCCTACGTGCCGGGGTTCCGCCGGGCCATCGAGCTGCGCGTGGCGGCGGTGCCGGGCGGCGGCTCGGTGCTGTGGGTGCGCCTCGGTGTGCCGATCGTGGTCGGCGCCCGGGCCAGCGCCGTCGCCACCTTGGCCGTCGCTGCGGACTTCACCTCGCTGCAGGGGTCCGGTGAGGTCGCCCGCCGGTGTGCCGCCATCAACGGCGACGTGAACCTGCACGTGCTGCGAGCGCCTCGGGGCCCGTGGGTGGGCCTCTCCGGCGCCACCGCCTTCTCGTCGACGGGCACGGGCCTGTCGTCGACCGTGCTCTGCGACCTCGACGGCCAGGTGGGCGCGGCCAGCTGCGTGCAGGTGGTCGACCCCCGGACCTGAGGCACCGGAGATTGGGGTCGTTGTGCACGGCCCCCGGCATGGGGGAGAATCTGGGCGGGCGGAGACCCCAGGCGTTCGACGCGCCCGCACCCGACAGAGGTTCGATGGCTCTCCACATGCTCCGCCCGACGGCACCGTTCACCAAGGTGATGCGCGGGTACGACCCCGACGAGGTCGAGACGCACCTGCGGGCCCTCGACGACGAGGCAGCCGAGACCTCCGCCGCCCTCGAGGCCGCCGAGGCCGCCGCCGCCGCCCTCCGCGAGCAGGTGGTCGGGCTTCAGCGCCGCCTCGACGAGCTCGAGTCGGCGGTGCGCACCGACACCCCCCGCACGATGACCGCCCTGGGGGAGCGGCTGCTGCTGGTCCTCGGCGAGACCGAGGATGCCGCGGCCGAGAAGCTGCGCACCGCCGAGCAGCAGGCCGCAGGCATCGTGGCCACCGCCAGCGAGCGTGCCGCGGCACTCGAGGTGTCGGCCGCCGCCGGGCTGGCCGACGCCGAGGCCCGGGCCGCCGCCCTCGTGACCGACGCCGAGGCCCGGGCCACCGCACTCGTGGCCGACGCCGAGGGGCGCGCCGCCGCCCTCGTGACCGACGCCGAGGGGCGCGCCGCCGCCGGGCTGGCCGACGCCGAGGCCCGGGCCACCGCCCTCGTGACCGACGCCGAGGCGCGGGCCGCCTCCCTCGAGGCCGACACCGAGGCGTGGGCCGAGCAGCGCCGCGACGAGGTGGAGGCCTGGGAGCACGACGTCCGCACCGGCATCGAGCAGGAGCGGGCACGCGCCGCCACCGACTTCGCCCGCATCAAGCTGGCCTGGCAGGCAGAGCTCGACGACCTGCAGCACCGGCGCACCGCAGTGCTCGACCAGCTCGACACCGTCGCCACCGCGGTGCGCGCCGCGGTGTCGGCGGGGCGGGCCACCGCCGGGCTGACGCCTGGCGACGACGGCGCCCTCGCCGCACCGATGGCGGAGTTGCCTGCCGCCCGACTCGGCGGCCCCGTGGCGCCGGACGACCTGCGCGAGCCCGCCGGCGTCGTCGACGGTGAGGCCGACGGCGACGCCGAGCCGGCCGCCGGAGGTGCCACCGACGGCGCCCCGGCCGAGCACCCGACCGGCGGCTGACCCCGGCGGCAGACCCCGGCTACGACCGGGCGTTCGCCGTGGCCCGGCGGTTCGCCTTCTCGATGGCGTCGACCAGCTCGCCCTTGTCCATCTTCGACCTGCCCGACACGTCGAGGCGCTGCGCCACCTCGTAGAGGTGCTTCTTGGAGGCGTTGGCGTCGACGCCCTCGGCGGTGTCGATCGGTCGGTCCCGCTTGGCGGCGCCACTGCGGCTGGCCTGCTCGTCACTCGGGCCCTTGCGGCCGCCTTCCTTTGGCTCCCAGTGGTCGCCGACCTTCTCGAAGCTGTGCTTGAGCGAGCCGTAGGCGACCCGATGGGCGGCCCGCTCGTCGCCGTCGTAGGTGCCCTCGGCGGCGTCGAGGGTCTTGGCGAACGTCTCTTGTGCCTTCTTCGGCGACCGTTGCAGGGTCGACGGGAGTTCACGCTTGCGTGCCACTGGCACCACCTCCTCGACCCGCGCCTACCCCTCGGTGCAGCCTCGTAGTCGTCCGGTCGGGGTAGACCTGCGGCGTGGGGCCCGACCGCCTCGAGACCTACAACGCCAAGCGGCGCTTCGACGCCACCCCCGAGCCGCCGGGCGCACCCGCCGCGCCCGGCCCCCGGGCCGGCGACGCCCCGCGCTTCGTCGTGCAGAAGCACGCCGCCAGGGCCCTCCACTACGACGTGCGCTTCGAAGCCGACGGGGTGCTGGTCTCGTGGGCCGTGCCGAAGGGCCCCTCCTACGACCCTGCGGTCAAGCGGCTGGCGGTGCACGTGGAAGACCACCCGCTCGACTACCGGACCTTCGAGGGCACCGTCCCGGCCGCGCAGTACGGCGCCGGGGCGGTGATCGTCTGGGACGAGGGCACCTACCGCAACCGCACGACCCGCGACGGGCGGCCCGTGCCCGTGTCCGAGGCGGTCGCCGCCGGGCACCTCTCCGTCGAGCTCGACGGGGTGAAGCTGCGCGGCGGCTGGTCGCTCACCCGCACCGGCACACGAGGCGGCAAGGAGCAGTGGGTGCTGGTCAAGCGCCACGACGACGCTGCCCGCCCGGGTGACGACGTCACCGCGCGCGACCCGGCGTCGGTGCGGTCGGGCCGCGCGATCGAGCAGGTGCGTGCCGACCCCGCTGCCCCCACCTGGACCCGCGAACGGGCGACCTGGGCGCCTCCGATGCTGGCGACCCCCAGCGACCTCGACGCCCTGACCGCCGAGCCGCCCGGTCGCTGGCAGTTCGAACGCAAGCTCGACGGGCTGCGCTGCGTCGCCGTGCGCAACGGCGACGAGGTCGAGCTGTGGTCGCGCAACCACCTGAGCTTCACCGCACGCTTCCCCCGCGTGGTGGAGGCGCTCCGGGCGCTGGCCCCGCCCGCCTTCGTCATCGACGGCGAGCTGGTGGCCGACGGCGGCCCGACGGCGTCGGCGTTCGGGGCCCTGCAGGCCCCGGGCGGGGCGGCGGCGGCGGTGCTGCACGCCTTCGACCTGCTCTCGCTGCTCGGACGGGACACGACCGGCCTGGCGCTCGCCGACCGCCAGCGCCTGCTGGCCCAGGCGGTCGGCGTCCCGCCGCCCGCCGGCCTGGCCGTGGTGCAGCCGCTCCCCGGTGAGCCGGGCGTCCTCCTCGACCGGGCCTGCGCCGAGGGGTGGGAAGGGCTGGTGGCCAAGCACGTCGATGCCCCCTACCGGGGGGGCCGGTCACCCGCCTGGCGCAAGCTCAAGTGCACGGCCAGCCAGGAGCTCGTCGTGGGCGGGTTCACCGACCCCACCGGCGCTCGCACCGGCTTCGGCGCCCTGCTGGTCGGCTACCACGACGAGGGGGGCCTCCGCTTCGCCGGCCGGGTCGGCACCGGGTTCGACGAGGCGACCCTCGTCGACCTCCACCGGCGGCTGCAGGCGCTCGAGGTGCCCGACCCGCCCTTCGTCGACGCCCCGCCCCTCCGCGGGGCGCACTGGGCCCGACCGGAGCTCGTGGCCGAGGTGCGGTTCACGGAATGGACCGCCGACGGGCGGCTCCGACACCCGTCGTTCCTCGGCCTCCGCGACGACAAGCCGGCCGCGGAGGTGGTCAGGGAGCAGCGGCCCGGGACGCCGCCGTCGACGCTCCCCCGGCGGCGCCGGCGGTAGCCTCCCGCTGTGTCAGGTGAGCTCGACGAGGCCCGCCGGCCCCGCCGGGCACCCGAGCGGCGCACCCAGCTGCTCGAGGCGGCCGCCGAGCTGGTGGCCGACCGGGGGGTCGTCGGCTTCACGATGGAGGGGCTGGCGGCGCACGCCGGCGTCTCCAAGGCGCTGCCCTACCGGCACTTCGACAACGCCGACCACGTACTGGTGGAGCTCTACCAGTTGGAGGTCAACGCGTTGGCCGGGCGCATCCTGGCCGCCATCCGGGGCCACCACGGCGACGACCTGGTCGCCGTCGCAGTGCACGCCTACTTCGACGCCATCGCCGAGCGAGGCGTGGTGCTCGGTCGGTTGAGCGGCACCGGCTCGCACGTGCCCGAGCGGGCCGCCGCAGCCGTCGGCGGGCAGGAGGCGGCCTGGCTCGAGCGCCTCGTGCGCACCGCGTACCCGCAGCTCGACGCCGCAGCTGCGCTCGGTCTCGGGCGCATCGTGGCCGGCACGCTGCAGGCCGCCGGATGGGCCGTCGCCCGCCGCGAGATCCGCCGCGGCGACGCCGAGGCGGCGTCGGTCGCCGCCACCGTGGCCGCCGCCCACGCCCTGCTGGGCGCCTGAGCACCCCGCCGGGCGGGGACGACCCGGCCGGCGGGCCCCGGCACGCACCACCACTGCCGGCGCGCCGCCCGCCACCCGGCGAGCGGCCGCCTCACCTTCTTCGGGCGGCTTGGTCCGGATGGCGGGGGTATGGGCGGATCTGCGGGGGGCGGATGCATTGCCGCGCCCACTGCCCCCGATTATGGTTCGCCCCGGCGCCACAGCATCCTGCTCGGCGCACCGAAAACCCGACTCCACGGGGGGAGCCACATGACTGTCACCGACGCCGGCGCGACGCGCGCCGCAGGGGGTGGCGTTTCCAGCCTCTGGAACCGCCAGCTCGATGCCTATCCGGATACCGGCCCGCGCATCATGTACCTCGGCATCACCGTGCTCGCGACCGTGATGCTCTACTACGAGCTCTACGTGGGCGGCTCGGTGTCCGTGCAGATCCTGCAGAACCTGCACATCAGCTTCACCTTCTTCGTGTGGATCTCGGCCATCGGCAACCTCATCGGTGCCTTCGCCTCGCTCTTCGCCGGCTTCACCGACCGCTTCGGGCGGACGAACCTGGTGGTCGGCGGCTTGTTCGTGACCGGGATCATGGTCGCGCTGGTGCTGCCTGCGTGCACCAACCAGTGGGAGTTCGGCGTCGCCTCGTGGTTCGTGGGGACCGTCGAGGGCATCTGCCTGGTGGCCACCCCCGCGTTGATCCGGGACTTCTCGCCGCAGACCGGCCGGGCGGCAGCCATGGGCTTTTGGACCTGCGGACCCGTGCTCGGCAGCCTGATCGTGGCCGAGGTGGCCACCGCCACCATCAAGGGGACGCCGAGCCCGTCGTTCTGGACGCACGAATACCACATCTGCGGCATCGCCGGCATCGCTGTCGCCATCGTCGCCCTGTTCGGGCTGAAGGAGCTCTCACCCGGCCTGCGCGACCAGCTGATGGTCAGCATGAAGGACCGGGCCCTGATCGAGGTGCGGGCGAAGGGCCTCGACATCGAGGACTCGCTGCGCAACCCCTTCCGTCAGCTGTTGAAGCCGGACGTGGTGATCTCCGCCCTCGGCGTGTCGATCATGCTGCTCATCTACTACACCTCCGTCGGCTTCGGGGTCATCTACCTCTCCACCGTGTTCGGCGAGAGCACCCACAACGCCAACGCCCTCGGCAACTGGCAGTGGGGCGCCAACGCGCTGGCCCTGATCAGCGTCGGGATCCTCAGCGACAAGTTGCGCGTGCGCAAGCCGCTCATGGTCCTCGGGGGCGTGGGCGCCGCCGTGTTCATGGTCGTCTACCTCGAACAGGCCGGGCACCACCCGGGCTACTACACCATCGCCCTGCTGCTCGCTGGCCTCTCGATCATGCTCGGCATCGCCTACACGCCGTGGATGGCGAGCTTCACCGAGACCGTCGAGGCCCACAACCCCGCCCTCACCGCCACCGGCCTGGCCATCTGGGGGTGGATCATCCGGGTGGTGGTGTTCGTCGCCACCATCTCGATCCCGGTGGTGATCTCGTCGGTGACCCCGCTGGTGAACTACGGCGGCACGGTGCAGACCTACGCCACGCAGTACGCCAAGGAGATCGCCTTCGCCCAGGCCAACCCGCAGCTGGTGGCGTTCGCCTCGAAGAACTCCGCCACCCTCACGTGGGCGGCGACCCACCCCCAGCAGGTCGCCGACGCCACCCGGCTCGCTCCCGAGCTGCAGGGCATCGCCGCCAACCCCGGCGTCTTCACCCAGCTGGCGGCCAACCCGACCGACCAGACCCTGCAGGCCCAGGCCGTGCAGGCCCTCGGCGGCGGTGCTGCCGGCGTGCAGAAGCTGCAGACCATCGCCGCCAACCAGGCGACGATCGTCGGGCTCGAGCAGTACTCCTCGCAGCTGACCCAGCTGGCCACCCTGCAGGCCACGCAGCCCCAGCTGCTCCAGCAGGCCGCCGCCGACGGCGCCCAGCTGCAGGCCCTCGGCAAGGTGCCCCCGAGCGTGTTCACCTACCTGCAGGCCCACGCCCCTGCGGTGATCAAGGCGTCCAAGCAGGCACCGGGCCAGTGGAAGACCTGGTACTGGGTGTGCTTCGGCGGCATCATCTTCTTCCTCGGCTGCGTGCCGCTGATGAAGGGCCGCTGGAGCCCCGCTGCGGCCAAGGCCGACGAGGAGGCCCACGAGGCGATGGTGCAGGCAGAGCTGGCCAAGATCGGCGCCTAGCCACGCAACAACCGGCCGCCCTGGCGGCGGCAGGCCAGGCGCCTCACGCACCACCATCGCAGCACGAGGCGCCGCACGCACCGGCCGGGACCCTCTAGGGTCCCGGCCGGTGCCGCGCCCGGCGCCGGCCACACCGCAGGGGGATCTCCGTGCCGATCGTCAGCTTCGCCCGCCGCCTCTCCGACCTCGCCGCCGCTGCGCCCGACGCCCCTG
>DASTHS010000150.1:0-3373 GCA_035718085.1 Acidimicrobiales bacterium | reverse complement strand
CGGCGGCCCGACCTGTGGGCGGCCCGGGGCGGGGCGTCGGCGCAGGAGCAGGCCGTGCTCGAAGAGTTCGGCCTCGAGCCCACCTGATCGGCGGGGTGGCCCCGCCGCCCGGCCGCCGGGGTCGGGCCGGCGCGATGATCTCGGTCAGAAGGGGAGGCCTGCCATGCCCAAGGCGCACTGGGACGACCTGAGCCCGTCGACCCGCCGGTTCATCATCGCCGGCGCCGCGGTCGAGGGTCTCGTGAAGGCGGTCACCCTCGTCGACCTCGCTCAGCGCCCGGCAGGGGGTGTGCACGGTTCGAAGGCCCGGTGGGCGGCGGCGATCGTGCTGGTCAACTCCGGGGGCATCGTGCCGGCGCTCTACCTCATCCGTGGCCGCCGCCGGGCCGGCGCCGGTCGGTCCGCCGGGGGGTGACGTCGACCGCCGGCAGGGGGCCGGGGTCCGCCCGGCGCTCCGACCGTCTATCCTGAACCGTCCCCCGCCCGCTGCACCGGAGCTCCTGATGAACCCCACCGACCTGGTCGACCGCGACAGCCTGCGCTCCGACGTGCCCGACTTCGACCCCGGCGACACCCTCAAGGTGCACGTGCGGGTGGTCGAAGGCAACCGCGAGCGCGTGCAGATCTTCCAGGGCGCCGTGATCCGCCGCCAGGGCAGCGGCCTGCGCGAGACCTTCACGGTGCGCAAGCTCAGCTTCGGTGTCGGCGTCGAGCGGACCTTCCCGGTGCACTCGCCCGTGATCGCCAAGATCGAGGTCGTCACCAAGGGCGATGTGCGCCGAGCGAAGCTGTACTACCTGCGTGAGCGCACGGGCAAGGCCGCCAAGATCAAGGAGAAGCGCCCAGCTTCGACGATCGCCGGGGCCAACCCCAAGGGCAGGTCAGCCCCCTCGACTCAGAAGTAGCCACGCTGCTCGGCATCCGTGCCGAGTACCTGCGCCGCTACGCCAACCCGTCGACCCGCTACCAGGCGGCCTCGAGGATCGACGACCTGTTCCGCTCGTGCGGGCGCAGCCACCCGGCGCTGGTGTCGGAGGGCGACCTGGTCGAGTGGATCACCGCCGTGCCGGCGAACAACAGCGTGCGGGGTCGCCTGTCGACGGCCCGGACGTTCATCCGCTGGTGCCTCCGCACCGGTCTGGTGGTGGTCGACCCCACGGTGGAGCTCGACGGGCTGACGAAGCAGTTCCCGAAGACCTACGGCAAGGTCCAGGCCGCCCACCCGGCCCGTTGGCTCACCTACGACGAGGCGTACGTGCGGCTGCTCGGCGCCTGCCGGGACGGCACCACGGTCGGGCTGCGTGACGAGCTGGCCATCCGGCTCGGCCTGTTGGGCATCCGCTCGAGCGAGGTGGCTCGGCTGCGGTGGGGGAGCGTCGCGGCCCACGGCCGGTTGTGGTGGACCGGCAAGGGCCGCCGGGACCGCACGGTGACCGCCGGCCCGACGCTGGTGGCGCTGCTCGAGGAGTGGCGCACGGTGTACTCGCTCGCCCTGGGGCGCCGGGTCGCCGACGATGACCCGCTGCTGCGCACCGAGGTGCTCGGAGCCGCCCGCCAGGGAGGTGCCCGCCGCGTCCGGTTCGGCCAGCCGATGTCGCCCCGCAGCTTCTACAACGCGGTGACGACCAGGGCGGAGGCCGCCGGGCTCGGCCACGTCGCCCCGCACGACCTGCGCCGCACCGCTGCCGGCTTGCTCCACGTCGCCCGGGCCGACGACGGTGGCCACCTCTACGACCTGCTCGACATCCAGCAGGTGCTCGACCACGCTGACCCGGCCACCACCCAGCGCAGCTACATCGACCCGCTCACCCGCCACGACGTGAAGGACCGGGCGGCGGTGACCCTCGACTGAGTCGGACGTACGCTGCACGTCATGGCACGCCGCGCCGAGGACATCGGGAGGGAGAAGGGGCTGGTGATCCTCAACCCCGACGACGACTGCTCGCCCGAGGCAGTGAGGGCATGGTTCGACCGGGTGCAGTCGGGCGACCCGGTCGACCCGGGCATCAGCGCGGCAGAGATCCTGCGTGAGATCCGGGACCACGGCGAGGAGTGACGCCGGTCGTCATCGACGCCTCCGCAGGGGCGGAGATGGCTGCGGACACCTTCACGGGCCGGCGACTCCGGCGCTTGCTGCCGGCTGATGCCGAGCTGTGGGTGCCCGACCTGTTCTATGCCGAGTGCGGGTCGGTGCTTCGCAAGTGGGAGCGCTTCGGCGTCCTTGCCGCCGACGAGTTGACCGACGCCATCACGGAGCTCGAGCTCTGGCCGCTTCGCATGGTCGGCACGAGGGGATTCCTCCGGCAGGCGTGGCAGCTCCGCCACAACGTGACTGCTGCCGACGCCATGTACGTCGTCCTCGCCGATCACCTCGGCGCCTCGCTGCTCACCGACGATCACCGCCTGGTGCGGGCTCCCAACCTGCCGGTGCCCACCCTCCACCTGTAGCTGCCACCCGTCGGTGTGCCAGGCCGCCGTCGGGCCGTCAAGGGTGCTGCGCTGCGCTCCGCACTGCTGCGCAGCGGCCTGCGGCCGCCCTTGACTGCCCGCCGTCGTCCCGGCACGTCGCAGGTATGGGGTCGATCACTTCGTGCTCGACCCCGAGCCACCGGGTGCAGACCCCTCGGTGCCTGCGGCGGGCGTGAGGTGCCAGCGCCACGTCACTTCCCGAGAGCACCGACCCTGGCGACCACGTGGCCGCCGAAACGGCACCACCGCACGGCGGCGCCATCGTGCACCTCGGCGTAGGCGCCCTTGTCGTGCGTTGAGCAGACGGGCCATGCAGCCCAGAGGTCTTCGACCACGTGGTCTTGCAGGTAGTCGGCCGTCTCGGCGAGCGGCGCCGGCTTGGTGTGGGCGTGGACCGACGGCGTCTTGAAGTTGTCGCCGTAGGCGATCCGGACGACCCCGTCGTAGGCGTCCACGGTGACAACCGGTCGGAGCTGCGTGGTGCGTTCCACGTCGTGCAGGACGATCACGACGTTGTCCTGCACAAGGGCAGCCAGGTCGTCGAGCCGCCGGAACGACGCCTCTGGCGGGCCGCCCTTTGACGGTTCGGTCGTCACATCGTCTCCGCTGGTCGGTCGCCGCCTGGTTCGCCGGTCTGCGCCGTGATCGCCTGCCACCAGTCAGGGTTCGTCTCGTCGAGGTGGCGGAGCAGGGTGAGGGGGTCGACGTCGGCTTCGCCGTCGCCGCCCCCGGCTCGCTTCGCTCGCCGGCGTTCCGCCGCGGTGGTGGCGTAGCGGAGCAGTCGCTCGGCCTGGTCGGGTCCGAGTCCGAAGGCGGTGATGCCGTCGCCGACGAGCCGGGCGAACGCCTTCGGGTCCCGCTCCCTGACCGGCTCGCCGGCGGCGACTGCCCGGCGGCGGTAGAC
>DASTHS010000149.1:0-8161 GCA_035718085.1 Acidimicrobiales bacterium | reverse complement strand
GCCTCCGCCGGTCCGGGATGGGGTGCCCTCCGGCCGACGCCACTGCGCCATCGCCCCCGATCAGCCGCGTCTAGCATTGTGCTAGATCCGGCGGGGGCCGGGTCGAACCCCACACCCGCGCCCCGGGAGGCCCCGTGCCCGACACCGACGACATCCGCGGCGAGGTGCGCAGCTGGATCGCCGAGCACCGCATCGACGGGCTGCCACCCACCGGCGCCCACCCGCCCTATGACTCCGAGCCCAGCCCCGCGGAGGTCGAGTGGCTCGAGCGCCTGCGCGCCGGGAGGTGGCTGTGCCTGTCGTGGCCCGAGGCCTACGGTGGCCGCGCCCTCGGGGTGAGCGACGTGATCGCCGTCAACGAGGAGTTCGCCGCCGCCGGCCTCCCCCGACCGCAACCCGGCATGGGCGAGTCCCTGGTCGCCCCCGCCATCCTGGCGCATGGCACCGACCGCCAGAAGGCCGAGCTGCTGCCCCGCATCTTGAGCGGCGCCGACGTCTACTGCCAGGGGTTCTCCGAGCCCGACTCCGGCTCCGATCTGGCCAGCCTGCGCACCGTCGGCGTGGTCGACGGGGACGAGGTGGTGGTGACCGGCTCGAAGATCTGGACCTCCGGCGCCCACAAGGCCAACGTCATCTTCACCCTGTGCCGCACCGACCCCGACGCCCCCCGCCACCGGGGCATCTCCTATGTGCTGGTGCCCATGGCCGACAACGGCATCGAGATTCGCCCGCTGCGGCAGATGGCCGGCGACTTCGGGTTCAACCAGGTGTTCTTCGACCGGGCCCGCGCCCCGCTGGCCAACGTGATCGGCGGGCTGCACAACGGCTGGCGGGTGGCCATGACCACCCTGGCCAGCGAGCGGGGCGGCACCGCCACCACCCAGCACCTCGGCTACCTGGCCGAGTGGCAGCGCCTGGTCGACCTGGCCCGGCGCACCGGGGCCATCGAACGGCCGACCATCCGCGACGACCTGGCCCGCGCCTACGGCGCCGTGCGCATCATGGAGTTCGCCGGCCGGCGCCTGGCCGCCGACCTGCGGGCCGGGAACGACGGCGGCCCCCAGGCGTCGATCGGGAAGGTGTTCTGGTCGGAGTACCACCGCTGGTTCGGGGAGCTGGCCATGGCGGTGGCCGGCGCCGCGGCCACCGTGCGCCCCGACGGGCCCGGCTACCCGGTCACCGAGATGCAGCGCATCTTCCTCGAGTCGCGTGCCCGGACCATCGCCCGGGGCAGCAGCCAGGTGCAGCGCAACATCATCGCCGAGCGGGCCCTGGACCTGCCCCGCGACCCCGCCGGGGTGGGCTGAGCCCGAGCCGGCTGAGCCGGCTGGGCCCGCCGCCCCTGGCGGCGGGCCCCCTGCCCGGTCGGGCTACTGCATGCCCAGGCCGGCGCGGTCGTCGCCGGGGTGGCGGTAGGCGCCGCCGGCCACCTCGAAGACCACGCTGCGCAGCACATCGGCGCCGAGCTCGGCGCGGCCGTGGTAGGCGGGGGTCACCGCCGAGCCCCGCTGGTAGCCGACGGTGAACCCCTCGACGCCGAAGGTCACCGCGTTGGTGCGGGCCAGGTGGCCCTGGCCGACGGGCAGGTCGTCGTAGAACAGGTCGACGTCGCCCTCGAAGGCGCCCGTCGGGCGGAACTCGATGCGGGCGGCCACGTCACCGGCGGGCAGGTCGACCTCGGCGTCGACGGTGGTCAGGGTGGCGCCGAGGAAGTTGTAGGCGAAGTGCAGCCGGCGCCGCTGCAGGTAGGCGGCCCACCCGCCGGCGGCCCCGCCGTGGCAGGCGATCACCCCGTCGACGGCGTCGCCCGGCACCCGCAGCGCCGCGGTCATGCGCCACGCCCGGTTGCGGAGGTTGGGGGCCACCGCCTCGGGCAGGCTGGCGATGCCCGGCCCGAACTCGTAGCGGCCCCGCCGGTGGCGGCGGTCGCCGCCCCGCCCGGGCCGGTTGGTGAGCGGCAGCACCTGGTGGGCCTCCGCCTCGGCCCACCACAGCTCGATCAGCTCGGCCAGCTTGTCGGGGTGGGCGGCGGCCAGGTCGTCGGTCTCGGAGAAGTCCTCGGCGACATGGTAGAGCTCCCACACGTCCTCGTCGAAGGGCCGGTTCGGGTCGCTGCCGTCGTAGGCGACGCCGACGAGGGGGTGGAACACCACCGCCTTCCAGCCGTCGTGGTAGATGGCCCGGCTGCCGAACATCTCGTAGTACTGGGTGCGGTGCCGGCTCGGCGCCGCGGGGTCGGTGAGCAGCGGGGCGAAGCTGTGGCCCTCGAGCGGCCGCTGGCGGACCCCGGCGATGGTGTCGGGGGCGGCCACCCCGATCAGCTCGTAGAGGGTGGGGGCCACGTCGACGGCGTGCACGTACTGGTGGCGGGTCTCGCCCGGCCGGCCCAGGCGGGCTGGCCAGTGCACGATCAGCGGGTCGCACACCCCGCCCTCGTGGGTCTCGCGCTTCCAGCGCTTGAGGGGGGTGTTGCCGGCCCACGCCCACCCCCACGGGTAGTGGTTGTTGGCGGCGGGGGTGCCCAGCAGCTCGATGCGGGCCAGGTTCTCCTCGAGGCTCTCGGGCTCGAAGTTGAAGAAGTACAGCTCGTTGAACGACCCCCGGGGGCCGCCCTCGGCGCTGGCCCCGTTGTCGCTCATCACCAGCACCAGGGTGTCGTCGGCCTCGCCCATCTCGGCGATGTGGGCCAGCAGGCGGCCCACCTGGGCGTCGGTGTGGGTGAGGAACCCGGCGTAGACCTCCATCATGCGGGCGTAGAGGCGCCGCTCGTCGCCCGACAGGCCGTCCCACGCCGGCACCCACTTGGGCCGCTCGGAGAGGCGGGTGCCCTCGGGCAGCAGGCCGGAGGCCACCTGGCGGGCGTACACCTCGTCGCGCCACGCGTCCCACCCCTGGTCGAACGCGCCGCGGTAGGGCTCGATGAACGCCTCGGGGGCCTGGTGGGGGGCGTGGCACGCCCCGGGGGCGAACCACAGGAAGAACGGCTTGTCGGGGGAGGCGGCCCGCAGGTCGCGCAGGAAGCCGATGCCCCGGTCGGCGAGGTCTTCGGTGAGGTGGTAGCCCTCCTCCGGGGTGCGGGGCGGCTCGATCTGGTGGTTGTCGTAGACGAGGTCGGGCCGGTACTGGTCGGTCTCGCCGGCGAGGAACCCGTAGAAGCGCTCGAAGCCCCGCCCGAGCGGCCACCGCCGCTTGGGGCCGCCGTCGGTCATCTCGCCGGCGGGGGCCAGGTGCCACTTGCCCAGGGCGTAGGTGGCGTACCCCTCGCCGAGCAGCACCTCCGACACGAACCCGCTGTCGAAGGGCACGTGGGCGTCGTAGCCGGGGAAGCCCGACGCCATCTCCACGATGCGGCCCATGCCGTTGGTGTGGTGGTTGCGCCCGGTGAGCAGGGCGGCGCGCGTCGGCGAGCACAGGGCGGTGGTGTGGTAGTTCGAGAAGCGCAGGCCCTCGCGGGCCAGGCGGTCGAAGGTGGGGGTGGCGATGTCGGAGCCGTAGCAGCCGAACTGGGCGTAGCCGACGTCGTCGAGCAGCACGACCACCACGTTGGGGGCGCCGGCGGGGGCGCTGGGCAGGTCGGGCCACCACGACGTCGACTCCTCGAGGGTGCGGCCGATGACCCCCTGGTATGGCTCTTCGGTGGGCATGCGGTCTCTCCCCGGGTCGTCGGTGGGTGCTGCTGGGCTGGTCCTGCGTGGTGCGTGTCGGCTGCTGGGTGTCGAGTACTGGGTGTCGAGTGCTGGGTGTCGGGTGGTGCGTGCGCTGCGGGTGGCGGTGGGGCGGTCAGTCGGCCTCGACCAGCGGCGGGATCTGGTAGCGGCCCTCGAGCAGCTCCGCCGTCGGCTGGTAGAAGCGCAGCGACAGGTCGAAGCGGCCCTCGGGCACGGGCAGCCAGTTGCCCGGCCCCTCGGCGGGCTCGTCGTGCTGGATGCGCACCACCAGCGACCCGTCGCGCTCGCGGGCCAGGCCGGGGGTGCGGTCACCGATCGAATACCGGCCGATCGGGTTGTCGACGAGGAACCCGTCGGGCCCGTAGGCGGTCAGCGACCAGAAGGCGTCGACCGGCGGCAGCTGCCCGGCGGCGAACACCAGCCGCCAGCGGCGGGCGCCGATCAGCTCCTGGTGGCCCCGCACCGGCTGGGCGTAGAGCGCCTCTTCGGGGTGCAGCGCACCGAGGCCGTAGCGGGCGACCTTGGCCCGCAGCAGGTAGTCGGTGCCGTAGGCGCCGATGTCGAGGTCGTAGGACCAGCCGTTGACCGCCTTGCCGCCGGCCAGGCGGCTGGCCTCCAAGAACCGCTGGCCGGCGGCCAGGCCGGCCGCCAGCCCGTCGCTGCCCGCCAGCCCCGCCCGCGACGCCACTGGCGCCGCGCCCGGCCCGATGCCCATCTCGGCCAGGGCCTCGACCACGGCGGCGTCGGCGGCGGGCGGCGGGTTCTCGGCCATGGCCACGCCGAGCTCGTCGAACAGCTCGACGCCGGCGGAGGACACCTCGTGGGGTGAGCGGCGGCCGCCGGCGCCGCCCGGGGCGGGCGCGGCGGGTTCGGCGGGCTCGGCGGGGGAGGGGCGGCCCCCGCCGGCGCCGGCGGCCCCGGCCGCCGCGGTGCCGGCTCCGGGGTCGGCGAGCGGCTCCAGGCGGTACTGGGTGATCAGGTGGCGCACGGCGGGCAGGTCGTCCTCGCCGACCACGGTGCGGCCGAGCAGCCACACGGTGGGCGTCGGTGACCGCAGCAGCTGGGCGCCGGGCGGGCAGTCGCCCCGCCACGAGGGCCCGGCGATCACGTGGCGCTGGGCCGCCGTGCCCGTGGTGCGCCGGCCGACGTACGCCCAGCTGTTGGTGTAGGCGTCCATCAGCTGGAAGCTGAAGTAGCGGTCGTCGAGGTCGGGCACCTCGAGCACCACCGGGCCGGCCGACAGGTCGAGCCACGCCGACGAGTACAGGGTGTCGTTGTTGGGGCGCACCACCGCCCGGTCGCGGTGGGTGAGCAGGCGCGGGCCGTGGCGGAAGGTGTTGAGCGGGGCGCCCGGGCCGCCCGGCGCGGTGAGCAGCTCCCGGGTCCGGCGCATCACGACCAGCGGGTAGCCCCACAGGTAGGCCTGGAACCCGGCGCTCGCGGCCCGGCCGAGGCCGGCGCCGAGGCTGGCGAGGTCGGCGCCGCCGGCGCTGCTGGTGGGGATCGGTGGGGTCACTGTCGCTCCGATGGTCCGCCGAAGCGGCGGGCCCGGCGCCGCACCGCGGTGCACCACCGGATCGGCGGGTCGCCCCGCACCCCGCCGTCGCCTCCCCCGGAGGCGTTTAGCGTTCTGTGAACACCCTCGCAGGCGGGGGTCGGGGTGTCAAGGAGCCGCCGGCCGGGGGGCAGGTCAGCCCAGCTGGGGGACGCCCGAGCGCGAGAAGCCCAACGTGCCCACCCACAGCGAGCGCACCCCGCCGTTGGCGTAGCCCACCGTGCCGTCCCAGGCGGCGAAGGCCATGCGGGTGGCCCCGGTGGCGTCGGTGAACACCGCCGGCCCCTGCGGCCCCGCGGCCGCACCGGTGCTCCCCACCCACGGCCCCTTCACCGACTGGTTGGTGTAGGCGCCGAGCAGTGACGGGGAGGTGGCGTAGCCGATGCCCGAGCTCGACGAGTTCCATGCGTTGGCCCCGTAGAACAGCACGTAGCCGGTGGCGGTGCGCACCAGGTCGGGGCCCTCGACCGACGGTGCCTGCCAGGCGGCCGACTCGGTGAGCAGCAGCGACGGCGCCGTCCCGGCGGCGAACGCCAGGCCGCCGGGCGCCAGCTGCTCGGCCCACAGGTGGGTGCGTTGGCCGAGGGCGTTGTCGTCGCTCTTCCACACCAGGTAGGCGGCGCCGGTGCCCGGGTCGACGTAGGGGTTGGGGTCGATCGACCCGCCGTCGGCGGTCTGGCACTCGAGCGGCCCGCTCGACTTGTCCGAGAACGGGCCCTGCGGCGTCGAGGAGGTGGCCACCGACAGGCACTGCATCTTCAGACCGGTGTCGTGGACGGTGTAGTAGAGCACGTACTGGCCGCCGAGCACGGCGACGCCCGGCGCCCACGTGGAGCCCGCCGACGCCCACGACGGCAGGGTGGGCAGCGGGTCGGTCGGTGCGCTCCAGGTGTGCAGGTCGCTCGACGACATCACCTGCAGGTTGCTCCCACCGCTGCCGGTGGCGTACGCCCAGTAGGTGCCGCCGACGGTCACCACGGAGGGATCGGGGAAGTCGCCGGCGTACACCGGGGCGGTGAAGGTGCCCGACGTCGTGTGCGAGCTCGACGCCGGGCGGGCCTCCGCGCCGGGCAGACCGACCGTCGATGCCGCGGCCACAGCGGCGAACGCCGTGATCGCCACCAACCGATTGCTGCGTCCCATGGTGTGCCCCCACCCCTCGGCGGCTCGCGCCGCTGCCGAGGGGGAGACTACGCCCCCGTCGGCGCCGCCACCCGAACGGCCTCCGGGGGACGCCGGCGCGAGCGTCGTCGCACCCCATCTCCTCGCGTGCCCGGCCGCCCGCCGCCCGCTGCGATGCGGGGCGCCGCCCGGGGTCAGAACGTCGCCCGGGCCAGCACCCGCCCGGCCGGGTCGACCAGCCTTGCGCCGGAGTACTGCGACGCCGCCCCGGGGATGGGCGCACCCCACGACCCGGCCCCGTCGACCAGCCGGAAGGTGCCCACCGTGACCAGCGCCCCGCCGTGGCGCACCAGCTGGCAGGTGACGGGGCCGCCTCCCGCCTCGCCCTTCACCTCCATGTAGACCCACAGCGGCCGGCCGCTGACGTCGACCGAGCCGATGGGCCGGCCACCATCGAGCAGCGAGGCCTCCACCCGGGCGGGCGGCCGTCGCTGGCCCGAGGTGGTGGCGAGGGGGATGGCGATGCCGGCAGCGATGCACGCGGCCGCCACGACGGCGACGGCCCACCGTGGCGGGGCGGCCCGGCGGCGCCGCGACGCCTGGTCGTGCAGCCCGAAGCGGGCCATCACGGCCCGGTCGAAGCCGAGTCCCGGCTCGGCGTCGGGCACCAGGTCGAGCAGCCGGTCGCCGACGGCGCGGATCTCGTCGACCTCCTTGCGGCAGTCGGGGCATTCCAGCAGGTGGTTGGCCACCCGGGGGCGCTCGGCGGGGGGCAGCACGCCGAGGGCGTACTCGGTGGCGGCGACGCGGGTGAGCTCGCAGGTCGGGTCGGTCATCGGTGCACCTCGGGGGAAGGCAGGAGGTGACGCACCTTCGCCATGGCGGAGCGGATGCGCGTCTTGGCCGTGCCGAGGGGGATCTGCTCGGCGGCGGCGACCTCTTCGGCGGTCATGCGGTAGACGCCGGCCATGACCAGCGCCCGGGCCTGTTCGGCGGGGATCTGGCGGAGGGCGTCGCGCAGCTGCTCGCGCGACTGGTCACGCATCGAGGCGCCCTCGGGCCCATCCCCCGCGGGGGCGAGCAGCCGCACGAGGTCAGCGGGGTCGATCGGCTCGGGGCGCCGGCGCTTCACGCTGTCGAGGGCGATGTTGCGGGTGACCACGGTGAGCCACGAGCGCACGGTGCCCCTCGTCGCCTCGTAGGTGGTGCCCCGCCGCCACACCCGCTCGAAGGTCTGCTGGGCGACGTCTTCGGCGAGCATCCGGTCGCCGACGATCGCCAGCGCCACGGCGAAGACGTGCGACTGGAAGCGCCGCACGAACGCGAGCGCCACGTCGGGCGCGCCGGTGGTCAGCCCGGCGAGCAGCGCCTCGTCGGACAACCGCTCCACCGGCAGCCCCACGCGCGCCATGCCCTTGTCTACGCCGTTCGTGCCCGATCGAGATTTGCCGCCGCGTCGGTCCGGTCGAGTGGTCGGTGGGGAGGTCGGTCACGGTCGGCTGGTCTGGCGCAGGGCGATGCCGTCGACGGCGGCCAGCGCTACCCCGACAGCGAGGGAGGGCGGGGTGGTCGGCCCGGCGGGGTCGAGCACCAGCGTGCACACCGGCCGTGCCGACTGGTCCGGGTTGGGCCCGAAATACGACACCCACCCGGTGGGGCTCACTGCGACGCGGTAGCCCTTCGACTCGAGGGCGAGCGCGATGCCGGCGGCGTAGGGCCACAGCCCCGGGGCGCCGATGGTGAGGCGCACCGTGCGCACCGGGGGGAGCGGGTGCGGCCCGGCGCTCGCCGCCGCCCGCAGCGCCGCCGCCTCGAG
>DASTHS010000148.1:0-20541 GCA_035718085.1 Acidimicrobiales bacterium | reverse complement strand
GGCCCGAGCTGCTGCGCACGGGCACGCCCGCGCTGGCCAAGGTCATCTCCGTCGTCGACGAGCGCACCGTGGGCCCCGTCACCCGCAGCCGCCTGGTGCTCGCCCTCGAAGCGGACGGCGAGCGGTGGGAGGTCACCGTGCGCCACGCATTCCAAACCCCCGCCGCCCGCGCCGCCGTCAAGGTCGGCGGCACCGTGCCGGTCCGTTACAACCCCGACGAGCGCACCAAGGTCGTGCTCGACCCCGGCGCCTAGCCGCCTGCGTCCCGACGCCGTCGCCCTCCCCCCCCGATCCAGGAGCCCGCTCTGCCCCTCCCCACCGCTGACGCCGTCGCGGCCCTGCCCGGGCCGTCGTGGCTGGCCGACCGCCGCGCCGCAGCACTGGCGCGCTTCGCCGCCGGCGCGCTGCCCGACACCAGCGCGGAAGAGTGGCGCTACAGCCCCATCGCCGAGCTCGAGCTCGACCGCTTCGCGGCGGCGGAGGCCGACGGCCCCCTCGTCGACGACCCCGTGGTCGACGGCCTGCTCGCCACCCTGGAAGCAGCCGGGGCGGTGCTCGTCGACGTCGGCGCCGGAGGCGGCGTCACGGTCCGCGGCACCCACCCGGCGGTCACCGTCACCGACCTGTCGGCGCCGGACGCCCCCGACACCGATCTGGGAGCGATCTCCGGGGAGCCCGACGTGCTCGTCGCGCTGAACCTGGCGTTGGCGCCGGCACCGGTCGTGGTCGACATCGCCCGCAGTGCCGGGGGCGGCGTCCCCACCGTGGTGGTGGTGCACCGCAGCGGCCCTGACGCCACCGCGACCTTCCCGCGGCTGCTGGTGCGGGTCGCGGCCGACGCCGACGCTGCGGTCGCCGAGGTGGTGGCCGGCCCCGACGTCGACGCCCTGGTGGTCCCCGTCACCGAGCTCGACGTCGCCGACGCAGGGCGGCTCGGGTTCCTGCACGTCCAGCTGCTCGGCCGGCGGGCCTGGCAGATCGGCCTGCAGGCCAGCCGGGTGGGGCGCGACGCCACCTTGACCTCGGCTGCGGTGAGCCTCGGTGGCGACTACGCCCGGCTGCGCACCGACTCCGCCCTCGCAGGCGCGGGCGGCACGTCGAACCTGCTGGCCGCCTGGTTCGCCGACGGCACCCAGGTGCACGACCTGCGCACGGTGCAACACCACCAGGCCCCGCAGGCCACCTCCGACCTGTACTTCAAGGGGGCGGTGGCCAACCGCAGCCGCTCGGTCTACACCGGGCTGATCCGGGTGGAGAAAGGTGCCCGTGGCACCAACGCCTTCCAGACCAACCGCAACCTGGTGCTGCACTCGGGGGCCCACGCCGAGTCGGTGCCGAACCTGGAGATCGAGGACAACGACGTGCGATGCAGCCACGCGTCCGCCGTCGGCCCCATCGAGGCCGATCAGCGCTTCTACCTCGAGGCGCGCGGCGTGCCGACCGACGTCGCCGAGCGGCTGATCGCGCTCGGCTTCGTCGACGAGGTGCTGCGCCGACTCCCGGTGCCGGCGGCGGTCGCGCCGCTGCGCCTGGCCATCGCCGCCAAGCTCGACGAGGCCGAGGCCCTCGAGCGCGACCTCACCGGGGTGGGGGCGTGAGCGCCGCCCGCCCGGAGGGGGCCGAGGTGGCCCGGGTGGCCCTCGACGCCCTCGTCGACGGGCAGGCCACCCGCCTGGAGGGCGGCGAGGCGGGCATCTGCGTGGTGCGCCTCGGCGACCGGGTGTACGCCATCGGCGACCGCTGCAGCCACGCCAACGTGTCGCTCGCCGAGGGCGAGGTCGACCCCGACGAGCGCACCGTCGAGTGCTGGAAGCACGGCAGTGCGTTCTCCCTGCTCGACGGCGAGCCGCAGTCGCTGCCGGCCGTGTCGCCGGTGCCGGTCTACGACGCCGAGGTGGTCGACGGGCAGGTCGTGGTGCACGCCCGCGTGGAGGAGCAGCGATGAGCGAGTTGGTGGTGCGCGGCCTCACGGCGACCGTCGCCGGGCGGGAGATCCTCCGGGGCATCGACCTGGTGGTGCGCAGCGGCGAGGTGCACGCCGTGATGGGGCCGAACGGCGCCGGCAAGTCGACCCTGTCGAACGTGTTGCTCGGCCGTCCCGGCTACAGCGTCACCGGCGGCTCGGTGACCCTCGACGGGGTGGAACTGCTCGGCCTGCCCACCTGGGAGCGAGCCCGGGCCGGGCTCTTCCTGGGCATGCAGTACCCGATCGAGGTGCCTGGCGTGTCGCTGCTCGACGTGCTGTCGGAGGCCTACACCGCCGCCGGCCGCGACCCCGCCGACGTTGCAGGCCGCCTCGGCGCCGAGGCCGCCCGGGTCGGCTTCGACGAGCGGTTCCTCGACCGGGCGCTCAACGTCGACCTCTCCGGCGGCGAGCGCAAGCGCAACGAGACGGTGCAGCTCGGGGTGCTCGACCCGAAGTTCGCGGTGCTCGACGAGATCGACTCGGGCCTCGACGTCGACGCGCTGCGCGCCGTGGCCCGCCGGGTCGAGGCGGCCACGGCCGAGAGCGGTCTGGGCGTGCTGGCGATCACCCACTACACCCGCCTGCTCAGCGAGCTGCACCCCGACCGGGTGCACGTGCTCGCCGGTGGCCGCATCGTCGCCAACGGCGGACCGGAGCTCGCCGACGAGCTCGAGGTCTCCGGCTACGCCGCCTACGCGGGCGCCGACGCCGCCCCCGCCGACGACGCCGCCGCCCGGGGTCTCGACCCCTTCGCCGACCCCCTGGCGTGAGGGGGGCGCCCGGAGCCGGGCGCCCGCCGTGTTACGGGCGTCCGCTCTCCGGCTGACATGGTGTAACATCCGGGCATGGTGCTCGACACGTTGCCCCCGCTCGTGCCCCGGCCCGACCGGCTCCCCGACGTGCTGCCGACCGACCGCCTCGGCCCGGGCGGCAAGGCCCTGCCGCCGCTGCGTGACGACCTCCGCCGCATCCCCGACGCCCGCAACGCTGCCACCGTGGCCGGCGCGTGGGTGCAGACCTTCGGGGTGATCGCCGCGGCCGTCGCCATCGACCGGTGGTGGGCCTACGCCGCTGCGTTCCTGCTCATGGGCCGGGGCTTCGCGCTGTTGAACATCCTCGGTCACGAGGCCGCCCACCGACTGCTGTTCACCCGCAGGGGGCTCAACGACAGCGTCGGGCGCTGGGGCCTGGCCTACCCGGGGTGGGTGCCCCTCGACGTGTACCGCCGCGCCCACATGGCCCACCACAAAGACGAGATGGGGCCGGCCGAGCCCGACCGCACGCTCTATGCCGGCTACCCGGTGAGCCGGGCGTCGATGCGGCGGCGCCTGACCCGCGACGCCGTGGGCATCTCCGGCTGGAAGAACCTGAAGCCGCTGCTCCAAGCGCTGCGCAAGCCCTCGAGCCGGCCGTTCGCCCTGCGCATCGTGGCCACCCAGGCGGTCATCTGCGCGGCCATGACCGTCGGCGGCGGCCTGGCCGCCGGGCGGTGGTGGCTGTACCCGGTGCTGTGGCTGGCGCCGTGGATGACCCTCTGGCGGGTCAGCAACCGGCTGCGGGCCCTCGCCGAGCACGGCGGGATGGCCCGCAGCGACGATCGGCGCCAGACCACCCACGTCGTGCGCCAGAGCATGTGGGCCCGGTTCTGGATGGTTCCGTACCACACGGGCTGGCACCTGGCCCACCACGTCGACCCGGGGGTGCCGTGGCGCAACCTGCCGGCGTTCCACAGCGAGCTGGTGGCGTGCGGGTGGGTCACCGACGCCATCGAGTACCCGAGCTACGTGGCCCTCTGGAGGGCGCTCGCCTCGGGGGCGCCCAAGGTCGACGCAGCGGTGGCGCCAGCCACGGCCTGAGTCCGGCGCCGACACGGGCCGTGGCCCGCGCGCCGGGCTGCTGGGGGCCCGGAGCGGTTCGGCGCTCAGCCCGACGCCAACAGGGCGGCCAGCTCCGCCTCGAACCCGGCGTAGGCGGCGCGCAGCTCGTCGCCGGGCCAGCCCGGCGGCAGCAGGGCAGCGGGCAGCACCGGGTCGGCCCGCAGGTGGCCCACGACGGCTGCTGATACGGCGAACCGGGCCGCCGGGTCGGGGTCCGAGGCCATGGTCTCGAGCAGCCGGGCGGCCCGGGCCGCCCACCCCTCGAGGTCCCACAGGGTCGCGGCCAGCCCGGCCGGGTCGTGCAACGGCCCGGTGACGACGTGCCGGACGCCTGCCGGGAGCGGCACGGGCCATGGTCGGTGCAGGTTCGCCGGCCGGCCCCAGAGGCCGGGACGCCACTGCCCCAGCCGGAGGGCGGCGGCCAGCGCCGCCGCCGCCACTTCCTCCGCGCCCGGGTCGGCGATGGCCAGTTCCCAGGTGCCGTCCCAGGCGCGAAGCGGCGGCCGGCGACTCTCGTCCTGCCGGCGTTGGCGGTCGAGCAGCCGGCCGGCCAGCCGGTAGCGACCCGGGCCGGCGACCTCGACCTCGCCGTCGGCGGCCATGCGCGACAGCGCCACGCGGACGGTGCCGGCAGCGATGCCGAACAACCCGGCGGTGCGCACCAGCGCGGCCACGGGCAACTCCGGCGGGTGGCTGCCGAGCAGCACCGAGAGCAGCACCGACCGGGCGGTCAGCGGTCGCAGCCCGAGGTCGCTCACCGACGCCGGCTCACGACAGCAGCAGGCGCTTGATCCGCCGGCCGGCGACGGTGGCGCCCAGCGCGGCCATGGCGGCCAGGTAGGCGGCGTGGCCGAGCAACGCCCACGACGGCGCCCCCAGGGCGAGCGACCGGGTGAGGGTGATCCCGTGGAACAGCGGGGTGCACTCGACGACCAGCTGCAGCCACCGGGGGTAGGTGCCCAGGGGGTAGAAGGTCGTCGAGAACAGGAACAGCGGCAGGATCGCCAGCTGCACCAGGTCGAAGTCGGCCCAGGTGCGCATGAAGGTGGTGCAAGCCATGCCGAAGCTGGCGAAGGCGGCGGCGAGCAGCACGGCGGCGGGCAGGGCGGCCAGCACCCACCACGACGCCACGTCGCCGAGGGCGGCCATCACGGCGAGGAAGGCAACGGCGTACGTGCTCGCCCGCAGCACCGCCCAGCCGATCTCGCCGGCGGCCACCGACACCGGCCCGAGCGGCGTGGCCAGCACGGCGTCGTAGGTCTTGGCGAACTTCAGCTTGAAGAACACGTTCATCGTCGCCTCGTACACGGCACCGTTCATCGACGCCGACGCCAGCAGCGCCGGGGCTGCATAGGTGGCGTAGGCGATGGTGGTGCCGTGCGGGCCCGGCAGCCGTCCGACCAGGTGCCCGATGCCCACCCCGATCGAGAGGAGGTAGAACAACGGCTCGAGCACGCCGGTGGCGACGGCGTACCAGGCCCGCAGGGTGACCCGCAGGTTGCGTTCGATCAGCAGGCGGCCTCGGCGCACACCGGAGAGGCCACCGGTGAGCGCGGTCGGCAGCACCCGCAGCACCAGGGTCCCCCCGGGCCCCGGTGCGGCGGCGGGGGCGCTCACGTGCGCAGCCTGCCCGTGTAGGCCCGCGCTGCGCTGAGGGCGCCGAGCGCGGCGAGGCCGGCCAGGTAGGCGACGTGGAGCAGCGACCGTCCCCACGTGGCGGTGCCGTCGGCCAGGGTGCGGCACAGGTCGACCCCGTGCCACAGCGGGGTGGCGTAGGCGACGACGCGGAGGCCGACCGGCAGGGACGAGAGCGGGAAGAACGTCGCGGAGAACAGGAACAACGGGATCATCCCGAGGCGGTACACGACGTTGAAGCTCTGTTCGGTGTCGAGGCGCACCGAGTAGCCCACCAGCGGGAGGCTGAAGGCCATGCCGGTGAGCACCCCGGCGGGCAGGGCCAGCACGGCGAGCGGGGAGTGGAGGGCCCCGAAGGCGGCGACCACGGCCAGGTAGGCGGCGACCGCAGTGGCGACACGCGCCGCGATCCAGGTGACGTGGCCCGCCAGCACGTCGCCGACCCGCTGCGGCGTGGCCAGCATGGCGGCGTAGGTCTTCTGCCACTTGACCGCCCCCATCACCGGGAAGGTCGACTCGCCGACGGCCACCTGCATGGCGGTGACGGCCAGCAGCCCGGGGCCGACGAAGTCCAGGTAGGAGGCCCCGCCGAGCGCGACGGCGGCGTGGTGACCGCGGTCGACGAAGCGGCCCAGGCCGACGCCGAGGGCGGCCAGGTAGAGCACCGGGTTGAGGAAGGTCGTCATCACCGTGCCCCGCCAGGTGCGGCGGTAGGCCCGCCACAGGTGCTCGGTGGTGCGCAGCGCGGGCAGCATCAGTCGAGGAGCCTCCGGCCGGTGAGGCGCAGGAACACGTCTTCCAGGCTCGAGCGGCGCACCAGCACCGCCGCCGGCTCGAGGTGGCGGGCGTGCACCTCCTCGGCGACCGCGTCACCATCGCCGCTCGAGAGCAGCAGGCGGTCGGGCAGCACCTCGATGCGGTCGGCGAGATCGGCGACCTTGTCGGCCATCGCCGCGCTCTCGCCGGGCCCGAAGCGCAGCTCGACGACGTCTCGGCTGGCGTGGCGGGCGATCAGCTCCCGCGGCGAGCCTTCTGCGGCGATGCGGCCGCCGTCCATCACGACCAGCCGGTCGCAGAGCTGCTCCGCCTCGTCCATGTAGTGGGTGGTCAGCACCAGGGTGACCCCCTCGGCCTTCAGCCGGTACAGGCGATCCCAGAGCACGTGCCTGGCCTGCGGATCGAGGCCCGTGGTCGGCTCGTCGAGCAGCAGGATGCTCGGCTCGTTGATCAGGGCCCTGGCGATGGTGAGGCGGCGCTTCATGCCCCCCGACAACGGCTCGACGCGGTCGCCGGCGCGCTCGGTGAGCTGGGCGAAGTCGAGCAGGCGCTCGATCCGCGGCAGCAGCTGGCGCTTGGAGAGGCCGAAGTAGCGACCGTAGACGTAGAGGTTCTCCCACACGGGCAGCTCCAGGTCGAGCGTGTCGTCCTGGGGCACCACCCCGAGGCGGGCGCGGATGGCAGCTCCGTCGATCGTGGGGTCGAGCCCGAGGATGCGCAGCGCACCGCCCGACGGTGGCGACACGCACGCGATCATCCGCATCGTCGAGCTCTTGCCCGCCCCGTTCGGGCCGAGGAACCCGAACGCCTCCCCGCTGCGCACCTCGAAGTCGACGCCGTCGACCGCGGTGAACTGCCCGAAGCGCTTGGTCAGGGCCCGAGCCGAGATCATCGCCGGCTCCGCCACGCCGACCTTGCTAGCCGACTGCCGGCGCACGGGGCCAGCGGGTATCGGACAGATCAGTAGGCGGCGGCTCGCCGGCGCTGACCCTGCTCCCACGCCACCGCGCAGGCGGTGGAGCAGAAGCGGTGCACGGCGCCGCCGTCGTCGAAGCGGGTGGCGAGGCCGGTCACCTCGGGCAGGCGGAGCCCGCAGTGCGGGTCGACGACCACGTCGTCCGCGGTGCCGACCTCGAGGCAGCACGCCTCGAGGGGCCGGTCGAACCCGGCCAGCCGGTACGGCGCCGGGTCGCCGCTGGCCACCCACCGGGGCGCCAGGCTCGCCACCTCTCGGGTGCAGAGCACCTGGCCGGGGCTGGCGGCGTCGCAGAGCCGGGATGCCACGTTGGTGGCCCGACCGATGTAGTCGTCGCCCTCGAACATGATGACCGCCCCGTGGGCGAGCCCGGCGCGCACCTGCAGGGGCACCGCATCGGGGTCGGAGCGGGCCGCCACCTCGACGACCATGGCGACGGTCGCCTCCACATCGGCCGACGACAGCATGGCGCCGTCGCCCAACCACTTGGCGACCCGCACGCCACGACGGGCGGCGATCTCACGCAACCGGGTGCGGAAGTCGGCCAACACCACCACGGTCCGCTCGTCGCCGTGGCGTTCGGTGAACGCGGTGAAGCCGCAGAGGTCGACGAACCCGAAGCACCGCTCTATCCGCACGTCGTCTCGGCCCTCCAGCGCCCCGGTGCAGGGCGCAGGCTATCGGCGGGGTCAGCTGATGCGGACGGCCTGCACGAACTCGGAGTACATCGGCACCACGTGCACGGTGGCACCGGTGTGCGGCGCCTCGACGATGTCGCCGTTGCCGACGTACATGGCCACGTGCTCGCCCGGGTTCGAGAAGAACACCAGGTCGCCGGGCTCGAGGTCCGACATCGGGATCCGAGTGCCGTCGGAGTACTGGGCGCCGCTGTAGTGGGGCAGGCTGATCCCCACCTGGGCGTAGGCCCACTGCACCAACCCGGAGCAGTCGAAGGTGCTCGGGCCGGCAGCGCCCCACACGTAGGGGTCGCCGACCCGGGAGAGGGCGGCCTGCACCGCGCCGGATGCGCCCGCGCCATGGGGCGGGGGAGCCGACGACGTCACCGCGGCGACGGTCGACACGGGGGCGGCGGCCACGGCCGGGCGGGCCCGGGTCGCAGCGGCGGCCTGGGCGGCCTGGGCGGCCTGGGCGCGGGCGGCGGCGTCGGCCTGGGCGGCGGCCGCAGCCCGTGCGGCTGCCGCCGCCGCGGCGGCGCGGGCCGCGGCCTCCTGCTGGGCCTGGATCTGGGCGACGACCGTCGCGATCTGCCCCTGCGTCTGGCGCTCGACGCCCTCGAGTTGGGTCTGCGTGGCCTGCACGGCGCTGCGGGCGGCAGCCAGGCGAGCCACCTGGGCCTGGGCGGCGGTGCGGGCCGCCTCGAGTTGTGCCTGGGCGGTGCGGGCCTGCACGGTGGCCAGGTGGTAGGAGTCGAGGGCGTCCTGCTGATCGGCTGCCACGCTGTCGACGTACTCGGCGCCCAGCAGGCTGGCCGTGGCGCCGCTGAGGCCCGCCGAGCCGGCGTGCACGGTCGGCGTCGACGCCGCGCCGGTGTACTCGTCGATGGCCGCGGAGCCGAGCACGGCCCGGGCCTTGGCCGCGGCGGCCTGCGCGGCGGCGAGCTGGGCGGCAGCTGCGGCGACCTTGGCGCCGGCGGCCTGCACGCCGAGCTGGGCGCCGTCGAACTGCTCGGCGAGCGCGGCCTCCTGCTGGCCGAGTGCCGAGATGCGAGCCTCGACGGCCTGCGCCTGCGCTCGGAGGGCGGATAGCTGGTCGGCGGAGGCGGAGGGGGCGGCGAGCCCGGCTCCTGCAGCGACGACGCTGGCTGCGGCCAGGACGTGGGCTGCGTGCCGACGGAAGTTCCACGTGCACGTAGTCACAACGGGCGGTGAGCGTAGCGCGCCGGCTTCGGGCGGCGCACGACCACACCAGTACAAACCCCCACCAAAAGGGTGCCGTCTCCGCCTGGGGCGACCGCTCAGTGCCGCCGTCGAGGAACGTACCCGCTGGTCAGCGGCCCATGCAGGGAATTTCTCGCCGCCGCCGGAAAACCCCGAAGGCCCCCGCCGCAGCGGGGGCCTTCGGGACATCTGGGTGACCCGTCGCTGGGGTCGGCCACCTGCCCGGTGGCGGCGGGGAGCGCTACTTGAGCCGTTCGACGACCATGGCCATGCCCTGGCCGCCGCCGACGCACATCGACTCGAGGCCGATGGTCTTGTCGGCGTCCTCCAGGCCGTTGAGCAGCGTCGCCATGATCCGGGCGCCGGTCATGCCGAAGGGGTGGCCGAGGGCGATCGACCCGCCGTTGGGGTTGAGCTTGTCCCAGCCGACGCCGAGGTGCTTGGCCGACGGCACCACCTGTGCTGCGAACGCCTCGTTGATCTCGACGATGTCGACGTCGTCGATGGTCATGCCGGCCCGGGCGAGGGCCATCCGGCAGGCCTCCACGGGGCCGAGGCCCATGATCTCGGGGTTGAGGCCGGTCACGCCCGTCGACACCACCCGCGCCAGGGGGGTGATGCCGAGCTGGCGTGCCTTGGTGTCCGACATCACCAGCACGGCGGCGGCGCCGTCGTTGAGCGGACAGGAGTTGCCGGCGGTGACCTCGCCGTCGGGTCGGAAGGCGGGCTTGAGCTCGGAGAGCTTCTCGACGGTCGTGCCCGCCCGGGGACCGTCGTCCTTGCTCACGACCGTGCCGTCCGCAAGGGTCAGCGGGGAGATCTCCCGCTCGAAGAAGCCGTTCTCCTGCGAGGCGACGGCCCGCTGCTGGCTGAGCGCGGCGAACTCGTCCATCTCCCGGCGGGTGACGCCCTCCACCTCGCGCACGTTCTCGGCCGTCTGGCCCATGGCGATGTAGATGTCGGGCAGCCCGGCGGGCGGGCTCCACGGGGCGTCGCCGCCGAGCGAGCGCTGGGCGCTGCGCTCTTGGGCGCCGGAGAACACCGGGTTGGTGGTGTTGCCGCTGTCGGCCATGCCGCTGGCGAAGCGGCTGACCGCCTCCACGCCGGCGGCCACGAACACGTCGCCCTCGCCGGCCTTGATGGCGTGGGCCGCCATGCGGATGGTCTGCAGCGACGACGAGCAGTAGCGGTTGACCGTCACGCCGGGGACGTCGGGGAGCCCGGCGAGCAGGGCGGTGACCCGGGCGATGTTGTAGCCGGCCTCCCCCGACGGCTGGCCGCACCCCATCAGCAGGTCTTCGATCAGGGTCGGGTCGAGCTCGGGAACCTTGGCCAGCAGGGCCTTGACCACCTGGGCGGCCATGTCGTCGGGGCGCAGGGTCGTGAGCGACCCCTTGAACGCCCGACCGATCGGGCTGCGGGCGGTTGCGACGATGACTGCCTCGGGCATGCGGGCCTCCTAGAGTGCGGCACCGCCGGCCGGCGGTGGACCCCCACGAGGCTATCGGCACCCGGTGCGGGCCCACCCGTCCGGGGGCGCGGCCCGCTCCCGGTCCCGCACTACCCTCGTGCCATGACCGACATCGACGTCGCCCCGGTCAGGTCCGACCCGCTGCTCGACGGCGACCACGAGCGCATGGCCCACATCGTGCTCGAGGGCGTCACCACCGACGAGGGCGAGTTCGTCTCGGCCGGCAACTCGGTGGTCGAGGGCGTCGTCAACGGCACGGCGGTCAAGGCGCTCTGCGGCAAGATCTGGGTGCCGGGTCGCGATCCGAAGAAGTACCCGCTCTGCCCGACGTGCCGCGACATCGCCGAGTCGATGGGCTGGGCGGTGCCGGCCTCCTAGCCACCGCCCGACAGGGCCGGCCCGGCCGCCGGGTCGGTGGATCGGTCGATCGGTGGACTGGTTCGGTGGGTCAGGGCAGCGGGGGCGGGAACGGGCTGCCCTGCTCGATGGCCGGGCGGAGCCGCATGAGCTTCGCAGCGCGCGACGAGCCCACCGCGGCGACGGTCCGGCCGTCGCGCCCGTAGGCGGCCAGCCACCGGGAGCCCGTGCCGTCGTCGTCGAGCACGGCGACCTCGTCGCCGGGATCGGTGGTGCCGAGCATCTGCAGCTTGGCGCCGAGCTGGTCCGACCAGAAGTAGGGCACCGGGGCGAAGGGTGGGGCGGCGTCGCCACCGAGGAGCGTGCGGGCGGCGGCGTCGCCCTGCTCGACGGCGTTGGTCCAGTGCTCGACGCGCACCGGGCGTCCGGTCACCGGGTGCTGCCAGCGGGCCACGTCGCCCGCGGCCACCACCTCGGGCATGGGCCGCCCCCCGCGCAGCACCCGCAGCCGGCTGTCGCAGCGCACCCCGTCGTCGAGGTCGACGCCCGAGCCGTCGAGCCAGCTCGTGGCGGGGGCGACGCCGATGCCGACGACCACCACGTCGGCGGCGATCCGCCGGCCGTCGCCGAGCTCGAGGGCTTCCACCCGGCCCGTGCCGATCACGTCGGCGACCGCGACCCCCGTCTCGAGGCGGACCCCCGCGTCGCGGTGGCGGCCGGCGACGCGGGCCCCGATGGTCGCCCCGAGGGCAAGCTCGAGGGGGACCCGGGCGGCCTCCACCACCGTCACGTCGAGGCCGAGGTCGCGGCAGCTCGACGCCACCTCGAGGCCGATGAAGCCGGCGCCGACCACAGCGACACGCGGCCCGGTCCGCAGCTCGGCGCGCAGGGCAACGGCGTCGTCGAGGGTGCGCAGCACGTGCACCCCCCTGTGCTCGCCGAAGACGGGCAGCCGTCGGGCGCTGGCCCCGGTGGCGATGACCAGCCGGGTGAAGGGCACCTCGTCGTCGCCCAGCACGACGCGACGGCGCTCCAGGTCGAGGCCGGTGGCCGCCGTGCCCAGCCGCCACTCGACCCCCAGGTCGTCGGCGACCGCCAGCGCCGTCAACTCGACGGGGTCGCGCTCGAGTGCGGTGAGGGCCCGCTTCGACAGCGGCGGCCGGTCGTAGGGCGGGTGGGCCTCTGCGCCGACCACGGTCACGGGCCCGTCCTCGCCGAGCCGGCGCAGTGCCTCGACGGTGCGCAAGCCGGCGAGGGAGGCGCCGACGACGACGGTGCTGGACGGGGCGGGCACGGCCCGGAAGCTACCGTTGACCGGTGGCATCCTCCGAGCCGGCCGGCGCCCGGGAGGAGCTGGCCGCCTGGTTCGCCGCCCAGCTTCCCGCCGACTGGGGCGCCGAGGCGGTGGTCGAGGTCGACGCGGAAGAGGTGCTGGTCACCGTCGTGCTGTCGGCCGCGCCAGCGGGGAGCGCCCACAGCTTCGGCGACGGCGACCAGGCCCGCCTGGCGTGGTTCCGAGCCCAGACCCGCGACGAGCGCATGGCCATCGCTGCCGCCGCCGAGACCCGTTTCGGCAGGAAGGTGTCGTGGGCCGCCGCCATCGGGGGTTGCCGGGTGGCGTTCACCACCGCCACCGTGCCGGTGATGACCCGTCTGCGCATGCCGGAGCGGCGGGTGCTCGACACCCTGATCGACGCTGGCGTGGCCCGCACCCGCAGCGAGGCGCTGGCGTGGTGCGTGCGCCTCGTCGGGGAGCACGAGGGCGAGTGGATCGGCGAGCTACGGGAGGCGCTGAAGGCGGTGGAGCAGGTGCGGGCGCGAGGCCCGGTGGCCCGCCGGCCCCGCCCCTAGCGGGCGCGACGTCCGGGCGGGCCGGCGGCCTCCGGTCAGGCCGGCTGGTCGACGGCGTCGAGCGCCTGGGTGAGGGTGTTCCACGACAAGGTGGCGCACTTGATGCGCACCGGGAACTTCACCACGCCTTGCAGCGCCTCGAGGTCGCCGAGGGGCATCTCGAGGTCGGCGGCCGCCTCACCACCGTCGAGGCGGGCCTCGTGCACCGACATCATGGCCTTGAAGGTGCGGATGACGGCCCGGGCCTCGGCGAGGGTCCGGCCCTTCACGGCCGTGCTCATCATCGACGCCGACGACTGGCTGATGCTGCACCCCTGGCCGGTGAGCTTGATGTCGCGCACCACGCCGTCGTCGACTTGCAGGTAGACGGTGATCTCGTCGCCGCAGAGCGGGTTGAACCCCGTCTCGGCGTGGGCGGGGGGCACCTCGAGCTCGCCCCGGTTCCGGGGGTTGCGGTAGTGGTCGAGGATGATCTCGCGGTACAGGTCTTCCAGACCGGGCATCGCAGCGGCTCCAGAGGGGGCGGGTGGTGGGGCGAGCGGGGGCTAGACGCCGAAGAGGCGGTCGGCGTCGGCCAGTGCGTCGGCGAGGGCGTCGACGTCCGCAGTGTCGTTGTAGATGGAGAACGAGGCCCGCGCCGTGGCCCCGACCCCCAGGCGGCGCATGAGGGGCTTGGCGCAGTGGTGCCCGGCCCGCACGCACACGCCTGCCTCGTCGAGCACCTGCGAGAGGTCGTGGGGGTGGATGTCCTTGTAGGCGAACGAGACCACACCGCCCCGCAGCGCCGGGTCGGCGGGTCCGTGCACGACCAGGTCGTCGCCGTACCGGTCGGCCAGGGTGTCGAGGGCGTACCGGGTGAGCGCCTCCTCGTGCTGGCGGACCGCCGGCATGCCGATGCCCTCGAGGTAGTCGACGGCGGCGCCGAGGCCCACGGCCTCGGCGATCGGGGGCGTGCCGGCTTCGAACTTCCAGGGGATGTCGTTGGTGGTGAACCCGTCGAGGCGCACGTCGCGGATCATCTCGCCGCCGCCGAGGAAGGGTGGCATGGCCTCCAGCAGCTCGGCGCGGGCCCACAGCACGCCGATGCCGGTGGGGCCCATCACCTTGTGGCCGGTGAAGGCGAACATGTCGACGTCGAGCGCGGTCACGTCGGTCGGCAGCCCGGCGGCCCACTGGGCGCCGTCGACGAGCACCAGGGCGCCGGCGGCGTGGGCGGCGGCGGTCAGGTCCCGCACGGGGGTGATCGTGCCGAGCACGTTCGACATGCCGGTGAAGCTGAGCAGCTTGGCCCCGGTGAGCACCTCGTCGAGCGACGACAGGTCGAGCAGACCGTCGTCGCCCACCCTCAGGTAGCGCAGCTCGATGCCGAGCGCCTCCTTGAGCTGCAGCCACGGCACGAGGTTGGCGTGGTGCTCCGCCTCGGTCAGCACCACGACGTCGCCGGCGCGGAGGTTGGCGGTTCCCCACGCCCGCGCCACGAGGTTGATCGCTTCGGTGACGTTCTTGGTGAACACCACCTCCGACGGCGACGACGCCCCGATGAAGCGGGCGACCTTGGCCCGGGCCTCCTCGTAGCGGCGGGTCGCCTCCTCGGCGATGGCGTAGACGCCACGGTGCACGTTGGCGTGCGTGGTCTCGTAGTACTGCTGCATGGCGGACAGCACCGCCCGCGGCTTCTGCGAAGATGCCGCCGAGTCGAGGTACACGAGCCGGCGGCCGTGCACCTGGCGGCCGAGGATCGGGAAGTCGGCCTTGATCGCCTCGACGTCGAGGGGGGTCGCCACCGTCATCGCCACGCTTCGTACCCCTCGTCTTCGAGGCGGTGGGCCAGCTCCGGCCCGCCGCTGGCCCGGATCCGCCCGTCGACGAGCAGGTGCACCTTGTCGGGCACGACCCGCTCGAGGATGCGGCGGTAGTGCGTCACCAGCAGCACGCCCAGCTCCGGGCGTGCCTCCCGCACGGTGGTGACCCCGCGTGCGACGACCTCGAGGGCGTCGATGTCGAGGCCGGAGTCGGTCTCGTCGAGGATGGCCAGCTCGGGCTCGAGGATCGCCATCTGCAGCACCTCGTTCCGCTTCTTCTCGCCGCCCGAGAACCCCTCGTTGAGGAACCGGTCACCGAAGCTCGGGTCGATGCCCAGCCGCTGCATCCACTCCATGATGGCCAGGCGCACCTCGAGCACCGAGAGGTCCTCGATGCCCTTGCGGGCCGTGAGCGCCTGGCGCAGGAACTCGCGGACCGGCACCCCGGGGATCTCCTCGGGGTACTGGAACGCCAGGAAGATGCCGGCCTTGCCCCGGACCTCGGTGTCCCAGGAGGTGATGTCTTCGCCCTTGAAGCGGATCGAGCCCCGGGTGACGGTGTAGGTGGGGCTGGCCAGCAAGGTCGACGCCAGGGTCGACTTCCCCGACCCGTTGGGGCCCATGAGGGCGTGCACCTCGCCGGCCTCGAGCACCAGGTCGACGCCTTTGAGGATCTCCTGGCCGTCGACCTCGACGTGCAGGTCGTCGATCTCGAAGAGAGGCGGTGCCACGCCGTGCAGTGTATTAGCACTACCGCCGTAGTGGAAACCCGGTGGCCGCCGCCGCCGGCCGGCCGGGCGGCGGGCGGGCGGGCGGTCGGGGTCGGCCCGGGGCACGGGTACGGTGGGCCGCGATGGGTGGGCCACGGCATGGGTGAGCACTGGGACGCGCACGCCGCCGCGTCGCTCGGGGCCCCTGGCGAGCGGGTGACCCTCGTGGAGGGCGCGGCGTTCGTGCTGTCGGCCGCCACCGGCGACGTGACGCCCGATTCGCCCGAGGGGCTCTACTTCCGCGACAGCCGCTTCCTCTCCCGCTGGTCGCTGGAGGTCAACGGCGAGCGGCCCGAGGTGCTGGCCACCGGCACCCCCGAGCCCTACACGGCCACGTTCGTGGGCCGCGCCCGCGCCCGCCAGGGCCAGGGCGACCCCAGCTTGATGGTGTTGCGGCACCGCTACGTGGGCCGCGGCATGCGCGAAGACCTGGTGGTGCGCAACTTCGCCGCCGAGCCGGCCTACTGCGCCCTCACCGTCCACTACGGGGCCGACTTCGCCGCCCTGACCGACGTGAAGAAGGGGCGCAGCGAGGTGGCGACCCCGGCCGAGCCGGAACCCCACGACGGCGCCCTGGTGTTCCGGCACCGCCACGGCGGCCACCGGCGGGCGCTGCGCATCGACGTGTCGGTCCCGGCCAAGATCGACGGCGACCTGTTCCGCTGGGAGGTGATCGTGCCGCCCGGCGGCGAGTGGTCGCTCTGCCAGCAGTTCACCTGCAGCTTCGACGACGAAGAGGTCGAGCCGCGCTGGCTGTGCGGCCAGCCCATCAACCGGGCCAAGCCGGCCGAGCGCATGGCGCAGTGGCGGCGGCGGGTGCCGGTGCTCGACACCGACCACGAGGGGCTTCGGGCGGTTGTCGCCAAGAGCGCCGAAGACCTCGGCGCGCTCCGCATCTTCGACCCCGACTACCCCGAGCGCACCGTGCTCGCGGCTGGCGCCCCCTGGTCGATGACCCTCTTCGGGCGCGACTCGCTGCTCACGGCGTGGATGGCCCTGCTGGTCGACCCCGAGCTGGCCCTCGGCACCCTGCAGACCCTCGCCCGGTTCCAGGGCAGCGACGTGAACCCCCACAACGAGGAGGAGCCCGGACGCATCCTCCACGAGCTCGGGTTCGGCGAGAGCGCCCCGCTGTCGCTCGGCGGCGGCCACATCTACTACGGCACCGCTGACGCCACCCCGCTGTTCGTCATGCTGCTCGGCGAGCTGCGCCGCTGGGGCCTCGCCCGTGAGGCGGTCGACGAGCTGCTGCCCCACGCCGACCGGGCCATCGACTGGATCGAGCGCTTCGGCGACCGTGACGGCGACGGCTACGTGGAGTACCAGCGCACCAGCGACCGGGGCCTTCGCAACCAGGGCTGGAAAGACAGCGACGACGCAGTGCGCTTCGCCGACGGGGCGCTGGGCGAGGCGCCCATCGCGCTCGCCGAGGTGCAGGGCTACGTCTACGGGGCCTATCTGGCCCGGGCGTTCTTCGCCGCCGAGGCGGGCGACGCCGCGCTGTCGGCGTCGCTGCGGGCCAAGGCCGCCACCTTGAAGGCCGCGTTCAACCGCGACTTCTGGATCGAGGAGCGCGGCTGGTTGGCGATGGGCCTCGACCGCGACAAGCGGCCCCTCGACGCCCTCACCTCCAACATCGGCCACTGCCTCTGGACCGGCATCGTCGACGCCGACAAGGCCGACGTGGTCGCCAAGCGCCTGCTCGGCCCCGACATGTTCAGCGGCTGGGGGGTGCGCACCTTGGCCTCGTCGATGGCCGGCTACAACCCCCTCAGCTACCACTGCGGTTCGGTGTGGCCCCACGACAACGCCATCGTGGCGGCCGGCCTCATGCGCTACGGCCACGTGCGCGAAGCGCAACGGATCGTCATGGGCGTGCTCGACGCCGCCGTCACCCAGGGGGGCCGCCTCCCCGAGCTGTTCTCCGGGCTCGACCGCCTCGAGTTGCCGATGGTGGTGCCGTACCCGACGTCGTGCTCGCCCCAGGCGTGGTCGGCGGCGTCGCCGCTGCTCATGCTGCGCACCTTGCTGCGCCTCGACCCCTGGGTGCCGAGGGGCAAGGTGTGGCTGCACCCGGCGCTCCCCGAGCGCATCGGCCGGCTCCACGTCGGGCGCATCCCGCTCGCCGGCTCGCGGGTGTCGGTGACCGTCGAGGGCGACAGCGTCACCGTCGACGGCCTGCCCGACGACCTCGAGCTGGTCGACGCCCCTCGCCACCCCCTCACCGGCCCGGCGTAGCGCCGGCCCCGGGCCGGCCGTCGGCGTCGTCAGCGGGCCGTCGCCGCCACCAGCCCGGCGGCGTCGACGAGGGCGACGGCCATCGCGGTGCGGAAGGCGACGCCCGGCCCCCGCCGCCGCCCGGCGGCGACACCGGCGGCGAGAACGACCAGCGCGGCCGCCCCGGTGAGCGCGGCAGGCACCCCGGGCGGCCCCGGCGCGAGCACCACCACCACGGTGGCGGCCAGCAACAGACCGAGGGCGGCGCGCGCCGCCCGCTCGGCGCCGAGGCGGGCGGGCAGGCCCCGCAGCCCGGCGGCCAGGTCGGCGGCCACGTCGGGGGCGGCGTTGGCGAAGTGGGCGCCGACGGCGAGCAGCCCGGCCACGAGCAGCTCCCACCACGGCGGCCAGGGGTGACCGCGCCGGCCGGTCGACACGAACACGACCAGCAGCGGGAAGGCCACCGCGTAGGGCAGCCACGACAGCACCGTCGCCTTCAGCCAGGCGTTGTAGGCCCACGCCACGGTCACGGCGACGAGGTGGGCGACCGCCGCCCGCCACCCCGACAGCGCCGAGAGGGGCACGGTCGCGCCCAGGGCGACGGCGGCGGCCACCCCGACGGTGCGCCGGCCGACCTCCCCCTGCGCGGCCGGCTTGTCGCGCCGGCCGGCGCGACGGTCGCGCTCGGCGTCGAGCCAGTCGTTGTGCCACCCCACCGACAGCTGGCCGGCGGCGACGGCGGCGACGACGGCGCCGCACCCGGCCGCCGGGCGCCCGTCGGCCACGGCGAGGGCACCGGCGAGCACCACCACGGCGGCCGCCGGCTCCGGGTGGGCGGCCCGCAGCAGGGCGGACGGGCGCACACCGGCGACGCTACGCCGCCCGCCCAGCCACGGCGGCCAGACTGACCGGATGCACGTCCTGGTCACCGGCGGGTGCGGATACATCGGCTCCCACACCGTCCTCGAACTGCTGCTCGCCGGCCATGACGTCACCGTCGTCGACGACCTCTCGAACTCCTCGCCCGAGTCGCTGCGGCGGGTCGGCGAGCTCGCCGGCCGCGCCCCGGTGTTCCACGAGCTCGACGTGGCCGACCGGCGCGGCCTCGGCGCCGTCTTCGCCGCCGCCCCCGTCGACGCCGTGGTGCACTTCGCCGGGCTGAAGGCAGTGGGGGAGTCGGTGACCGACCCGGAGCGGTACTGGCGGGTCAACGTCGGCTCGACCCTCTCGCTGGTCGCGGCCATGGCCGCGGCGGGCACGACCCAGCTGGTGTTCAGCTCGTCGGCGACGGTGTACGGCGACCCCGACGTCGTGCCCATCACCGAGGCTGCACCGGTGCGGCCGGTCAACCCCTACGGCCGCACCAAGGCGGCGATCGAGTGGCTGCTCGCCGACCTCGCGGGGTCGGGCGCCGGGTGGCAGGTCACGCTCCTGCGCTACTTCAACCCCATCGGCGCCCACCCGAGCGGCCGCATCGGCGAGGACCCGACCGGCGTGCCGAACAACCTGGTGCCCTTCATCGCCCAGGTCGCGGTCGGTCGGCGTCCCGAGCTGCTGGTCTTCGGTGACGACTACCCGACGGCCGACGGCACGGGGGTGCGCGACTACATCCACGTGGTCGACCTCGCCCGCGGGCACCTCGCCGCCCTGGCGTCGCCCCCCGGCCCCGACGAGGTGCGCACCGTCAACCTCGGCACCGGCCGCGGGTCGTCGGTGTTCGAGGTCGTGGCCGCCTTCGAGGATGCCACGGGGTCGCCGCTGCCCCGCCGGGTGGTGCCCCGCCGGCCCGGCGACGTGGCCGCCTGCTACGCCGACCCGGGGCTCGCCGCCGACGTGCTCGGCTGGCGGGCCGAACTGGGACTGGGGGAGGCGTGCGCCGACACGTGGCGGTGGCAGTCGGCCAACCCCACGGGATACCGGTAGCTCACCAACCCCGGTCGACCCACTCCTGGAGGTGGGGCGCCTCGGCGCCGATGGTCGTGTCGAGGCCGTGGCCGGGCATGACGATCGTGTCCGGGGGGAGCCGGCGCAGGAGCCTGCCCTCGATGCTGTCGATGATCGTGGGGAAGTCGCCGGTGGGGGTGGCGGTGGCGCCGGGGCCCCCGGGGAAGAGGGTGTCGCCGCTGAAGAGCACGGGCGCGCCCTCGACCAGGAAGCACATCGAGCCCGGCGTGTGGCCTGGCGTGGCGATGGTGCGCAGGCGCAGCCGGCCGACGGCGATCACCTCGTCGTCGTCGAGGGTGCTGTCGTAGGAGGGGAGCATGGCGGCGTCGGCCGCCGTGACCGCCACGTCGTAGCCGGCGTCACGCATCGCCGGCACCGCCTGGATGTGGTCCCAGTGGCCGTGGGTCTCGAGCACCCGGCGCACCCCGAGGGCGCGACAGAGGGCGAGGAGCTGGTCGTGCTCGTCGGCGGCGTCGAGCAGCACGGCCTCGCCGGTCTGCTTGCAGCGCAGCACGAAGACGTTGTTGTCGTAGGGACCGACCACCACCCGGTGCACCTCGGCCCGACCGTCATCGAAGTGCGGGCGGTCGAGGTGCATGGGAACGATCCTACGTAGTACAACTTGGCGGATCGTTTCCGGCCTGGCCCTAGAGGGGGACACCAGTGAACTTCGCCTTCAGTGACGAGCAGGAGGAGCTGCGCCGCTCCGTGCGCCGCTTCCTCGAGCAGAAGTCGCCCGAGACCGAGGTGCGCCGCCTCATGGAGACCACCGACGGCTACGACCCGGCGGTGTGGACCCAGATGGCCGAGCAGCTCGGCCTGCAGGGCCTGCACATCCCCGAGGAGTACGGCGGCTCCGGCTACAGCCACGTCGAGCTCGGCATCGTCTTCGAGGAGATGGGCCGCGCCCTGCTGTGCGCCCCCTACTTCTCCAGCGTGGCCCTGGCCGCGAACCTGCTGCTGGTCTCCGGCGACGAGGCGGCCAAGAAGGAACACCTCC
>DASTHS010000147.1:0-7075 GCA_035718085.1 Acidimicrobiales bacterium | reverse complement strand
GCGCCCCACCCTCGGCGCCCTGCGACGACGCGTACTCGCCCTCGCTCTGGCTGGCCTCCGACCGGTCGCCGGAGAACGGCTCGCCGGTGTGCACCGCTTCGCCCTTGGCGACCTCGTCGCCCCCCTGCCCCTCGGCGGGCGGGGTGGCGCTCATCGAGCCCCGCCGGTGGCGAGGGGGACGGCGACCCCGCTCCCCGTGCCCCGACGGGTGGAGGCGTCGAGGTGGATGCCTGCGCCGACGCCGTCTTCGGGGCGGCGGGTGATGTGGCCGGTGCGGATCTTCTCGTGGAGGGTCAGGATGGCGTGGATGAGGGTCTCGGGCCCGGGGGGGCAGCCGGGGGCGTAGACGTCGACGGGGATCACCGTGTCGACGCCCTGGAGGATGGCGTAGTTGTTGAACATGCCGCCGGTGCTGGCGCAGACGCCCATGGAGATCACCCACTTGGGCTCCATCATCTGGTCGTAGACCTGGCGCATCACCGGCGCCATCTTCTGCGAGCAGCGGCCGGCGACGATCAAGATGTCGCTCTGGCGGGGTGAGGCGCGGAACACCTCCATGCCGAAGCGGGCCAGGTCGAAGCGGGCGGCGCCGGCCGCCATCATCTCGATGGCGCAGCAGGCCAGCCCGAAGTTCATGCCCCACGAGCTCGACGCCCGTGCCCACTTGACGGCCCCCTCGAGGGTGCCGGTCAGGAAGTTGTGCTGGAGGTTCTCCAGGCCCATCGTGTGTGCCTCCTCGTAACCCCCCTCAACCTACGACAGTGGCCCCGTCCCACCCCAAACCGGGGCGGAGCCGCAGGGTCAGCCCACCGGCTCGTCGACCGGCTGGTCAACAGGCTCGTCGACGGGCTCGACCAGCACCGGCCGGGTCATGCCCCGCTCGGCGACGTCGACGGGTCGCGGCACGCGCCGCACGGTGGAGCTCGTGGTGCGCGACAGGTCGGCGGAGGTGCGCCGGATGCGGGCCTGCACCGGGCCCCAGTCGAGGGCGCCGTTGCTCACCAGGTAGGCGAACGACACGAACACCACCACGGCGAAGGCGCCCATCTCGGCCAGGCCGAAGGTGTCGAGCTGGTGGTAGATGACCGCCCACGGATAGAGGAAGATCACCTCGATGTCGAAGATGATGAAGATCATCGCCACCATGAAGAACCGCACCGGGAAGCGCGCCGCCGCCGGCATCTGCGGCACGATCCCCGACTCGTAGGGACCGGTCTTGGCTCCCGTCGGACGCGACGGGCCGAGCAGCTTCGACGCCGCGAAGCTGCCGGCGGCGAAGGCCAGGGCCACGACGAGCAGCAGCACGATGGGCAGGTATTGGTCCATCGACAGCACGGGCCGATCGTACCCACGGCCCCGTCGTGTGGGCCAAAGGCAGGGGTGGCCCGTACCCTGCAGCCATGGCAGATCGGGAGTGTGACGTCCTCGTGGTGGGGGGTGGCCCCTCCGGCGCCAGCGCCGCCTACTGGCTGGCATCGGCCGGCCACGACGTCGTGGTGCTCGAGAAGAAGGCGTTCCCGCGGGAGAAGACCTGCGGCGACGGCCTCACGCCCCGCTCCGTGCGCCAGCTCGAAGACATGGGGCTCGCCGACGAGCTGGCCGCTACCGGCCACCGCTACGAAGGCCTGCGCTCGCACGCCTTCGGCCGCACCCTCGAGCTGAGCTGGCCCGAGCACCCCGACCTCCCCGGCTACGGCTACGTCATCACCCGCCACGACCTCGACGACATGGTCGCGGCGCGCGCCGCCAAGGCGGGCGCGACGGTGCTCGAGCAGAGCGAGGCGGTCGCGCCGGTGGTCGAGGGCGGGTTGCTGCGCGGCGCCCGGGTGCACCCGAAGGCGGGTGGCGATGACTTCACCGTGAAGGCCACCTACGTGGTGGTGGCCGACGGGGCCAACTCCCGCTTCGGCCGCGACCTCGGCAACAGCCGGAACCGCGCCTACCCGCTGGGCATGGCCATCCGTGGCTACTGGACCTCGCCCCGCAGCGACGAGCCGTGGATCGACTCGTGGCTCGACATCCGCGACAGCGCCGGCAACGTGCTGCCGGGCTACGGCTGGGTGTTCCCCGTGGGCGACGGACGGGTCAACGTCGGCATCGGCCTGCTGTCCACCTTCAACCAGTGGAAGGCCGTCAACACCACCCACCTGCTCGAGGCGTTCGTCGACTACGCGCCGGCGTCGTGGGGCATCTCCCCGGCCACCGCCTGCGGCCCCGCCACCGGCGGACGGCTGCCCATGGGCCTGTCGGTCGGCCCGCACGCCGGCCCGACGCACCTCGTCGTGGGCGATGCTGGGGGCACCATCAACCCCTTCAACGGCGAGGGGATCGCCTACGCCTACGAGTCGGGGCGCATGGCCGCCGACGCCGTGCACCTGGCCCTGGCCAGCGGCGACGGGCTGGCGCTGACCACCTACGAGAAGAACCTGGAAGCCACCTACGGCCTCTACTACAAGGTGGCGCGGGCGTTCGTGAAGCTGATCGGTCACCCAGAGCTCATGCGCCGCCTGGTGGGCACCGGCATGCACAGCCGCACCCTCATGGAGTGGGTGCTGCGCATCATGGCCAACCTGCTGCGCCCTGACGAGCTCGGCCCCGCAGAGGCGGCCTACAAGGCGGTGGCCGCCCTCGCCCGGCTGGTGCCCGACCCCGCGTAGGGGCCCAACCACCCGCCGCGACCGACGTCGCTGCGGGGCCGGGAACAGGCGCCGCCGATCCGGAGTTGTGCCTGCATGTGGAGGGTCGGCCTCCGCATACGGATCGGATCGCCCACCATGACCCTCACCGACCTCCCCGCCCCCACCGACGCCGCCGTACGGCCTCCCGGGTCGACCCGCGACCGCCGGTGGTGGGTGCTCGCCGCCCTCGCGCTCGCCCAGCTGATGGTGGTGCTCGACGCCACCGTGGTGAACATCGCCCTGCCGTCGGCGCAGAAGGCGCTCGGCTTCTCGACCGCCGACCGCCAGTGGGTGGTCACCGCCTACTCCCTGGCCTTCGGGAGCCTGCTGCTGCTCGGCGGTCGCCTCTCGGACCTCTTCGGTCGGCGGCGGATGCTGGTGATCGGCATGGTGGGCTTCGCCGCCGCGTCGGCGGTCGGGGGAGCGGCGACCGGCTTCGGCATGCTCGTCGCCGCCCGGGCGGTGCAGGGCGCGTTCGGCGCCGTGCTCGCCCCCGCCGCCCTGTCGCTGCTCACGACGACCTTCTCCGACCCCCGCGAGCGCGGCAAGGCGTTCGGCATCTACGGGGCCATCGGCGGTGCCGGCGGCGCCGTCGGGCTGATCCTCGGCGGTGCGCTCACCCAGTACCTCGACTGGCGGTGGTGCCTCTATGTCAACGACGTGCTCGCCGTGGTCGCCCTGGTCGCGGTGATGGTGGTGCTGCCGGCCGGCGAGCGCCAGCAGCGGGTTGCCTTCGACTGGGCCGGCATCAGCACCGTGGTCGCCGGGCTGACCGCCGTGGTCTACGGGTTCTCCGAGGCGAGCACCCGCGGGTGGGGCGATGCGGTCACCATCGTGCTGTTGGCGGCCGCCGCGGTGCTGCTCGCCGCTTTCGTCACCATCGAGCGGCGGGTGGCGTCGCCGCTGCTGCCCCTGCGCGTCGTCGCCGACCGCACCCGGGGCACCGCCGACTTGATGATCCTCGTCTCGGGCATCGGGATGTTCGGGGTGTTCCTGTTCCTGACCTACTACGTGCAGCTCGTCCTGCGCTTCTCGCCGCTCAGCTCCGGCGTCGCCTTCCTCCCGATGATCGGCGCGGTCGTGGTCACCTCCAGCGTCGCCACCGCCGCCCTGCTGCCCCGGGTCGGGCCACGCTGGATCGTCGCCTCCGGCATGGCGATCGCCGCTGCCGGCCTGGTGCTCTTCGCCCAGCTGGGCGTGCACTCGAGCTACGGCAGCGGGGTGGTGCCCGGCCTGCTGGTCATGGGCGTGGGCATGGGCCTAATCTTCGGCGCCGCGATGAACCTGGCCACCGCGGGCGCCGACCCCGGCGACGCGGGCGTGGCCTCCGCCCTGCCCAACATCGGTCAGCAGGTGGGCGGCTCGATCGGCACCGCGCTGCTCAACACCCTCGCGGCGACCGCCGCCACCGGCTACATCGCCGCCCACGGAGTGACCCCCGCCGCCCAGGCCGCCGCCTCCGTGCACGGCGACGACGTGGCGTTCTGGGCGGCCGCGGCGGTGTTCGCGGTCGGGGCGGCCCTCGCCGCCGTCCTGTTCCCCGCCGGTCGCGTCGCAGCACCGTCGGGTCACACGGCCACGGTGCTCTAGCCCGGTGACCGCTGCGCGCGGCCTGCGCCGCGACGCCGAGGCCAACCGCCAGCGGCTCCTGGAGGCCGCTGGCCGGCTGATGGCCGAACGGGGGCTGGCCACCCCCCTCGAGGACATCGCCGCCGCCGCCGGGGTCGGCATCGCCACCCTCTACCGCCGCTTCCCCACCCGCGACGACCTGGTGGCCGCCCTCTTCGCGGACCGCCTGGCCGACTACGTCGCCGACCTGGAGGCCAGCTTCGCCATCGACGACGGCTGGCAGGCGCTCGTGTGGTTCCTCCGTCGGTCGCTGGAACGCCAGATCGCCGACCGTGCCCTCAAGGAGCTGGTCGAGCATGCCGGCCTCGGGGGCCCGGCCCGGCAGGTGCGCCAGCGGGTGCTGCCGCTGGCCGAGCGCCTCGTCGAGCGGGCCCGGGCCACCGGGGTGCTGCGACCCGACGTGACCGTCGCCGACCTGGTGCTGCTCACCCAGGGCGTCGCCGCCATCGGCGCGGACACCGCAGCGGTAGACCCCGACGCCTGGCGCCGACCCCTCACCTTCGTGCTCGACGGGCTGTGCACCGCCCGCCCGGCGCCGACACCCCCCGAGGTGGCGCCGCTCAGCGCCGAGCAGCTCGACCGGTTGCACGGCGGCTGACCCGAACCCACCGCCGGCGGCCGCCCGACGCGGTGGCGCAGCGGCAAACATGCGGGGGTGGCCCCCGACCCCGCTGCCGTCGCCGACCAGCTGACGATGGAGGAGGCCTGCGCCGTGGTCGCCGGCGTGAGCATGTGGCGCAGCGCGGCGGTCGACCGGCTCGGCGTGCCGCAGGTCAAGGTGACCGACGGGCCCAACGGCGCCCGCGGGGAGTTCATGGGCGACGACCGCACCCCGGCGGTCGTGACCCCCGCCGGGATCGCGCTCGGCGCCAGCTTCGACCCCCACCTGGTGCGGCGGGTGGGCGCCCTCCTCGGGCGCGAGGCCCGGCGGCGCAGCGCCCACGTGCTGCTGGCGCCGGCGGTCAACCTGCATCGCACCCCGGTCGGGGGGCGCACCTTCGAGTACCTCTCGGAGGACCCCGAGCTGACCGCCGCGCTGGCCGTGGCCTACGTGCAGGGCGTGCAATCCACCGGCGTCGCGGTCACCGTCAAGCACCTGGTCTGCAACGACACCGAGGTCGACCGCCTGACCGTCGACGTGCACGTCGACGAGCGGGTGCTGCGGGAGCTCTACCTGCGGCCCTTCGAGGCGGCCGTCCGCGACGGCGGGGCGTGGGGGGTGATGACCGCCTACAACCGCCTCCACGGCGAGTTCTGCGCGGCGAACCGGTGGCTCCTCGACGAGGTGCTGCGCAACGAGTGGGGGTTCGACGGGGTCGTGGTGAGCGACTGGTACGGCGCCCACGACACGGTGGCGTCGGCGCACGCGGGGCTGGACCTGGAGATGCCAGGGCCGCCCCGGATCTACGGCGCCGCGTTGGCCGCCGCGGTGGAAAGGCGCCAGGTGGACGCCGACGCTGTCCGCCGCCTGGCCCGCCGCGTGCTCGAGCTCGGCGACCGCACCGGGGCGGCGGAGCGCCCGGCGGGCGAGCCGGAGCGCAGCGTGGTCGACGACACCGAGGTGGCGCTGTGCCGGGAGGCGGCGGTCGCCGGCACGGTCCTGGTGCGCAACGAGGGGGCGGCCCTCCCGCTTCTCGGGGCCATGAGCCTCTGTGTCATCGGTCGAGCCGGGGGCACCCCGAGGGTCATGGGCGGGGGCAGCGCCGCCCTCCGGGCCGTGCGCAGCGGCTCGATCGTCGACGCGCTGCGCGACCGGGGCATGCGGGTGCGCCACGCCGTCGGCTGTGACATCGACCGCCACGCCCCGCTGCCCGACGCCGATCGGGTCGTCGGACCGGACGGCGAGCCGGGCCTGGTCGTCACCTACCACGCCGGACCCGGCGGGGACGGCCCGGCGCTGGCCACCCGCCGCATCTCCACGACCCACCTGCAGCTGTTCGGGTCGCTCCCCGAGGGCGTGCCGCCCGGCGACTGGTCGGTCGTGGTGCGGGGGGCGTTCCGGTGCCGCCACGACGGTGCCCACGACGTGGGCGCCATCGTGAACGGCCGGCCGCGGGTCACCGTCGGCGGGGCCGTGGTGGTCAGCGGCGTCGACGCCCTCCCCCGCAGCGACGAGTGGAACGGCACCATGTCGGTCGAACAGCTCGCCACCGTCGACGGCCGGGCCGGCGGGCTGCTCGACATCGAGGTGGTCTGGCCCCGCCGGAGCCCCTTCGGCACCCTGCGCATCGGGGTGCGCGAGCCGGTGGCGGGCGACCCCGTCGACGAGGCCGCCGCCGCCGCCGGCGGCGCGGAGGCGGCGGTGGTGGTCGTCGGCACGAACGACGACTGGGAGAGCGAGGGCCACGACCGCACCTCGATCGCCCTTCCGGGCCGGCAGGACGAGCTGGTGCGCCGCGTCGCCGCCGTCAACCCCCGGACCGTCGTGGTGGTCAACGCCGGGTCGCCGGTCGCCATGCCGTGGGCCGACGACGTGGCCGCGATCGTGGTGGGGTGGTTCGGCGGCATGGAGATGGCCGACGCCGTCGCCGACGTGCTGGTCGGGGCGGCCGACCCCGGCGGCCGGCTGCCGACCACCTTCCCCCGGTCGCTCGACGATGTGCCCGCGTGGCGGTGGCACGACCCCGTCGACGGGGTGCAGACCTACGGGGAGGGGTTCGACGTGGGGTACCGGGCCCACGACCGCACCGGCGTCGCCCCCCAGTGGCCCTTCGGCCACGGGCTGAGCTACGGCAGCGCACGGTGGGGCGACCCGCACGTGTCGGCCA
>DASTHS010000146.1:0-15423 GCA_035718085.1 Acidimicrobiales bacterium | reverse complement strand
GGGGCGCTGGCCGCCCGCCGGGCCTCCCCCGCCGCCGCGAACAGGTCGCTCACCCGAGGGCGGCGCGGACCGCGGCGAGGGCGTCGGCGCGCCCGACCGTGGCCGGGGGCGGCCGGTCGCCCCGCTCCCCCGCCAGGTGCTGCACCACCACCGTCCCTTCCTCCGCCTCCCCCGGACCGACCACCAGCGCCAGTCGCGCCCCCGAGCGGTCGGCCGCCTTGAACTGGGCCTTGGCCGACCGGCCGTCGAAGGCCCGGTCCGCCCGCAGCCCGCCGGCGCGCAGCTCGGCGGTCAGGTCCCGGGCGGCCGCACCGCCGGCGAAGTCGACGACGAACACGTCGACCGCGGCGGCCGGCGCCGCCAGCGTGCCCTCGGCGTCGCACGCCATCAGCGTGCGCTCGACGCCCAGGGCGAACCCGACGCCGGGGGTCGGGGGGCCACCCATCTGCTCGACGAGCCCGTCGTAGCGGCCGCCGCCCCCGAGGGCGTTCTGCGCCGACTCGAGGGCCAGGCCGGCGTACTCGAAGGTGGTGCGGGTGTAGTAGTCGAGCCCGCGCACCAGCGTGGGCTGCAGCGTCCAGGGGATGGCCAGGGCGTCGAGGCCGCCGGTGACCCTGGCGAAGTGGGCGGCGCACGGCTCGCAGAGGTGGTCGACCTGCAGCGGCGCCCCGGCGACCACCGCCCGGCACGCCGGCCGTTTGCAGTCGAGCACCCGCAGCGGGTTGTCGTCGATGCGCTCGCGGTGCTCGTCGCACAGCTCGGCGCGGTGGGCGCGCAGGTAGCCGACCAGCATCTCCCGGTAGGGCGGCCGGCACGTGGCGTCGCCGAGGGAGTTCACGAGCAGCTCGACGCGGGCCAGGCCGAGCGCCCGGTAGAACTCCCAGCCGAGGGCGACCACCTCGACGTCGAGGTCCGCGTCGGTCACCCCGAACGCCTCCACCCCGACCTGGTGGAACTCCCGGTAGCGGCCGGCCTGGGGCCGCTCGAAGCGGAACTGCGACCCGGCGTACCACGCCTTCCACGGCACCGGCGGCCGGTGCTGCACGAACGCCCGCACCACGCCGGCGGTGAGCTCGGGGCGGAGCGCCACGTGCCGGTCGCCCTTGTCGACGAAGTCGTACATCTCCTTGCGGACGATGTCGGTCGACTCGCCGACCCGCTGGAACACGGCCAGGTCTTCGAAGGTCGGGGTCACGACCAGCCCGTAGCCGGCCCGCTCGACCACCGACGCGAACGTGGCGAGCAGCGCAGCCCAGCGGGCCGAGTCGGGGGCGAGGACGTCGAAGGTCCCCGGCGGGTGGCGCAGCTCGGGCACGGCGGCCCACGCTACCGGGGCTAGGCGCCCCGGCCCGGCAGCACCCGGTAGGCGTCGTAGACGCTGTCGACCCGCTTGATGGCCGACAGCAGCGAGTCGAGGTGCGCCGGGTCGGCGAGCTCGAACTCGAAGCGCATGCGGCTCACCCGGTCGGAGGTGGTGATCGTCTCGGAGCGGAGGATGTTCAGGTGGTGGTCGGAGACGACCTTCCAGATGTCGACCCCGAGGCGGGTGCGGTCGAGGGCCTTCACCTCGACGGCCGCGGTGAAGCTGCCGGCGTCTTCGCGGTCCCACTCCACCTCGATCAGGCGGCCGACCTCGGTCACCGACAGCGACGCGGCGTTGGCGCAGTCGCTGCGGTGCACGCTGACGCCCCGGCCGCGGGTGACGAAGCCGATGATCTCGTCGCCGGGCACCGGGGTGCAGCAGCGCGACAGCCGCACCATGACGTCGTCGAGGCCCTCGACGTGCACGCCGACCCCCTGGCGGCGGGTGACCCGACGGGGCTGGCGGGCGGTGGTCGGCAGCTGCACCTCGTGGTCGCCGCCGCGCAGCTCGCGGGCGATGCGCTGCGCCACCGACTGCGCCGAGACGTGCCCCTCGCCGACCGCCGCGTGCAGTGACTCCAGGTCGCTGTAGTTCAGGCCCTCGACCACCTTCGCCAGGAGCGGGGAGCCGGCCAGCTTCTGGACCGGCAGGCCCTCCTTGCGCATGGCCTTCACCAGGTCGTCGCGGCCGGCCTCGATGGCGTCCTCTCGCCGCTCGCGGCTGAACCACTGCCGGATCTTCGAGCGGGCCCGGGGCGTCTGCACCAGCTTCAGCCAGTCGCGGCTTGGCCCCGCCGACGGCACCTTGGAGGTGAAGATCTCGACGCTGTCGCCCGAGTGCAGCTCGGAGTCGAGGGGCACCAGCCGGCCGTTGACGCGGGCGCCGATGCAGCGGTGACCGACCTCGGTGTGGATGGCGTAGGCGAAGTCGACCGGCGTGGCGTGCACCGCCAGGGTGATCACGTCACCTTTGGGGGTGAAGACGAACACCTCGTCGGTGTCGAGGTCGAGCTTGAGGGTCTCGAGGAACTCGGCGGGGTCGCTGCTCTCGGCCGACCAGTCGACGATGCGCTGCAGCCAGGCGACGTCGGCCGCCGACGCCTGCTCCTTGTAGCCCCAGTGGGCGGCGATGCCGCGCTCGGCCCGGCTGTGCATCTCGTAGGTGCGGATCTGCGCCTCGAGCGGCTTGCCCTGGGGGCCCACCACCGTCGTGTGCAACGACTGGTAGAGGTTGAACTTCGGGGTGTTCACGTAGTCCTTGAAGCGGCCCGGCACTGGCGCCCACGCCCCGTGCACGGCGCCGAGGGCGGCCCAGCAGTCCTTCACCGACTCGACGAGGATCCGGATGCCGACGAGGTCGTAGATCTCGTCGAACTCCTTCCCCTTGACCACCATCTTCTCGTAGATCGAGTAGAGGTGCTTGGGCCGGCCGCTGACCTGGGCCTCGATGCGGGCGGCGGCGAGGCGCTCGTTCACCTGGTCGATGACCTGGGCCAGGTAGATGTCCCGTTCGGGGGCCCGGGTGGCGACCATCTGCTCGATCTCGGCGTAGCGGCGCGGGTGCATCGCCGCGAAGGCCAGGTCTTCGAGCTGCCACTTGAGGTCCTGGATGCCGAAGCGGTGCGCCAGGGGCGCGTAGATGTCGAGGGTCTCCTGCGCGGTGCGCTTCTGCTTCCACTCCGGCATCGCCGCGATCGTGCGCATGTTGTGCAGCCGGTCGGCGAGCTTGATCAGCAGCACGCGGGGGTCTTTCGCCATCGCCACGAGCATCTTGCGCATGGTGGCGGCCTGCTGGGCCTGCTTGGAGTCGAACCTGACCCGGTCGAGCTTGGTGACGCCGTCGACGATCGCCGCCACCGGCGAACCGAAGTCACGCTCGAGGTCGTCGACGGTGAGCCCGGTGTCTTCCACGGCGTCGTGCAGCAGGGCGGCGGCCACGGTGACGTCGTCGAGACCGAGGCCGGCGAGGATGGTGGCCACGGCCAGGGGGTGGGTGATGTAGGCCTCGCCCGACATGCGCAGCTGCCCGTCGTGGGCGGCGTCGGCCGCCTCGAACGCCCGCACCAGCAGGTCGGTGTCGGCGCGGGGGTGGCGGAGCCGGAAGGCGGTGAGCAGCGGGGTCAGGGCGTCGGCGGTCTGCACCTGCCGGCGCCACGGCAGCACCCGTTCGACCGTTGCCACCGCCCTGCTGCGCTGCACCCCGTCGACCCGGCTCACCATTGCCCCGCCCCTCTCAGTACGTCACCAGGGCGACGGCGTCGAGCCCGTCGAGGCGGGCCCGGCCGCCGAGGAACGACAGCTCGACGACGCAGGCCAGGCCGACCACCTCGGCGCCGAGGGCCCGGCACAGCGAGGCGGCGGCGACGGCGGTGCCGCCGGTGGCCAGCACGTCGTCGACGATCAGCACCCGCTCGCCGGGGGTGAAGGCGTCGGTGTGCACCTCGAGGGTGTCGGTGCGGTACTCGAGGGCGTAGTCGACCCGCTCGACGCTCCACGGCAGCTTGCCGGGCTTGCGCACCGGCACGAACCCGGCGCCGAGGTGCAGGGCCACCGGGGCGGCGAGGATGAACCCTCGCGCCTCGATGCCCACGACCTTGTCGACCTCACCGCCGTCGAGGCGGGAGGTCAGGGCGTCGACGGTGCCGGCGAAGGCGGCCGGGTCGGCCAGCAGCGGCGTGATGTCCTTGTAGACGACTCCCGGCGTCGGGAAGTCGGCCACGTCCCGGATGTGCGCCTTGATCCAGTCTGCGTCGCTCGGGGCAACCGTCCGTCCTGCGCCACCGGCGACACCCATCGCGGCAGACTACTGCGCCGGCTGCGCCTGCCCTGCGCTAGCGGCGGCGGGTCTTCTTCCGGGGGCGCGGCGGCGGTCCGCTGCGGGCCGGCGACGCCCCGCCGACGGCGGCGCCACCGGTGGCCACCGTCGCCCCGCCCTCGGTGGCGTCGGCGGTGTCGCCCGCCGCGTCGGGGCCGGTGGCCCGCCCCGAGGTCGGCGCAGCCGCCCGGGCGGAGCCCGCTGCGGCCACCGCCGCCGGCCGGGACCCGGGCCGCTCGCCGCCGAGGGCGCCGGCGGCAACCCCGGCCGGGGTGAGCCGGCCGCCGGGCCGGTCGGCCAGGCGCCGGCGGATGGCGGCGTAGCGGTGCTCGCGCTCTTTGAGCAGGGCCAGCAACGGCGAGGCGATGAAGATCGAGGAGTAGGCGCCGGTGGTCAGCCCGATGAACAGCGCCAGGCCGAAGTCCTCCAGCGCGGAGGCGCCGAGGATCCACGCGCCGATCACCAGGATCGACATGATCGGGATGATGGCCACGAACGAGGTGTTGATCGAGCGGGCCAGCACCTGGTTCATCGACAGGTTGACCGTGTCGGTGTAGGTGAGCTTGTTGCTCGACGCCAGGCCGCGGGTGTTCTCCTGCACCTTGTCGAACACCACGATGGTGTCGTAGAGGGAGTACCCGAGGATGGTGAGGAAGGCGATGACGGTGTCGGGGCTGACGGTGAACCCCGACAGCGAGTAGATGCCGACGGTGACGGCGATGTCGTGCACCAGCGCCGTCAGGGCGGCGATGGCCATCTTCGCCTCGAAGCGCAGCCAGATGTAGCCGCTGACCACGACGAGGAAGACGATGACGCCCTCGATGGCCTTGTCGGTGATGTCGGAGCCCCACGACGGGCCGACGTCGTTGAGCTGCACCTCGTTGGCGCTCACGTGGGCCAGCCGGGCGAGCACGTCGGTGACCTGGTTGACCTCGGCGGCGTTGGCCGTCTCCTTGGCGGCGGCCTGCACCTTGACGGTGCGCTTGCCGGTCTGGGCGTCGGTGAGCACCTGGATCGACGCCTGGCTGAGCGACCCCGAGACCCCGCTGACCGCCGAGCGCACCGACGCCACGGAGGCGTTCGACGGCACCTCCCAGACGGTGCCGCCCTTGAAGTCGATGGAGAAGTTCAGGCCGCGAAAGCCCAGCGACACGAGGCCGACGAGGATGATCAGCCCGGAGACGGCGAACCACCGCCGCCACCGGCCAGCGAAGTCGAACGAGGTCTCGCCCCGGAACAGCCGCCGGAAGGCGCTGCCGCCGCTCATCCCGCCACCCCTGCCGCCTCACGCGACCCGAGGCCCCGGGCCACGCCGAGCACCCGGTTCTCGGTGAAGGTGCGCCGCCGGCCGACGAGCACGACCGCCGGGCGGATGAAGAGGTACGCGGTCGCCACGTCGAGCAGGGTCGACAGGCCCAGGGTGAACGCGAAGCCGCGCACGTCGCCGACGGTGAGCAGGTAGAGGATGAGGGCGGCGAGGAACGACACGAAGTCGGCGGTGAGCACGGTGCGGAAGGCCCGGGCGAAGCTGCGCTCGGTCGACTGGCGGATCGTGCGACCGCTGCGCACCTCGTCTTTGAGCCGCTCGAAGTAGACGACGTAGCTGTCGACGGTGATGCCGACCGACACGATGATGCCGGTGATCGACGACAGGGTCAGGGTGAGGCTGCTGGTCTGGGACAGCAGGGTGAGCAGCGAGTAGAGCACCGCCCCGCCGAGCGCCAGGCCGGCGATGACCACCAGGCCCAGCGCCCGGTAGTAGAGCACCATGTAGAGGAGCACCACCACGATCCCGCCGAGGCCGGCGAGCAGGCCGGCGTGCAGGGAGTCGGCGCCGATGGTGGCCGACACCCGCTGCACCGACTGCGGCGTGAAGGTGACCGGCAGCGACCCGTACTTGAGCACCAGGGCCAGGCTGTTGGCCTGGGCGGCGGTGAAGCTGCCCGAGATCGACGCCTGCCCGTTGAAGTTGGCCGACTCGATGGTCGGCGCCGACTGCACCTGGCCGTCGAGCTCGATGGCCTCCAGGCTGGTGGTCGGCTGCTGGGTGGCGTTGGCCTGGTAGCTCTTGTTGCGCACCGCGGCCATCTCGTCGAACGCCTGGCCGCCGGTGGGGGTGAACTGCAGCTCGACGGTGTACTGCCCGGTCTGGCCGACCGACACGAAGGCGCTCTTGATGATCGACCCGGTGAGGGTGACCTGCTTGCCGCCGACCGGCTCGACGTCGGCCGGACCGAGGATGAAGCGGGTGGAGCCGAGGCCGGAGTCGGGTGCGGCGGGCACCAGCACGTACTCGTTGCCGGTGATGGAGCCCGGCTGGGTGCTCGGGATCTGGGCCAGGTTGCTGGCCTGGCAGCTGGCGGCGGTGATCGGGGCCCCCGGCACGGCGGTGGTCGCCGGCGCCGCCGGGGTCGTCGGCGCCGCCGCCGGGGTGGTCGCCGTGGCCGCGGGGGCCGTGCTGGTGGGGGTGCCGGCGGCCGGGAGGTGGAACGCCGTGAGGGAGGCCTGGACGGGCACGCCTGCGGACTTGGGGGCGCTGGTCGACGGCGACGCGGTGGTGGGCGACGCCGGCGTGCTCGCCGAACTGGCACCGGCCCGGGCCGTGGTCGGGGTGGTGGCCCCCGGGGCGGTGGCGGCGGGGGCGCTGGCGGCCGCCGGTGTGTAGGGCGGGGCGTAGCACGCCACCGGCCGGAAGTAGAGCTTGGCCGTGGTCGACAGCGTGCGCAGGGCGGCCTGCGAGTCTTTGATGCCTGGCAGGTTGATCACCACGTCGCTGCCCTGGCGCTGGATCTCGGAGTTGGCCACCCCGAGGCCGTTCACCCGGCGGTCGATGATGGTGACGGCCTGCTGGAGGGTGGCGTTGTCGACGGTGCCCTGCGGGCGCAGCACCACCGAGACACCGCCGCGCAGGTCCAGGCCGAGCAGCGGGCTGTCACCGAGGGCGAGGCACGCGGCCAGGGCGCCGACGGCGATGGCGACGAAGATCGCGAGCGGCCACCCCAGGTTGCGGCGGCGCACTAGCGCCCTCCGCCGCCGGCGTCGCCCTCGTCGGGGGCCGGGCGGGTGATGTCGTCGGGCGCGGCGAAGGGGTCGGCGGGCACGTCGTCGGACCCGCCCCGTTGGGCGAACGACGTGTCGTCGAACGAGTCGGGGGCGTCGCCGGGCGCCGGCTCCCCGGCGGCCCCGGCAGGCGGGGCGGGGGCGGCCGACACCGCCCGGTTGACGAAGGTCATCACCACGCCGGGCGCCACCTCGACGAGCACCTCGTCGTCGACCATGTCGACGACGGTGCCCCGGATGCCGCCGGCGGTCTGCACCCGGTCGCCGATGCCGACCTTGGTCGTCCCCGCCGCCTGGCGGGTCCGGCGACCCCGGCGCATGAAGATGAAGACGGCGGCCACCAGCAGCAGCGGCAGAAGGAAGGTGATGCCTCCGCCGCTCGATTTGGCCTGGCCTGCGGTGGTGGTGGTCGTGGCGGCCAGCAGCAGCGGTGCGAGCGGGGTCATCAGATCCTGTTCGGGGGCGAGCGCGCCCTTCGCGCGCAGCCGGATGACACTAGCGCGACCCCCGGCGCCGGCCCTCGCGCCCGGCGGCGCGCCCGCCGCCACCGCTGCGGGCGCGAACATCTCCGACCGTGCTCGACCTCACGCCCCGCCCCACCCCCGCGGCGGCGCCGGAGGCGACCGATCCGGTCGTGGCCGGCCCCCAGACCTGGACCGCAGCCGGGCTCCTCGTCGCCGCCGCCGTCGTGTCACTGGTATCGATCTTCCCCGACTACTTCGCCGGGCAGCGCCTCGACCGGGCCGACGAGATCGTGCCGGTGGTGGTGGTGCTCGCCGGCTGGCTGGCCAGCGGGCTGGCGGTGGCCAACCGCCACGCCCGGTGGGTCGCCGTCGGCGGCGCCCTCGGGCTCGGCGTCGCCGCCGCCGACCTCGGACAGCGCCTCACCGACGTCGGGCAGCTCTCCGGCGGGGTCAGCGGGGGGCCCGGCCTGTGGCTGCACGTCGCCGCCTGGGTCGTCGGCGCCCTCGGGTCGGTGCTGGCCCTGGTGACCGCCGGACGGGCCGGGGCGCTCGGCCGTCCCCGCCGCCCCGGACCGGCGCCGGCCGCCGACCGGCTGCTGGGGGTCATCGCCGTGGTGGCCGGCCTGCTCGCCGCCGTGGTGTTCGTGCCCTCGTGGGACCGCTACCTGATCACCACCGCCGCCAACCCCGGCGTGGTCGTGAGCCGCACGCTCGGCTACGCCTTCGACTCGGCCAACCCGGGCCTGGTGATCGCCGGCAACGTGCTGACCGCCGTGGCCTTCGGGCTGGTGCCGATCGCCGCGGCGTTGTGGCGGCCGGTGCGGGTCGGGGCCGCCCTCGCCCTCGGCACCGCCGTCGTGCTGGCCGCCCAGGTGATCTCCGCCGCCGTGCAGGTGCTCGAGACGCCCGACCCCCGCCAGGTGCTCTCGGCGGGCGACATCGCCCGGTTCCGGCCGACGGTGTCGTTGCACCTGACCGGCTGGTACGACGCCGAGCTGGTGGCGCTGCTGGTGCTGCTCGTCGTGGCCGCCAGCCGGCTGCACCACCCCGGCCACCGCGTCGGCGCCGCGGCCGTCGACGAGCCCACCGGCGCCGCCCCCGACGGCGGCCCCGGCGCGCCCCCCGCGGCGGCGCCGGCCGCTCCCGGCGGGTGGTCGTCATCGGCCGCGCCCGCCCCCTCCTGGGGCCACGTGCCGCCGCCCCCGGCCGACGACGGTGCCGCCGGCCCCGGCGGCCCCGGCTGGTCGGGTCGGTGAGCGCCTCGGGCCGGTCGGTGGCGTGGGCCGTCGGCCGTGCCGTCGTGGTGGTGGCCGCCAGCGGGGTCGGCTACTGGTTCGCGGTGCCCGACCACTCGGCCGAGCCGTCGCGCGTCGCCGCCCTGCTACCGGCCCGCAACGGCACGAGCGACCTGCCCGGCAAGGCCAAGGACGCCGGCGCCCAGCCGGTCAGCAGCGCCGGGCTGGCGTCGCTGACCGCGGCGGCCCGCGCCCACCGTGACCAGACGGCGTTGGCCGTCGCGAAGTGGCAGGGGGCGGCGCCGGCGACGGCCGGGGCCCCGCCCGACGGGCTGGTCGACGTCGTCTTCCTCACCCCTTCGGTCGCGACGGCTCGGAAGGTCGCCGCCGAGGTGACCACCCAGGTGACGGGGACGGCCACCTACACCGGCGCCGGGCTGGTGCAGGCGGGCACCTTCCGCGTCGCGGGGGTGCCCGGATCCACCGGCGCGGTGTACCACACGCCGCCGGCCGGGCCGACCCCGGCGTCGATCGCCACTGCGGTGTTCAGCGTCGACCGGGTGGTCGGCTTCGTGGAGGTGACCCGCACCTCGGGCTCACCGCAGGCCGACGCGGAGGCGGCGGTGCGCACCTCGGCGGCCCACCTGCGCGCCGTCGAGCCGGGGTTCACCCTCACCCCGACCCGCTACCCCGCCGCCGCCACCGCCGCCTGGGCGGCCGGCACGGTGGTGCTCGCCGCTGTGGTCGGGGCCGGGCCGCTGCTGCGCCGCCGGAGGGCGGAGCGTCGCGAGGCGGCCCGCCTGGCCGAGCAGGAGCGCCTCATCCGGGTCGGGGGCTCGACCATCGTGCGCACCCGTCGGGGCGCCGGCACCTGATCGACCGGGTCGGACCGGGCTGGCCCGATGGTGGCTAGGCCTCCCAGAGGGCGGTGGGCGGCGGCTGGTCGACGGCCACCGCGTCGAGGCCCAGGTGGGCCCACGCCGCGGGCATGGCGACGCGCCCGCGCGGGGTCCGCATGAGCAGGCCGAGTTGCAGCAGGAACGGCTCGTAGACGTCTTCGACGGTCTCGGGCTGCTCGCCGACGCTGACCGCCAGGGTCGACAACCCCACCGGGCCGCCGCCGAAGCGGGCGCACACCGCGCCGAGGATGGCCCGGTCGACCTTGTCGAGCCCCAGGTCGTCGACCCCGAACAGCTCAAGGCCGGCGCGTGCCACGGCCTCGGTGACCCGCCCGTCGCCGCGCACCTCCGCGTAGTCGCGCACCCGCTTGAGCAGCCGGTTGGCGATGCGGGGGGTGCCGCGCGACCGGCGGGCGATCTCGCCCGACCCGCCCGGCTCGACCTCGACCCCGAGGATGGTGGCGGAGCGGCGCACGATGGCGTCGAGGTCGTCGGCGGCGTAGTGGTCGAGGCGGGCCACGAACCCGAACCGGTCGCGCAGCGGGCCGGTCATCAGGCCGGAGCGGGTGGTGGCCCCCACCAGGGTGAAGCGGGGCAGGTCGAGGCGGATCGACCGGGCCGACGGGCCCTTGCCCAGCACCACGTCGAGCTCGAAGTCCTCCATCGCCGGGTAGAGCACCTCCTCCACGGCGCGCGGCAGCCGGTGGATCTCGTCGACGAAGAGCACGTCGCCGTCGCCGAGGTTGGTGAGGATCGCCGCCAGGTCGCCGGCTCGGACGAGGGCGGGCCCGCTGGTCACGCGCAGCCCCGCCCCCATCTCCGCGGCGATGATCCCGGCCATCGACGTCTTGCCGAGACCGGGGGGGCCGGCGAGCAGCACGTGGTCGGTCGGCTGCCCGCGGCGGCGGGCGGCCTCCAACACGATGCCGAGGTGCTCCTTGAGCTGGCGTTGGCCGACGAACTCGTCGAGCCGGCGGGGCCGCAGGGTGACCTCCTCGGCCGACTCCACCGGGTCGGCGGCGGCGGCGACCACCCGGGGCGCGTCGAGGCCCTCCTGCCTCATCGGGCCGCCGCCAGGTCGCGCAGCGCCCTGCGCAGCAGCACCTCGACGGTGCCCTCGGCGGGCAGGTGGGCGACCGCCCAGCGCACCTCGTCGGCCCCGTAGCCGAGGCCGGTGAGCGCGGCCCGCACCTCGGCGCGCGGGTCGGCGCCGGCGCCCGGGCCGCCGTCGGCGACGACCGCGAGGTCGGCGCTGTCGTCGTCGGCACCGAGGCGGTCTTTGAGCTCGACGAGCATGCGGGCGGCGGTCTTGCGGCCCACGCCCGGCACCAGGGTCAAGGCGTCGACGTCGTCGGTGGCGACCGCCTTGCGCAGCGCCGCGGGGCTGTGCACCGACAGCATGGCGAGGGCCACCGCCGGCCCCACACCGTGGGCGGCGATGAGCACCTCGAAGCACATGCGCTCGTCGCGCTCGGGGAACCCGAACAGCACGATGGCGTCGTCGCGGACGTGGGTGTGCACGTGGAGGAACACCGGGCCACCGAGCTCGCCGAGGCGGCCGATGGCGCCGGCCGGCACCACGACCCGGTAGCCGACCCCGGCGGCCTCGACGATGACCTCGGCGGCGTGGTCGCCCCGGGGGGCACGGTCGAGCAGCACCCCGCGCACGGACCCGATCACGGGGTCGCCGCCGCCCGGAGCCGAGCCCCGCTGAGGTGGCAGATGGCCAGGGCCAGGGCGTCGGCGGCGTCGGCGGGCCGGGGTGGGGCGTCGAGGCCCAGCACCACCTGCACCATCTTCTGCACCTGCGCCTTGGTGGCCGCGCCGTAGCCGGTGACCGCCTGCTTGACCTCGTTCGGGCTGTGCACGACCACCGGCAGCCCCGCCGACGCGGCGACGGCCAGGGCCAGCCCGCTGGCCTGGCCGACCGCCATGGCCGTGCGGGCGTTGACCTGGAACAGCACCCGCTCGACGACGACGACGTCGGGCCGCAGGTCGGCCACCAGCGCCTGCAGGTCGGCGAGCAGGGTGGCCAGCCGGGTGGCCAGCGGGTCGCTCACCGCAGTGGCCAGGTGACCGGCCGCCACCGCCCGCAGGTCACCCCCGCGCTGCTCGACCAGCCCGTAGCCGCAACGGGTGAGGCCCGGATCGATCCCCAGTGCGAACACGCGTTCGCACGCTAGCAGCGGCGGGCGCGCCGCCGGTGGACCCGGGCGACCCCGCCCGCGCCGAGCGGTCAGGCCGACGCCGCCTGCACCGCCTCGAGCACCCGACCGGCCGGCAGGAAGGTCAGCGACGACAGCGACCGGCGGGCGAAGCGCACGGTCCCCGTGGCGTCGACGACGAACACCGACCGCCGGTAGAAGCCGAGCGGCCCGAGCACCCCGTAGGCCCGGCCGACCTGGGCGCCGACGTCGGCCAGCAGCGGCACGCCCAGGCCCTTGTCGGCGGCGAAGCGCTCGTGGCTGGCCACGTCCTGGGGGCTGAGGGCCCACACCGGCGAGCCCAGGCGGGTGAAGCGGTCGAGGTCCTCGCTGTAGGAGCGCAGCTGCGCGGTGCACACCGGCGAGCCGTCGGCCGGGTAGAACAGCAGCACCAGCGGGCCGCCGGCGGCGTCGGCCAGCCGGTAGCGGCGGCCGCCGGTGCCCGCCAGGTCGAACCCGGGCGCGGGCATCCCTGCCGACACCCGGGCGGGCGGGGTGTCGTCACCGGTCGCGTCGCCCCCTGTCACGGCCGGCACGGTAGCCCGCGCCGGCGCCGCTCACGCCTCGACCAGCTCCAAGATGGCGTCGGGGATGTCGAAGTTGGCGTAGACGTTCTGCACGTCGTCGTTGTCTTCGAGCAGGTCGACCAGGCGCAGCACCTTGCGGGCGTCGGTCTCGCTGCTGAGCGGCACCGTCTGGCTGGGCAGCATGGTCACCTCGGCCGACTCGACGGTGATGCCCGCCGCCTCCAGGGCGGCCTGCACGGCCGGGAGCTCCGACGGCGGGGTGGTGACCTGCCAGGTGCCGCCGGCGTCGACGATGTCGTCGGCCCCCGCCTCGAGCGCCACGAGCATCAGGTCGTCTTCGCTCGCCGCCGCTGCCGGCACGAGCACGACCCCGCGCCGCTCGAACTGCCACGCCACGGCGCCGGGCTCGGCCATCGATCCGCCGTTCTTGGAGAACGTCGAGCGCACGTCGGCGGCGGTCCGGTTGCGGTTGTCGGTGAGGCACTCGACGATGATCGCCACCCCGGCCGGGGCGTAGCCCTCGTAGGAGACGGTCTCGTAGGTGACGCCCTCGAGCTCGCCGGTGCCGCGCTTGATGGCCCGCTCGATGGTGTCGAGGGGCACGGAGCTCTCCCGCGCCTTTTGGAACATGGTGCGCAGCGTGGGGTTGGCCTCGGGGTCGCCACCGCCCTCGCGCGCCGCGACCTCGACCTGGCGGATCAGCTTGGCGAACAGCTTCCCGCGGGCCTTGTCGGCGGCGCCCTTCTTGTGCTTGATGGTGGCCCACTTGGAGTGACCCGACATCTGCGGACTTCCTTCCTCAGGTGGTGGAGCTGGAACTGGTGGATGGGGCGACGGTGCCCGCGCCCAGGCCGGAGTCGTGCAGCCACGCCTGGTGCACCCTGCGCTCACCGGTGAGCTCGGGGTGGAACGCGGCCGCCCAGACCGGCCCACGGCGCACGATGACCGGCCGGGCGGTGCCGTCGGCCTCGACGGTGGCGAGCACCTCCACGTCGGGCCCGGCCCGCTCGACCACCGGCGCACGGATGAACACGGCGTGCACCGGGGCGCCGAGGCCGCGCACGTCCAGGTCGGTCTCGAAGCTGTCGACCTGGCGGCCGAAGGCGTTGCGGCGCACGGTGACGTCGAGGGCGGCGAGGCGCACCTGGTCGGGGCGCCCGTCGAGGATCTCGCTCGAGAGCAGGATCATGCCCGCGCACGTGCCGAACGCGGGCATGCCCCCGGCGAGGCGGTCGCGCAGCGGGTCGAGCAGGCCGGAGGTCTGCAGCAGCACCGACATCGTGGTGCTCTCGCCCCCGGGCAGCACCAGGGCGTCGACCCGGTCCAGCTGCTCGGGGCGACGCACCTCGACGGTGTCGGCGCCGAGCTCAGCGAGGGTGCGCCGGTGCTCCCGGACGTCGCCCTGCAGGGCGAGCACGCCGACGACCGGCGGCACCTGGGGGCACCTCAGCGGTCACGGCCGGGCAGTGTAGGGCGGCGCCTACCACCCGCGGTCGGCCAGGCGGGTCTCGACCTTCGACGACTCCTCGCCCCGCATGGCCGCGCCGAGCCCACGGCTGACCTTGGCCACGATGGTCGGGTCGGCGTGGTGGGTGGTCGCCTCGACGATGGCGCGGGCGAAGCGGGCCGGGTCGGAGCTCTTGAAGATGCCGCTGCCGACGAAGACGGCCTCGGCGCCCAGCTGCATCACCAGCGCGGCGTCTGCGGGCGTGGCGATGCCACCGGCGCAGAACAGCGGCACCGGGAGCCGGCCGGTCTCGTGCAGCTCCCGCACCAGCTCGACGGGGGCCTGCAGCTGCTTGGCCCACGTGTAGAGCTCCTCGCTGGGTGCGGCCTGGACGCGGCGGATGTCGCCGAGGATCGTGCGCAGGTGGCGCACTGCCTCCTTGACGTCGCCGGTGCCGGCCTCGCCCTTCGAGCGGATCATCGCCGCCCCCTCCGAGATGCGCCGCAGCGCCTCGCCCAGGTTGGTGGCCCCGCACACGAACGGCGTCGGGAACGCCCACTTGTCGATGTGGTTGGCCTCGTCGGCGGGGGTGAGCACCTCGCTCTCGTCGATGTAGTCGACGCCGAGCTCCTGGAGCACCTGGGCCTCGGCGAAGTGGCCGATGCGGGCCTTGGCCATGACGGGGATGTCGACGACCGCCTTGATGCCCTCGATCATCGCCGGGTCGCTCATGCGGGCGACGCCGCCGTCGCGGCGGATGTCGGACGGCACCCGCTCGAGGGCCATCACGGCGACGGCACCGGCGTCTTCGGCGACCTTGGCCTGGTCGGGGTCGACGACATCCATGATCACGCCCCCGCGCAGCTGTTCGGCGAGGCCGCGCTTGACCAGGTCGGTGCCGGTGCGTCGGGAGGGGTCGGCGATGCTCATGGGCATCATCCTACGGGCGCTCGCCCGCGCACCCACAGCCGGTCACGGCCGGTCGGGGCGGTGGGCCCGCTCACAGCTCCCGCAGCGCCTCGGCCCGGTCGTGGGGGGCGCTGCGCCCGGGGCTGCGGGCACCGGCGGGGGCGGGGTCGACCAGCCAGAGGTGGGCGCGGTCGGGGCCGCCGGCGGTCACCGAGGTGCCGCGCCCGCCCATGGTCTCGAGGGCGGCGGCCAGGCCGGGCGGGAAGCGGGTGAGCCCGACCGCGGCGGCGTCGGTCGCCTCGTCGCGGCCGGCGGCGCTGGCGACCAGGCGGCGGCCGGCGCCCGGCACGCTGGCCACGATGGTCGCGGGGCCGAGCTCACCTTCGCGGATGGCGGCGAGGGCGGCGGCCAGCGCCCCTTCCAGTTCGATGCGGGGCAGCGCGTCGAGCAGGCCGGCGGTGACGGCCACGACGGCGTCCTGCGGGCGGCGGCCCCAGACTG
>DASTHS010000145.1:0-12033 GCA_035718085.1 Acidimicrobiales bacterium | reverse complement strand
GGAGGCACCGGTGCACGAGGGCTACGGCCCCGGGCACCGATCGGGACGGTGCGGGCGGGCACCCCCCTGAGGGGGCATCGGGTCGGGCGCCGACTCCCGGGGCACGGTGCACCTGTCGTCAGCTGAAGACTCGTCCACAGGCCGGCCCGGGGCGGGCGCAGCCGTCAGCGGTCGTAGGGGGGTCGCCGGAGAGGGGTCGCCGGGGCGGCAGGCCTGGGTCAGCTGGCGGGCTCGCCCTCCGGGCGGAGGCCGTCGTCGATGACCCGGCGGGCGATCTCTGCCATGGTGACGCGCTCGGACATGGCGGTGGAGCGGATCCAGGCGAAGGCCTGCTGCTCCTTCCAGCCGGCCTCGTCCTGGATGATGCCCTTGGCACGGTCGAGCTTCTTGCGGGACTCGAGCTTCTCTTCGAGGGTCTTGTTCTCGGCGTCGAGGGCCTTGATCTCCTCGAACCGACCGATGGCGATCTCGATGGCCGGCAGCAGCTCGCTCTTCTGGAACGGCTTGACCAGGTAGGCGAGTGCGCCTGCCTCCCGGGCCTGCTCGATGAGGTCGCGCTGGCTGAAGGCGGTGAGGATGAGCACCGCCGACCACCGCTCCTGGCTGATCTGGCGCGCCGCGGTCAGCCCGTCGGCGCCGGGCATCTTGATGTCGAGGATGGCGAGGTCGGGGCGGTGGGTGCGCACCAGTTCGACGGCGTCGTCGCCGCGGCCGGTCTCGCCGACCACCTCGTAGCCCTCCTCCTCCAGGATCTCCTTGAGGTCGAGGCGCACGATGGCCTCGTCCTCGGCGATCACGACTCGCACGGCCATCGGCCAGCTCTCCTCGGGTCGGGGGGTGGTCGGGTCAGGCCTGCTCGACGCCGGCCACGAGCTTGTCGAGCAGCTCGTCCTGCGTGCGAGCCAGCTCGGTGATGCGGTCGGCGACCATGCGGCGGGTGCGCACCATCGCGTCGGCGTGGCGGCGGGCGTCGGCCAGCTCCCGCTGGGCCAGGGGCGTCTCCGACACCAGCGAGCGCAGGTGGGCGTCGTCGGCGGCGTCGGCCAGGGCGGCCAGCTGCTCGTCGACCACGGCCAGCTCTTCCCGGGCGCGCCGAAGCCGCTGGGCGACGTCGAAGAGCCGGCGCTCGGTGGAAGCTCGGGACATGGGCCACGAATCGTACCGCCCGCCTCCTCACGGCAGCGTGAGGCCGAGCTGGCGACCGAGGAACGCCAGCTGGTCGGCGCCGAGGTCGAGGGCCCGGCGCACGGCTCGGGCCCCGTGGCCGACGTCGGCCTCGCGCCGCAGCAGCACCGGGCGGGCGGCGGGGTCGGCGGCGGTGGCGTGCTGCAGGGCGGCGGCCATCTTGCGGGCGTGCAGCGGGTCGACCCGGGTGTCGCCGTCGAAGACGGTGAAGAGCACCGCCGGGTAGGCGACCCCCTCCCGCACGTGGTGGTAGGGCGAGTAGCCGAGCAGCCACCCGAGCTCGGTCGGATCGTCGGCGCGGCCGTACTCGTCGTTCCAGGTGGCGCCGAGCCCGAAGGCCTCGTAGCGGACCATGTCGAGCAGCGGGGCCGAGCACACCACCGCGGCGTACCGGTCGGGCGACCTGGTGAGGGCGGCCCCGACGAGCAGGCCGCCGTTGGAGCCGCCCATGATCCCGAGCTGCGCCGGGGTGGTCCAGCCGGCGGCGGCGAGGGCGTCGGCGGCGGCCTCGAAGTCTTCGAAGACCCGCTGCTTGTCGGCGCGCATGCCGGCGCGGTGCCAGGCCTCGCCCTCCTCCGACCCGCCGCGCAGGTTGGCGACGGCCCACACGCCGCCGGCCTCGACCCAGGCGCGGATCGTCGAGGAGTAGGCCGGGGTCATGGGGACGCCGAAGCCGCCGTAGCCGTAGAGCACGGTCGGTCGGGGCCGGTCGGGGCGCCCGGCGCCCGACAGCACCGTGACCAGCACCTCGGTGCCGTCGGCGGAGCGGGCGGTCACGCGGGTGGCGGCCACCGCAGCGCGGGCGGGGGCGGGGGCAGCAGCGGAGGAAGGTCGCGTCGCCCGCCGGGGCGTCACCGTGCCTTCCTCCGGGTCGAGGTGCCAGACGGCGTAGGGCGTGGCGAAGTCGCTGTAGCCGACCCAGACGTCGCCGACCTCGTCGCGACGGCGGGTCAGGTCCACCGAGCCGATGCCGGGCAGGCCCACCGCAGCGACGGGCGCGCCGGTCGTGCGGTCGTGCACGGTCACCTCCCCGGCGGCGTGGCGGCTGACCGCCACCACGAGGCGGTCACCGGCAAGGGCGAAGTCGTCGAGCACCGCGTCGGGCTGCTCGGCGACGACGGTCCGCCAGCCGTCCGGCCCGGGCGCCGCCGGATCGGCGGTGCAGAGGCGCCGGCGGGGGGCGCCCAGGTCGGTGAGCAGCCACAGCACCCCCCGCCGGTCGAGATGGGGCCACACCTGGGCGTCCAGCCCCTCGGCGACGGCCACCCAGTCGAGGTTGGCCCGCCCCCGGTCGGGCCACTCGGTCGGCAGGCGGGCGAGGTGGAGGTCGTTGCGGGGGGCGGTGCCGAGGTTGACGGTCACGGCCGCCCACGCGCCGTCGGGTGACGCCGTCACCCCGAGGTAGGCGGTGGGCGGCACCCCGTCGCCGAAGACCAGCACGTCGTCGGCGTCGGCGTCGCTGCCCAGCCGGTGCAGGTACACCCGGCGATGGAACTGCTCCTCCCCCGCCGGCACCTGGCCCGGCGGCAGGCGGCGCACGTAGAGCAGCGACCGGCCGTCGGGAAGCCACGCCAGCGAGCTGTAGCGCAGCCGGTCGACCGGGCCGTCGACCCCCTCGCCGGTGGCGACGTCGAGCACGTGCAGTCGGCTCTCCTCGTCGCCGCCCGCCGACAGCAGGTACGCCAGCAGCCCCCCGTCGGGCGAGGGCGACCACCCGTCGAGGGTGGTGGTGCCGGCCGGGTCGAGGGCATTGGGGTCGACCAGCACGCGCACGCCGGGCGCGTCGCGGTCGCCGGCCCGGGCGGCGGCTTCCGGGCCGGTGCAGACCACGGCGTGGTCGTCCCCGGCGCGACGGGAGGTGAAGAACCACCGGTCGCCGGCGACCACGGGCGGCCCGGTGACCTCGGGCACCAGGTCGGCGAGCCGGTGGCGCAGGGCGGCGCGCCAGGGCACGGCGCCGAGCACCTCGGCGACCAGCGCATCCTGGGCGGCCGACCACGCCTCGACTCCGGGGCCGGCCGGGTCCTCGAGCCACCGGTAGGGGTCGGGCACCCGGTGGCCGTGGAGCTCGTCGACCAGGTCGTCACGACGGGCGTCGGGGTAGCGCACCGCGGGAAGCTACCAGCGCCTCTTCAGACGCTTCTCAGGAGCAGCGGCGACACTTGGGACATGCGCGTCCTGGTCGTCGACGACGAGCCGGCGGTCCGCCAGGCCCTCGACCGGGCCCTCCGCTTCGAGGGCTACACCACCGAGCTGGCCGCCGACGGCACCGAGGCCCTGGCCGCCCACGCCGAGCGGCCTGCCGACCTCCTCGTGCTCGACGTCGCCATGCCGCGGATGGACGGGCTGGAGGTGTGCCGCCGGCTGCGCGCCGCCGGCGACGCCGTGCCGGTGCTGCTGCTCACCGCGCGGGTGGCCGTCGACGAGCGCATCGCCGGCCTCGACGCCGGCGCCGACGACTACCTGGTGAAGCCGTTCGCGCTGGGCGAGCTGCTTGCCCGCCTGCGGGCCCTGCTGCGGCGCAGCGCCCCGCTGACCGACGACGAGGTGCTGCGCTTCGAAGACCTCTCGCTCGACCCAGGCACCCGGGAGGTGCGCCGCGGGCGGCGGCTCATCGAGCTGACCCGCACCGAGTTCCTGCTGCTCGAGCTGCTGCTGCGCAACGCTCGCCAGGTGTTGGCCCGGGAGGTGATCTTCGACCGGGTCTGGGGCTACGACTTCGGGGCCAACTCCAACAGCCTGGAGGTCTACATCGGCTACCTGCGGCGCAAGACCGAGGCCGAGGGCGAGCCCCGCCTCATCCACACGGTCCGCGGCGTGGGCTACGTGCTGCGCTCCCCCACCCCGACGTGAGCGCCCTCACCCAGCTCCGCCGCATCTCGCTGCGCAGCCGCTTGGCGGCGTTGACCGCCGTGGCCGTCGGCCTCACCGTCGCCGTCGCCGCCCTGCTGTCGTACGCCCTGGTGCGCCATGACCTCGGACGGCAGGTGAACGCCCAGCTGAGCAGCGACCTGGCCGTCGCCACCTCGCCTCGCTTCGACCAGGGCGGCACGATCGACCCGCTGCGCTCCGCCCCCAACCTGGCCCGCTACCGCCAGGACCTGCTGCAGGTCGTCGGCACCGACGGCCCGGTGGTGGGCCCGGCGGCGGTCGGAGGCGCGTCGCTGCCTGTGACCCCGGGCGACCTGGCCGTGGTGCGGTCGGGCTCGTCGACCCCGGTGCTGTCGACCCGGAAGGTCGGCGACACCGTCTACCGGGTGGAGACCGTCGGCGGCTTCGACGACGCCCAGACCGGGGCGCCGCTGGCCATCCAGGTGGCCCACCCCGTCACCGACGACCTGCGGCTCCTGCGCGAGCTCGGGCTGGTGCTGGCGCTGGTCGCCCTCGGCGGGGTGGCCGTCGCCGTGGCCGCCGGCTACGCGGTGGCCCGCGCCAGCCTGCGCCCCGTCGAGCGGCTCACCGCCGCCGCCGAGCACGTGGCCGCCACGCAAGACCTGGCGGCCGCCATCGACGACGACGGCCACGACGAGCTGTCACGCCTGGCCCAGGCGTTCAACCGGATGCTCGGGGCCCTGCGGGCGTCCCGCCAGCAGCAGGCGCAGCTGGTCTCCGACGCCGGCCACGAGCTGCGCACGCCGCTCACCAGCCTGCGCACCAACATCGAGGTGCTGCTCAGCGTCGAGCAGATGCCGGAGCGCGACCGGGCTGACCTGCTCGGCGACGTGCACGCGCAGCTCGAGGAGCTCACCACCCTCATCGGCGACCTCGTCGAGCTCGGCCGCCAGGACGAGCAGCAGGCCGACCCCACCGAGGTGCGCCTCGACGGTGTCGTCGAGCGGGCCGTCGAGCGCGCCCGCCGCCGGGCGCACGGCTCGCCCGTGGCGGTCGACCTCGACCTGGGGTCGGTGCGCGGACAGCCCGCCCTCTTGGAGCGGGCGGTGCTGAACCTCCTCGACAACGCGGTCAAGTTCTCGCCCCCCGGGGCCCCCGTCGAGGTCACCTTGCGCCGCGGCGAGCGGTGGGTGCTCGAGGTCCGCGACCACGGGCCGGGCATCGACCCCGTCGACCTGCCCCACGTCTTCGACCGCTTCTACCGGGCCTCGGCGGCCCGCCAGCTGCCCGGCTCGGGGCTCGGCCTGGCCATCGTGGCCCAGGTCGTCGCCGCCCACGGCGGCACCGTGCGCGCCATCCGTCCCCCCGACGGCGGCACCCTCGTGCGCGTCGAGCTCCCCACCGTCATCGAGGCCGACCCCGGCGACGACCTGCCCGCCGGGCTGGGCGCCGGCCCACCGGCCGGCCACCCCGACGGACCGCCGGCCGGCGCCCCCGTCGCCCCGCCGCCCCGGCGCCCCGACGGCGGCCGGTCGCCGGCGTGGGCGCTCGACCCAGCCCCTCCCGACCCCGACCTGGAGTGGGGAGAGGCCGCCGCGCCCCGGGAGTAGGGTCCAGCGGATGCCTGGCCCGGTGCTCGTGGTCGACTTCGGCGCCCAGTACGCCCAGCTGATCGCCCGGCGGGTGCGCGAGGCGCACGTCTACAGCGAGATCGTGCCCCACGACGTCCCCGTCGACGAGCTGCTCGAGCGGCAGCCGGCGGCGGTGATCCTGTCGGGGGGGCCGGCCAGCGTCTACGCCGACGGGGCGCCGTCGGTCGACCCGGGGCTGTTCGAGGCCGGGGTGCCCGTGCTGGGGATCTGCTACGGCTTCCAGGCCATGGCCCGCGCGCTGGGCGGGGAGGTGGCCCACGACGGCACGCGCGAATACGGCCGCACGGAGGTCGACGTCGACACCGGGTCGGCGCTGTTCCACGGCCAGCCGGGCCGCCAGGTCGTCTGGATGTCGCACGGTGACAGCGTCACCGGGCTGCCCCCCGGCTTCTCCGCCACCGGGTCGTCGCGCGCCTCGATCGCCGCCTTCGAGCACCGCGCCGCCCGCCTCGCCGGAGTGCAGTGGCACCCGGAGGTGGTGCACTCGGCCCACGGCCAGGCGGTGCTCGAGCGGTTCCTCTACGACTACGCCGGCGTGGAGCCGTCGTGGACGACGGCCGGCATCATCGAGGACTCCGTCGCCGAGATCCTGGCCCAGGTCGGGTCCCGGCGAGTCATCTGCGGGCTGTCGGGGGGCGTCGACTCCGCGGTGGCGGCCGCCCTGGTGCAGCGGGCGGTCGGCTGCCAGCTCACGTGCGTCTTCGTCGACCACGGGCTGCTCCGCGAGGGCGAGCGGGTCCAGGTCGAGGAGGACTTCGTGCGCGCCACCGGGGTCGAGCTGAAGGTGGTCGACGCCAAGGCCCGCTTCCTCGACGCCCTCGCCGCGCTGGCCGACCCCACCGACCCGGAGGCGAAGCGCAAGGTCATCGGCCGGGAGTTCATCCGCGTCTTCGAGGTGGCCGCCGCCGAGGTGGTCGCCGAGCACGGCGGCGCCGACGGCGAGGTCGAGTGCCTGGTGCAGGGCACGCTCTACCCCGACGTCGTCGAGTCGGGCGGGGGCACGGGCACGGCGGTGATCAAGAGCCACCACAACGTGGGCGGCTTGCCCGACGACCTCACCTTCCAGTTGGTGGAGCCACTGCGGCGGCTGTTCAAGGACGAGGTGCGCGCCGTGGGGGCAGAGCTCGGCCTGCCGTCGGAGATCGTGTGGCGCCACCCGTTCCCCGGGCCGGGCCTGGCCATCCGCATCGTGGGTGCGGTCACCGAGGAGCGCCTCGACCTGCTCCGGCGGGCCGACGCCATCGCCCGCGAGGAGATGACCGCGGCCGGCGTCGACCGGCAGGTGTGGCAGTGCCCGGTGGTGCTGCTCGCCGACGTCCGGTCGGTGGGCGTGCAGGGCGACGGGCGCACCTATGGCCACCCCGTCGTGCTGCGACCGGTCACCAGCGAGGACGCCATGACCGCCGACTGGGCCCAGCTGCCCTACGAGCTGCTGGGCCGCATCTCCACCCGCATCACCAACGAGGTGCCCGGCGTCAACCGGGTCGTGCTCGACATCACCAGCAAGCCACCCGGCACCATCGAGTGGGAGTGACCGACCCCCGCCCGTGAGCGGGGGTGGTGGGCGCGGCGGGGCTCGAACCCGCACGATCTTCCGATCAACGGCTTTTGAGGCCGCCGTGTCTGCCGATTCCACCACGCGCCCGTGGTGGCCCGAGGCTAGGCGATGTCACCCCCCGGCCGTCCCGGGGGTCAGAATGCCAACGAGGCTGCCGGCCGGCGGCCGCCACGACCCGAGGAAGGGAAGGAGACGGCTGTGCCAGCGTTCGTGTTCCCGGGGCAGGGGTCGCAGCGGCCGGGCATGGGTCGACCGTGGGTCGACCACCCGTCGTGGGACGTCGTCGTCGACGCCTCGACCGCCTGCGGGCGCGACCTCGCCCACCTCCTGCTCGACGCCGACGCCGACGAGCTCACCGAGACGCGCAACGCCCAGTTGGCCACCGTCACCCTGTCGATGGTGGTGCTCGACGCCGTCGAGCGCCTCGGCATCGAGCCGACGACCTGCGCCGGCCACTCCGTCGGCGAGTACACCGCGCTGGTGGCGGCGGGTGCCCTCGGGTTCGACGACGGCGTGCGCCTGGTCGCCGAGCGCGGGGAGGCGATGCAGTCGGCCGCCGACGCCTCCCCGGGCGGCATGGTCGTCGTCGCCGGCACCGACCCCGAGACCGTCGACATCGCCTGCCGCCTGGCCGACGGGCTGGTGTGGGTGGCCAACCACAACAGCCCCGACGAGATGGTGATCGCCGGCGAGCCCGGCGCCCTGGCGGCCGCCGGCGCCATCTGCCGGGAGCTCGGGGCCCGCTCGCTGCGGCCCGTCGAGGTGGGCGGCGCCTTCCACACCCCGCTGATGGCCCCGGCGCGCGACCGGCTGCGCAAGGCGCTGGCGGCCACGACGTTCCACCCCGCCGACGTGCCGGTGGTGGCCAACGTCGACGGTCGCGCCCACCGCGAACCGAGCGACTTCCCCCGCCTGCTCTCGGCGCAGCTCTGCAGCCCGGTGCGCTGGCACAGGTCGCTCATGCGCCTCGGGGGCCTCCACGAGAAGGGCGGCACCGGCGAGCGGCTGTTCGTCGAGATCGGCCCTGGCGGCTCCCTGGCGGCCACCATCGCCCGCAGCCTGCCCAGCACCACCACGGTGTCGCTGGCCGCCCCCGCCGACCTCGACCGGCTGGTCGACGCGGTCGCCGGCGACAGCGCGCTGCACGCCTTCGCCGTCGGCCACCAGGGCGAGCAGCTCTACGTGTCCGAGCGGCTGGTGGTCAGCCCGGGAGCCGGGGTGTTCGAGCCGGCCGGCCCGGCGACCGATCCCGCCGGCGGGCCCGTCGAGGTGGGCACGCTGCTCGGCCGGGTCGGTGCCGCCGAGGTGCGCTCGCCCTTCGCCGGGCACCTGGTGGGGGTGCTCGCCCACCAGGGCGAGCGGGTGCAGACCGGCCAACCCATCGCATGGCTCCGGGCCTCGTAGGGCCCGGCCGATGACCGCAGCACAGGAGGCGACGAGCGTGGCCACACGAGGCGCAGCGATCACCGGGTGGGGCACCGCCCTGCCCGACCGGGTGGTGACCAACGACGACATCGCCACCCTCTTCGACACCTCCGACGAGTGGATCGTCGAGCGCAGCGGCATCCGCCGCCGGCGGGCGGCCACCGGCCCGTTCGTCGACCCGCAGCCGCCCACCCACCCCGCCGACGGGCTCGGCACGACCGGCGGCCTCGCCGTCGCCGCCGGCCGGCGGGCCCTCGCCGCGGCGGGCGTCGACGCGGCCGACATCGGCCTCACCGTGCTCTGCACCACCACGCCCGACCAGCTCATCCCGGCGAGCAGTGCGGCCGTGTCGGCCGCGCTCGGCGCGGGCGGCGGGGCGATGGACCTCAACGCCGCGTGCGCCGGCTTCACCTACGGCCTGGTCACCGCCGCGGGCATGGTCGCCACCGGTGTCGACAAGGTGCTGCTCATCGGGGCGGAGACGTTGTCCCGGGCCACCAACTGGGACGACCGCTCGAACGCCTTCCTCTTCGGCGACGGCGCCGGCGCGGTGGTCGTCGAGGCCGTGCCGGGCGAGGGCGGGCTGCTCGGATGGGATCTCGGCGTCGACGGCACGCTGGTGCCGATCCTCTACGCCGACCATGGCGGCCCCGGCATGGTGATGAAGGGCCAGGAGGTGTTCCGCCGCGCCGTGCGCGCCACGGTCGACTCGGCCACCGCTTCGCTCGAGCGGGCCAAGGTGTCGGTCGACGACATCGCCCTGTTCGTGCCCCACCAGGCCAACATCCGGATCATGACGGCCGTCGCCGACCGGTTGGGCCTCCCCCACGAGCGGATCGCGTCGGTCATCGACCAGACCGGCAACACGAGCTCGGCGTCGATCCCGCTGGCCCTCGTCGACGCGGCTGAGGCCGGTCGCGTCGCCGACGGCGACCTGGTGCTGCTGGCTGGCTTCGGCGCCGGCATGACCTGGGCGTCGGCGGTGTGGCGCTGGGGCCGCTGACCACCGCCGGCCCGCTACCGTTCCCACCCTCACAGCCCTGGAGGAACCATGGACAACGACGAGGCCTTCGACAAGTTCAAGCAGTGCGCGGTCGACGTGCTCCAAGTCGAACCCGAGAAGGTGACGCTCGACGCCCGCTTCGGCGACGACCTCGACGCCGACAGCCTCGACCTGGTGGAGCTGGTGATGGCGCTCGAGGAGAGCTTCGACATCACCGTGGAGGAGTCCGAGCTCGAGGGTGTCGAGACCGTTCGCCAGGCGTTCGAGCTCGTCACCGCCAAGCTCTGATGCTGGCGCTGTGGGGGCCCGGCGACGGTAGCGGCGACGTCCGCGGCCGCCGGGTCGCCGTGACGGGTGTCGGTGTGGTCGCTCCCTGCGGGGTGGGGGCCGAGGCGTTCTGGGCCGGCCTGTTCGGCCCCCAGCCCGACGGCACCGAGCGGCGGGTCCCCGACTTCGACGCCACGGCCATCTACGGGCCCAAGGACATCCGCCGGGTCGACCGCTTCACCCAGTTCGCCGCGGTGGCGGCCGCCGAGGCCGTCGCCGACGCGGGCGGCGACGACCTGGTGCGCGGCGACCCCGACCGCGCCGGGGTGATCATCGGCACCGGTGTCGGCGGCCTCTCGAGCATGGAGGAGCAGCACGACGTGCTGCGGGCGAAGGGCGCCCGGCGCGTCAGCCCGTTCCTCGTGCCGATGATGATGGGCAACCGCGGCGCCGCCGACGTGTCGATGCGCTACGGCCTGCGCGGCCCGTGCGAGACGACGGTGACCGCCTGCGCCGCGGGCACCCACAGCATCGGCAACGGCGCCCGCCTGGTGGCCAGCGGCCGCTGCGACGTGGTGCTCGCCGGGTCGGCGGAGGCGTCGATCACCGAGCTCGGGGTCGCCGGGTTCGCCAACATGACGGCGCTGTCGACCAGCGGCCGGTCGATGCCCTTCGACGCCGACCGTGACGGGTTCGTCATCGGCGAGGGCGGCGCCGTGCTCGTGCTCGAAGACTACGACCGGGCCGTCGCCCGAGGCGCCCGCATCTACTGCGAGCTGGCGGGGGCGGCGAACACCGCCGACGCCCACCACATCACGGCGCCCGCGCCCGACGGGTCGGGCGCAGTGCTGTGCATGCAGCTCGCCTTGCGCGACGCGGGGGTCGAGGCGGCGGCGGTCACCCACGTCAACGCCCACGGCACCTCCACCCCCCTCAACGACGCCTCAGAGGCCCAGGCGGTCGCCAAGGTGTTCGGGACGCCGGGGCCGGCCGTCTCGTCGATCAAGGGCATCACCGGCCACAGCCTCGGCGCCGCCGGGTCGATCGAGGCCGCCGCCTTGGCCCTCACCTTCGCCCACCGTCGCATCCCACCGACGGCGGGGTTGACCACGCTCGACCCTGAGGTGCACATCGACGTGGTCACCGGATCTGGGCGCGATTGGGACCCGGCGCCGGCCCTGTCGAACTCGTTCGGGTTCGGGGGTCACAACGGCACGCTGGTGATGGTGCCCGCCAGCTGAGGACGGTGGGGGGCAGGGCCGTCGCCCTGCCCCCCGGTCACTCGAGCTGGCGCCCGCGGCGAGCTCAGGGCCGCGTGGCCAGCGGGTACACCCCCGCGAAGATCGCCCGCTCCTCGACGACGCCGCCCGGCTTGGGGGCGTCGATCATCATGCCCCCGCCCACCGAGATGCCGACGTGGTAGATGGCGGCGGGGCTCGAGCTCGACGACCAGAACACCAGGTCGCCGGGCTGGGCCTGCGCCACGGGCACGTGGGCGCCGGCGTCGAACTGCTCGGCCGCGGTGCGGCCCAGGGTCACCCCGGCCGACCGCCACGACGCCAGGGCCAGGCCCGAGCAGTCGTAGGCCCCGGGGCCGGCGGCCCCGTACACGTAGGGCCGGCCCCGTTGCGCCTCGGCGAAGGCGACCACGGCGGCGCCAGGGCCCCCGGCGGCCACGGCCATGGGGGGCCGGGCACCGGTCGGCCCGAACGGCGCCATGGTGCCGTCGGCGGCGACGAGCCAGTACCCCCCGGCGGCGTCCCCGGCGATGCCCCGCAAGGGGGCCGTCGCCCGGCCGGCCATCGACCCGGCGAACGACGCGTCACCGAAGCTGAACACCCCACCGTCGGCGGCGAGGAGCCGGTAGCCGGCGCCGCTCGGGGTGGGTGCGATGGCGACGACGGGCTGGGCCAGGCGCATGCCGCCGGTCGACCCGGCGAAACGGGCGTCACCGAAGGCGAACACCCCGCCGTCGGAGGCGACCAACCAGTAGCCGGCGCCGCTCGGGGTGGGTGCCATCCCGACGACGGGCTGGGCCAGGCGCATGCCGCCGGTCGACCCGGCGAAACGGGCGTCACCGAAGGCGAACACCCCGCCGTCGGAGGCGACCA
>DASTHS010000144.1:0-3204 GCA_035718085.1 Acidimicrobiales bacterium | reverse complement strand
CCGTCGTCGTGCGCCGACCGCCGCTCGATGGCGTGCTGGCCACTGCCCACGACATGCGCCGCGAGTGGCGGTTCATCAGCGCCCTGCGACCGACGCCCGTCCCGGTGCCCGAGCCGATCGCCTTCGACGCCGGCGAGCTGCTCGGCGTCCCGTGCTACGCGATGGCACACGTCGAGGGCGTGGTGCTCCACGACGCCGCCTCGGCCGCTGCCCTCGACACCGCCGCCCGGCGGGCGGTCAGCTTGGCCCTCGTCGACACCATGGCGGCTCTGCACGCCGTCGACATCGACGCCGTGGGCCTCGGCGACATCGCCAAGCGCGGCGACTACCTCGGCCGCCAGCTGCGACGGTGGCGACGGCAGTGGGAGGCGTCGGTGTGCACCGATGTCACCGCCGTCGCCGAGGCCCACCGGCTGCTCGAGGCGGCGGCGCCGCAGCAGCGGCGCACCAGCACCGTGCACGGCGACCTGCGGCTCGGCAACGTGATCTGCGGGTCTGGCGGCGACGTGCGGGCGGTGCTCGACTGGGAGCTGGCGACCCTGGGCGACCCCCTCGCCGACCTCGGCTGGCTGCTGTCGTACTGGACCGAGCCGGGCGGCCCGGAGGCGCCGCCGCCGGGCCCCGGAGCCCAGCCGTCGGTGCTTCCCGGCTTCCCCCGGCGCGCCGAGCTGGCGGCCCGCTACGCCGAGCGGTCGGGCGCCGACCTCGACGACCTCGAGGTCTACCTGGCGTTCGCGTCGTGGCGCAGCGCGTGCATCAGCGCCGGGGTGCTCACCCGCTACCAGTCGGGGGCCATGGGCGACGACGGCTTCGACCACCGCAGCCTGCGAGACGCCGTGGTCGAGCGGGCCGAAACCGCCCTCGCCCACCTCGGCGCTCGTCCCCGCACGGCCCGGTCGGGGCACGCTGCCACCGCGACCGCACCCCGACCCTCGGAGGCCCCGTGACCACGCGCGTCGAAGCCCTGCAGCACGTGCTGGCGACCAACCCGGCCTTCGCCCTCGACCACGTCGAGGTGCGCGGCGTGCCGTGGCGGGTCTACCGCAACGCGCCGGCGTCGATGCGGGCGGTGCTCGAGTCGACTGCGGAATTCGGCGACCGGCCCTTCCTCGTCTACGAGGGCGAGCGCTGGAGCTTCGCCGAGCACCTGCGCACCGTCACCGGCCTGGCCGCCCGCTGGCACGGCCTGGGGGTGGGCAAGGGCGATCGGGTGGCCATCGCCATGCGTAACTACCCCGAGTGGGTCATGGCCTTCTGGGCGGCGCAGGCCATCGGGGCCGTCGTCGTGCCCCTCAACGCCTGGTGGACCGCTGACGAGCTGGCCTACGGCATCCGCGACGCCACGCCCTCGCTCGTCGTTGCCGACGGTGAGCGCGCCGAGGTGATCGCTGGCCTCGACGGCCTCGGCGCCGACGTGCCGGCCGGGCGCATCGTCGCGGTGCGGGCCCGACGGGCCCTGCCGGCCGATGCGGTGGCATGGGCCGACGAGCTGGCGGCCATCGAGCCCGACGCGGCGCTGCCCGACGTCGACATCGCCCCCGACGACGACTGCACGATCATGTACACCTCCGGCACCACCGGAGCCCCGAAGGGTGCCGTCGCCAGCCAGCGCAACCACCTGACGAACCTGTGCAACACCGAGCTCAACGGGGCGGTCGGCGCCGCGATGGCCGGCGTCGACCTCCCGCCGGACCTGAAGCCGGCTGACCTGCCGCAGACGTCGATGCTGCAGACGTTCCCGTTCTTCCACATCGGTGGGCTGAGCGGCCTCTACGTCGGCACCGCCTTCGGCGCCAAGGTCTCCCTCATGTACAAGTGGGACACCGCCGAGGCCGCCGACATCATCCAGCGCGAGCAGGTGACCGCGGCGTCGATGGTGCCGACGCTGCTCCGCAAACTGCTCGACCACGCCGAGGCGCACGACCTGCAGTTCGAGACCCTCAGCGGCATGGGGTCGGGCGGTGCACCCGTGCCGGCGGACCTCATCCGCACCATCGAGCACCACTTCGACCGGCGGGTGTCGCCCGGCAACGGCTACGGCCTGACCGAGACGACCTCAGCCATCGTTGTCAATTCCGGCACCGAGTACTTCGAGCACCCCGACAGCGTGGGGCGCTGCGTCCCCGGCGCCGACCTACGCATCGTGGCGCCCGAGACCGGCACCGACGCCGGCCCGGGCGTCGTCGGCGAGCTGTGGTTCCGGGGGCCGAACGTGGTGCGCGGCTACTGGTGCAAGCCGGATGCGACGGCGGCGGCGTTCACCGACGGGTGGTTCCACACCGGCGACCTCGGCTACGTCGACGAAGACGGGCTCGTCTACGTCGTCGACCGCCTGAAAGACGTCATCATCCGCGGCGGCGAGAACGTGTACTGCGCCGAGGTGGAGACCGTGCTCTTCGAGCACGCGGCGGTGGCCGACGTAGCGGTGATCGGCCTGCCGCACCGGTCACTGGGCGAGGAAGTCACCGCCGTCGTGGAGCGCCATGCCGGGGTCACTGTCTCGGCGGCCGACCTGCAGAGCCACGTCGCCGGCCGTCTGGCCGGCTTCAAGGTGCCCTCGCGAGTCTTCTTCGCCGACGAGCCGCTTCCGCGCACCGCCACCGGCAAGGTGCTCAAGCGCGACCTGCGCGACCGGTACAGCGCCGCCCCGACCGCCCCCACCGTCCCGACGAGAGGAACCACCTGATGGCCGACTTCGAGTTGCTCACCGACCAGCTGCACTTCCCCGAGGGGCCCATCGCCACCTCCGACGGCGTGGTCGTCGTCGAGATTCAGACGGGTGACCTCACCAGGGTGCGCACCGACGGCACCGCCGAACGCGTCGCCCACTGCGGTGGCGGCCCGAACGGCGCCGCCGTCGGACCCGACGGAAAGATCTACGTCTGCAACAACGGCGGCTTCGAATGGCACGATCTCGGCGGCATCGTCGCCCCCGGGCACCAGCCCGGCGACTACATCGGGGGCCGGATCCAGCGGGTCGACCCCGCCACCGGCGACGTTGCCGACGTCTACGACCACGTGGGCCAGCACGCCCTGAAAGGCCCCAACGACATCGTCTTCGATGCCGCCGGCGGTTTCTGGTTCACCGACCTGGGCAAGACCCGCGACCGCGACATGGACCGGGGCGGCCTCTACTACGCCACTCCCGACGGAGGCCGCGTCGATGAGGTGGTCTACCCCCTGCTCACCCCCAACGGCGTGGGC
>DASTHS010000143.1:0-10589 GCA_035718085.1 Acidimicrobiales bacterium | reverse complement strand
GACCGGAGACGTGCGCAGCGACGTGGCCGCCGACGACCTCGCCAGCGGCCTCATCGGCATCTTCCTCGCCCTGCTCGCCGCCGGCCTCCGCTTCGGCCTCGGCGACTCGACGGCGGTGCTCTCGGGCGTGCTGGTCAGCCTCCACGCCGCGGTGGTGCCGGGCCGCTCGGCCGCCCTCTGAGGCGTTCCGGCTCCCGGGCCGCCCCGCCGATCGGTCGGGCGGCCGGCGACGGCGCCGCCAGCGGGTAGAACCGGGCGTCCCCACGCCCGGAGCCGACCACGGAGGCAGCTGTGGCAAAGCCGTCGATCCCCAGCCTGCCCACCCGGCGTCACCACAGCGGGCGACCGGCGACGCCCACCCCCGGCCAGGTGCTGCGCCAGGGGCTCATCTCGGTCGCCGGCCTGGTGGGCGCCCGGGTCACCAACCAGGCCGGCCAGGAGGTCGGCCGCCTCGTCGACGTCGTCGCCCGGGTGCGCGGCGGCGCCGACACGTACCCGCCGATCAGCGGCATCGTGCTGCGCGTCGGCGGCCGGCGCACCTACCTCGACGCCGGCGGCATCGCCCGGGTCGAGGTCAGCCACGTGGCCCTCTCGACCGCCCGCGTCGACCTGCGCGAGTTCCGCCGCCGGCCCGGTGAGGTGCTGCTGGCCCGTGACCTCCTGGACCACCAGCTCGTCGACGTCGACGGCGTGCAGGTGATCCGGGCCGCCGACCTCTACCTGGCGGCGGTGGCGGGCACCGTGCGCCTCGTCGGCGTCGACGTCAGCCTGCAGACGCTGCTGCGCCGGCTCGGCCCGCGACGGCTGCGCACCCGGCCCACCCCGGACCGGGTGATCGACTGGGCAGCGGTCGAGCCATTCGGCGACGACCTGGTCGACACGCCCGCCGCCGTGCGCCTCCGCTCCCCCCAGTCGGCGCTGCGCCGGCTGCGGCCCGGCGAGCTCGCCGACCTGCTCGAAGACCTCGGTCGGGCCGAGCGCCAGGCGCTGCTGGCCTCGCTCGACCCCGAGACCGCGGCGGATGCCCTCGAAGAGATGGAGGCCGACGAGCTCGAGGTGCTGCTGCGCGAGGCCGACCCGGAGCAGGCGGCCGCCCTGGTCGAGGCCATGGAGCCCGACGAGGCGGTCGACGCCCTGCGCGAGCTGGCGCCCGACGAGCGTGACGAGCTGCTCGACCACATGTCGGACCGCGCCGCCCGCCAGCTCACCGACCTGCTCGAGCACCCCGCCGACGAGGCCGCCGGGTTCATGACCAGCACCTTGGCGCGGGTCCACCCCGACGACGAGGTGGCGGTGATCGTCGCCCGCCTGCGCGACCGCGTCGAGCAGCGCAACGAGATCGACGCGGTGGTGGTGGTCGACGGTCTCGGCCACCTGCTGGCCGACATCCCACTCTTCGACGTGCTCGTGGCCGACCCGTCGACGACCTTCGAGGAGCTGATGGTCGCCGAGCGCCACCACGACCCGGTGACCGTCGCCGAGGACGCCGGCGTGGAGGAGGTGGCCAGCCGGCTCATCGAGTCGCGCCGCTCGTCGGTGCTGGTCGTCGACCCTGACCGGCGGCCGGTCGGTCGCATCCTCGCCGACGACGTGCTCGACGCCCTCTCCCCCGGCCAGGGCCGGCTGCACTTCCCGCGGCTGTTGCAGTGAGCGACGCCCCCGCCGCCGAGTCGGTCGGCCGCGCCACCCGCACGGTGGCCCGGCTCACCGCCCGCCTGCCGGGCCCGTTGCGCCGGGTGCTGGCCTACGCCGCGGTGGCCGGCCCCGGCATCATCGCCGCCAACGCCGGCAACGACGCCGGCGGCATCGCCACGTACGCGTCGGCCGGGTCGCAGTACGGCTACCGCACCTTGTTCTTCATGGTGCTGGTCACCGTGGCCCTGGTGCTGGTGCAGGTGATGGCCGTGCGCCTGGGCACCTTCACCGGCAAGGGCCTGGCCGCCCTCATCCGCGAGCAGTTCAGCCTCCGCCTCACGGGCCTGGCCCTGGTGTGCGTGCTGCTGGCCAACACCGGCCTGGTCGTCTCGGAGTTCGCCGGCATCGGCGCCGCCTTCGAGCTGGTGGGGGTCAGCCGCTACGCCGTCATCCCGGTGGCCGCCGTTGCCATCTGGGCCCTGGTGCTGTTCGGCTCCTACCGGTACGCCGAGCGCATCTTCCTCGTGCTCTCGCTCGGGTTCTTCGCCTACCCGGTCGCCGCCGTGCTGGCCCACCCCGACTGGGGGAAGGTGGGCGCCGATCTCGTCGCCCCCCACTTCGTGGCGTCGTCGGACTTCCTGCTGCTCGGCGTGGCCCTCATCGGCACCACCGTCAGCCCCTACATGCAGCTCTACGCAGCCGCGGGGGTGGTCGACCGGGGGGCCGCCGCCGCCGACTACCGCAGCGTGCGGGCCGACGCCGCCACGGGGGCCATCTTCGCCGACGTCATCTCGGTCATGATCATCATCGCCACCGCGGCCGCCATCGGTGGCACCGGGGCCCTCACCTCGGCCAAGCAGGCCGCCGAGGCGCTGCGCCCGGTGGCGGGGTCGGGGGCCGAGCTGCTCTTCGCCGTCGGGTTGCTCGGGGCGTCCGCCCTCGCCGGGGCGGTGGTGCCGCTGTCGAGCTCCTACGCCATCAGCGAGGCGGTCGGGGTCGAGCGGTCGGTGTCGCGACGCTTCCGCGAGGCCCCCCTCTTCCTCGGCCTGTTCACCCTCCAGCTCCTGCTGGGCGCGGCGGTGGCCATGACGCCGGTGAACCTGATCCGGCTGCTCATCGGCACGCAGGTGCTGCAGGGCCTGGTCACGCCGGTGGTGCTGGTGTTCATCCTGGTGATGTCGAACCGCCGGAGCCTGCTCGGCGACGCCGCCAACGGCCGGGCGTTCCGGGCAGCGGCGACGCTGTCGGTGGCGGCCATCTCGGCGATGAGCCTGTTCCTGCTCGGCCAGACGGTGCTGGGGGCGCTCGGCCTGTAGCGGCCGGGCGCCCCCGTGCTGCACCGGGGGGACCGTGTCGGTTACTCGGCCATCGCCACGAGCACGCCGACCTCGGCGTCGCCCTCGCCGTCGAGCGCCTCCGGGCGGGCGGGGCGGATGAGGGTGAAGGCCAGCGCCAGCGCCACCACGATCACCCCGGCGGCCACTTCGAGGGCGCCCTGGCGGCCGTGCGACGACGCCACGGCGGTGAGGGCGGCCACGCCGAGGGCGCCACCGGTCTGCTGCATGGTCTGCATGGCCCCCGACGCCGCCCCGGCGTCGGCGGCGGGCACCCCGGTGAGGATGACCACGCTGAGCGGCATGAAGCAGCACCCGGCGCCGATCCCGAAGAGGGTGAACGGCCCGAGCAGGTCGGTGAGGTAGCCGCCCGACGGGGTGGCCCGGGAGATCCAGAAGGTGGCCACGGTCAGCACGCACAGCCCGAAGAGCAGCAGCGGCCGGGCGCCGACCGACGCCACGATGCGGGGGGTGATGCGGCTGGAGAGGAAGATCATCCCGGTGAGGGGCAGGAACGCCCAGCCGGTGCGGATGGCGCTGAAGTGCAGGGTCAGCTCGAGGTACTGGCTGAGCAGGAAGAACACACCGAACATCACCGACGGCACCAGCAGCACGCCCAGGTAGGACGGGCCCCGGAGGCGGTCAGTGACCAGGCGGAGGGGCAGCAGGGGGTCGGCGCGGCGGGTCTGGGTGACCACGAAGCCGACCAGGAGGGCCACACCCACGGCGGCGGGACCGGCGACCAGGGCGGCAGACCCGTGCTCGGCGAGGCGGATGACGGCGAAGGTGACGCCGGTGAGGCCACCGGTGGCCAGGGCGGCGCCGATCAGGTCGACGCGCCCGCCGTTGCGGGGCGGCTCGGTCACCACCCGGGGGGCGAGGGCGATGATGGCCAGCCCGATCGGCACGTTGATGAACAGCACCCAGCGCCACGAGGCCTCGGAGGTGAGGAAGCCGCCGAGCACGAGGCCGAGCGAGCCGCCGCCAGCCGACACCGCGGTGAACACGCCCAGGGCCCGGTTGCGGGCCGGCCCCTCGGGGAAGGTGGCGGTGATCAGGCTGAGGGTGTTCGGCGAGGCCAGGGCGGCGCCGATGCCCTGCACGGCCCGGGCGGCGAGCAGCATGGCCGAGTCGGTGGCCAGGCCGCCGACGGCGCTGGCCAGGGTGAAGAGGGCGAGGCCGGCGACGAGCATGCGCCGGCGGCCGAAGATGTCGCCGGCCCGGCCGCCGAGCAGCAGCAGGCCGCCGAAGGCGAGGCTGTAGGCGTCGACGACCCACGACAAGCCGGCGGGCGAGAAGTGCAGGGCCCGCTGGATCGGGGCGAGGGCGATGTTGACGACGGTGGCGTCGAGCACGACCATGAGCTGGCAGGTGACGATCACGGCCAGCGCGAGGCCGGTCGAGCGTGACGGGGCGCGTGAGGTGGAGGGCAAGGGGCTCCTTCGCGGAGGTGGGGCGGGAGAGGCAGCGGCCCGCGCTTCCCAGATCGGGGCGGGGGCCGTAGAGTGGAGGCTGCCTCCGGAAACTATACGGAGGATGCCTCCACTTCACAACATCTTCTTCCGCCACCCCTCCCGAGGTCGCCGTGACCGCCGTCGATGCCACCGCCAAGCCGCTGCGTTCCGACGCCCGCCGCAACCGCGACAAGATCGTCGCCGCCGCCCGCGTCGCCGTGGCCGCCGCAGGGGGCGACACGGCGCTCGAAGACGTGGCCCGGGCCGCCGGGGTGGGCATCGGCACCCTCTACCGGCACTTCCCCACCCGCACCGACCTCCTGGAGGCGGTGTTCCTCGAGGAGATCGACGCCCTCACCACCCAGGCCGAGCGGCTGGCAGCGGCCGACGAGCCGGGGTCGGCCCTCGAGGCCTGGCTGCGGGCCAACTTGGAGTTCGGGTCGCGGGGTCAGTGCCTGGGCTCGTCGGTGCTGACGGCGAAGAAGACCGAGGGCACGCCGGCCAACGCCGCCTACGGCCGCATGCGGGAGGCCGCCGCCGTGCTGCTGGCCCGGGCCCAAGCGTCGGGCGCGGTGCGCGCCGACATCGACCTCACCGACGTCATGCGCCTGGTGCACGGCATCGTGCTGGTCAACGCGTCGGCGCCCGACCCCGAGCGCCAGGCCCGCATGTTCGACTTGGTGGTGGCCGGGATCCGCACCTGACGGGCGGTTTGCCGGTTGGTCTTAGGTGCGCCTAAGATGCGAGGGGTGGATGAGAGCCGCACCCTGCTGCTAGGCGCCATCGCCGGGGCCACGATCCTGCTCGGGCTGCCCCTCGGCCGCCTGCGAGCCCCCCGCCCCGCCCTCCGGCTGTGGCTGTCGTCGCTGGCCACCGGCATCCTGGTCTTCCTGATCTGGGACGTCTTCACCGCCGCCTACGCCCCCCTCGACGGCGCCCTCTCCAAGCTGCACAGCGGCGCCGGCGGCATGGGCCCGGTGCTCGGCTACGGCGCCCTGTTCCTCGGCGGCACGGGCATCGGCCTGCTGTCGCTCGCCCACCAAGAGAACCTGATGGCCCGCCTGGCGGCACGCGGCGCCCGGCCGGTGCCGGTCTCCGGCCCCGGCTCCGACTCCGGTGACCCCGCCTCCCGGCGGTCGCCCGGCCCCGGCGCGGTGGCGGCCGACGAGCTGGTGCCCGCGGTGCGCGGCATGGCCGGCTGGTCGCCGGCGCGGCGGCTCAGCTTCCTCATCGCCGTCGGCATCGGCCTGCACAACTTCGGCGAGGGCCTCGCCATCGGCGAGTCTGCCGCCGCCGGCGCCATCGGCCTGGCCACCGTGCTGGTCATCGGCTTCGCCCTGCACAACGCCACCGAGGGCTTCGGCATCGTCGCCCCCCTGGCCGCCGAGCGCGAGCGGCCGTCATGGGGCCAGCTGCTCGTGCTGGCCGCCATCGGCGGCGGCCCCACGTTCATCGGCACCATCGTCGGCCACGCCGTCACCAACCGGGCCATGGCCGTCGTGTTCCTCACCCTGGCCGCCGGCTCGATCCTCTACGTGGTGGTGCAGCTGATCCGGGTGGGCACCAAGGCCGGCCGCCCGTCGATCCTCTACTGGGGGATCTTCGCCGGCCTCGTCGCCGGCTTCGTCACCGACATGGTGGTCAGCGCCGGCGGCGCCTGATCAGCGCGGCGGCGCCGCCGGGTCGTGGCCGGTGAGCCAGAACGGTCCCCAGCCGAACGTGCCGGGGGGGGCGATCGAGAAGCGCTGCTTGTCGGCGACCACGACGTAGGTGCCGGCCATCTTGTCGGCGAGGGTCTGGCGTTGAGCGTCCCAGAGCGGGAACAGCAGGTCGACCACCATCGGGATGCCGCAGGGGATGGCCAGGAGGCCGTGGTAGAGCGACCGCAGGAAGCCGGTGCCCCCTCCCGGGAGGCCGCCCGTCTTGGCCGACACGCACCGCAGCCCGACCACGCGCATGCCCGGTGAGCCGCCGACCGAGCCGACCTGCACCGCGATCCAGACGCAGAGGGCGATCAGCACGAGGGTCCAGATGGCGTTCAGCACGGCGAACACCACGGCGACGCGACCGAGGACCGACAGCACCAGCGTCGGCCCGGCGATGACCCCCACGTCGATGAGGTAGGCGCCGGCCCGCATGCCCCACGTGGCCCGGTCGGCCCCGACCGAGGCCCCAGCGGGTCCCGGCGGCATCGGCGAGTAGGGCGGCATGGCCGGGCCCGGCAACGGGGGCGGCGCCTGGTCGGCCCCGGTGGCGGTCCCGCCGGCGCCCGTCGCCCAGGCCGGCGGCGGGGGCAGCGACGGCGCGGCCATCGGTGGGACCGGGGCGGCGTGGAAGGTGGGTGCGACCGGGGGGCGGGCGTCGAACGCCGGCGTCACCGGCGGGGCCGACCCGGTGCCGAGCCCCGCCCCGCTCGGCGGGCCCGGTGTCCCGACCCGGCCGGGGCCGGTCGCCTCCCGCGCCAGCGCGTCGCGTGCCACGGTGAGGTGGGGGTCGAGCGGGTGACCGCCTCGGGCTTCGCCCGACGGCGGGGCGTCGGGGGCCGTCGCGGCCGCCACGGGCAATGCCGCGCCGCACGTGCCACAAAATGCCGCATGTCCGGGATTGCTCGCCCCACATTGCGTGCAGAACATCGTCACCTCTTCGCCCCGACAACGGCAGCGCGCGGCGCGGCTGCCCGGCCCGGGACTGTAGCCGGGGACCCGGGGTGCAGCGGGCTTTGCGGGCTGCCCCCGTTGCGGTTGGCGCCAATGCGCACAACTGGAACGACGGGAGATCAACCCGGCATACCCGGACCGCATCAGAGGCAATTGTGGTCATTGCCCTGTTGTGCAAAGGCATTCCCGTGGCTACGTTTCGGTGGGCCGAAGGGGCGAATGGGGTGCTGGGCGGTGACTGGGTGATCACAACTGCATGGGGTGCGGCCACCGATGTGGGGCGGCGGCGCGCGGTGAACGAAGACGGCTACCTGTGCACGAATGGCTGGTTCGTCGTCGCCGACGGCATGGGAGGCCACGCCGGTGGGCGGCTCGCCAGCACCACGGCGCTCGAGACGCTCGCCGGGGCGGCGTCGAGGCCGGCCGGTGACGCCTCCGCCAGCGATGTCACCGACGCCGTGGTGGCGGCCAACAGTGCGGTGGTGGCACAGGCAGAGCGCGACCCGTCGTGTCGCGGGATGGGCACCACCGTCAGCGGCCTCGTCGAGGTGCACGCGGCCGGGCAGCCGCACTGGATGGTCTTCAACGTGGGTGACAGCAGGGTGTACGCGCTGATGGAGGGCCGCCTGGTGCAGCTCACGGTCGACCACTCCGAGGTCCAGGAGCTGCTGGCAGCCGGCCGGATCGCCCCGGGCGAGGAGCGCAGCCACGAGCGGCGCCACGTCGTGACGCGGGTGCTGGGCACCCCGTCGGGCGTCAAGGTCGATTCGTGGCTGTTCCCGCCGTCGGCGTCGGAGCGGTTCCTGGTCTGCTCCGACGGCCTCACCGGCGAGCTCGACGACGGTCGGATCGCCGAGCTGCTCGCGTCGGCCGCCGATCCCGCGATCGTCGCCCAGCGGCTCGTCGACGCAGCGGTGGAAGCCGGCGGCTCCGACAACGTGACCGTCGTCGTCGTCGACGGGCCCACGGCGTCCGCCGTCGCCGAGCGAACCCAGCCGCGCGGCGAGCTGGAGCAGCACGCGTGAGCGCTGGGGCCGAGTATCGGCTGGGGCAGTGGTTGGGCATCGCCGGCCCCCGCACCTGGCTGCTCGTCGACCTGCCCGACGACAGCGCGGCACCCGGTGCCCTCTGGGCGGCCGTGCAGGGAGACGCCCCGCTCCACGACGTGCTCGACGTGCTCCTCGCCGACGGCGTCGGGGCGCTGCCGTCGTTCGCCGTCGCCGACCTTGGTGCCGACGGCTCGATGCGGCTCGTCGTCCGTGGCCTCGCCGGCGCGGTCGTCGGTGACGAGGAGGTGAGGGCCGACTCGCTCATCTGGTCAGAACGGCGATGCGCGCCCGTCCCCGACAGGCTCGAGCTGCGCGGGGCCACCGAAGGCGTCGGCGCGACCCTGCCGTTGGCCCACGGGGTCGTGCGTGCGGGGTCGATCACCGTCAGGGGGGCGGCGGCGAGCGTGGCCCCGCCGGCGCAGGCGACCGCGCAGCCCGCGCCCCGAGTCGGCGGGCACGAGTCGGTGGGCCCGGCGCCCGCCGCGCCGGTCGATCCGCCGCCCGGCAGGGCACCTGCCCCCGGCGCGGTCCCGGAGCCGACGCCGCCGCCGGAGCCGACGCCGCCGCCCGAGCCGACGCCCCCGCCCGAGGACGTGGCGGCGTCGGGTGCCTATGACCACCTCTTCGGCGCGACGATCACCCGGACGGTCGAAGACGCGGCCGTGCGGGTGGGAGCCGATGCCGAGGCCGGCTCCGTCGACGACGCAAAGGCCCTCGACGACGCGCCTGCCGCCGCCACCGCAGTCGTGCCAGTGGTGGCACCCACCGCACCCGAGCCCCCAGCTGCGTCGCTGCCGGACAGCACAGGGGCCGACGACCTGATCTCGGGGGTGCCGTGGCTGCGGCCGGCCACCGCGCCGGCCGCCGACGCCCCCGACGTGGCCACCACCCGCGCCGCGGCGGCGCCCCAGGTGCTGGCGCCGGTGGTGGCGCCGGTGGTGGCGCCGCTCCGGGTCGAGCCGGTGACCCCGCCGGCGTCGGCGGGGGCAGCGAGACCGGCGCCGGCCGGCCCGACGCCCGATGCCGGGATGACGGTGAGCCGTGACGCGCTCCTGGGCGCCTTCGATCGGGTGGCCGCCGACGACGCGATCGACCCCGAGGGCCCGGTCGTGCCCGCCGTCCGGTGCCTGGCCGGCCACCTGAACCCTCCCTCCGCGCCGCACTGCCGGCGCTGCGGGATCGAGGTGCCCGACCAGGTCGCCACCTCGGTGGCACGGCCGCCGCTCGGGGTGCTGCGCCTCTCCACCGGCGACCCGGTGACCCTCGACCGCGACGTGCTGCTCGGCCGCGAGCCGAAAGAGGCGCCGAGCGCCCGGCGCGCCCACCTGATCCGGCTCGGTGACGCATCGCCCGACGTGTCGCGGGCCCATGTGCGGGTGATCCTCGACGGCTGGCACGTCCTGGTCGAAGACCAAGAGTCGCGCAACGGCACCTGGGTGACCCGCCCGGGCCGTGACGCCGTCCGCCTGCGGCCCCATGCCCCCGAGCCCATCGAGGCGGGCACGGTGGTGACCCTCGCCGACGGCGTCGGCTTCCTCTACGAGGTGCAGCCATGAGCGCCAGGACGGAGATCCCCGGCTACACCTACCTGCGACCGCTCGGCGCCGGCGGCTACGCCGAGGTGCACCTCTACGAACAGCAGAGCCCCCGGCGGCAGGTGGCGATCAAATTCCTGTCGGCGTCGGTGACCTCGGCGGCGACCCGCCGGCTGTTCCAGGCCGAGGCCGAGGCCATGGCCCGACTGGCCGAGCACCCCCACATCGTGCAGGTGTTCCTCACCGACACCACCCCCGACGGCCGCCCCTTCCTCGTCATGCAGTACTACCCGCTCGCCAACATGGCGGAGCGGGCCCGCAGCGAGCGCCTGGCCGTCTCGGAGGTGCTGCGCGTCGGGGTCCAGCTGGCTTCGGCGGTCGAGACCGCCCACCGCGCCGGCATCCTGCATCGCGACATCAAGCCCGCCAACGTGCTGACCAGTTCCTACGGGCAGCCCGGTCTCACCGACTTCGGCATCGCCACCAGTGCGAACGACCCGACCGAGGAGGCGTCGGCCGTCTCGGTGCCGTGGGCTCCCCCCGAGCTGCTCTTCAGCGGCGGCGGCGCGGATGTCCGCTCCGACGTCTATTCCCTCGGCGCCACGCTGTGGCACCTCCTCGTGCGCCGGTCACCGTTCGAGGAGCCGGGCGGCGACAACTCGACGACGGCACTGATGCAGCGGGCCCGCTCGCGCCCGGTGCCGCGCACCGGGCGCGACGACGTGCCGGCCGAGCTCGAGCGGGTGCTGGCCCAGGCGATGGCGAAGGCGCCGGAGGGCCGGCCGGCCACCGCCGTCGACCTGGCGCGCATGCTCCAGCGTGTCGAGGCGTCGCAGGGGTGGTCGGTGTCGCCGCTGGTGCTGGTCGATCCCGATGCCGGCCGCCGGCCCGCCGGCGACGACACCGGGGAACGCACGGTGCTGCG
>DASTHS010000142.1:0-5287 GCA_035718085.1 Acidimicrobiales bacterium | reverse complement strand
CTCGCCGGGCCCCGGGCCCGGTCGCCCGGTGGGAGCCCGGAGGTGAGCCGCCTGAGTGACGAGGGCCCGGAGCGGCGCGCCGAGTTCCCGCAGCCGGCCGAGTTCCAGGCACCCGACCCCGACGAGCGGGTGCCGGGCGAGCAGGGCGGCACCGTGCCCGAGCAGCACGGCGGCGTCGACAGCGGCGCTCAGGCCGTCGAAGGCACCCCGGTCACCGACACCGACACCGGCCCGGTGCTCGAGCGCCGCCCCGCCACCGACGGGCCGTAGCCGGGGCTGCCATCCGCGACCGGCTGCGGCATGATCTCGACGAGCGCCCGCCGCGGGCATCGGACGGGGGAGTGGTGGCGATGAGGGTGACGATCCTCGACGACTGGTTCTCGACGATCCCGGGGCTGCGGTGCTTCGCCAAGCTCGCCGCCCACGAGGTGACCGTGCGCACCGACCACCTCGACGACGTCGACGCGCTGGCGGAGGCACTCGCGGACACCGAATGCCTCGTGCTGATCCGTGAGCGCACCGCCGTCAGGGCGCCCCTGCTCGAGCGGCTGCCCGCCCTGCGCCTGATCTCCCAGCGCAGCGTCCATCCCCACATCGACGTCGCGGCCTGCACCCGTCTCGGCATCGTCGTCTCGTCGGACATGCACCCCGGGACCCCTTCCTGGGCGACCGCCGAGCTCACGTGGGCGCTCGTCCTGGCCTCGTTCCGGCAGCTGCCCGCCCAGGTGGCGTCGCTGCGCGCCGGCCGCTGGCAGGCGGGGGTGGGCCGCACGCTGCGGGGCCGCACGCTCGGCGTGCACGGCTACGGCCGCATCGGTGCCGCAGTGTCGGCGTACGGCCGGGCCTTCGGCATGGACGTCGGCGTCTGGGCCAGCGCGCCGTCCCGGGAGCGCGCCGCTGCCGACGGCCACCGGGTGACCTCGTCGAAGCAGGAGCTCTATGCGAGCTCCGACGTGGTCACGCTCCACCTGCGCCTGGTACCGGCCACCAGGGGCGCCGTGTCCGCGGCCGACCTGGCCCTCATGCGTCCCGACGCCGTGCTCGTGAACACCAGCCGGGCCGAGCTCCTCGAACCCGGTGCCCTCGTCGCCGCGCTGCGCACCGGGCGGCCGGGGGGCGCCGCCGTCGACGTGTTCGAGCGTGAGCCGCTCACCGACACCGACGATCCGCTGCTGGCCATGCCGAACGTCGTCGCCACCCCGCACATCGGCTACGTCACCGAGGACGAGTGGGAGCGGCACTTCAGCGACGTCTTCGACCAGGTCAACGCCTTCGCCGCCGGCGCGCCGACCAACGTCGTCAACCCGGAGGTGCTCGCCCGCCGGCGGCCACTGCACTGAGGCTGCGTGGGCGCGGAGGGAGTCGAACCCTCATGCCGCGAGGCCGCAGGGTTTAAGCCCGCTGTGTCTACCGTTCCACCACGCGCCCGGGAGGGCCGAGCCTAGGTCGCCGGGGTGCTCAGAACTCGACCCGCACGGTCTCGTCCTTCGACCGCTCCTCTCGGCGGGCCAGGTCGATCAACTGCTGCCTGTCGGCGGTCGACAGCGGGGGGCTGGTGACCGTGCGGGGCCACAGGTGCCGGTCGAGCACCACGTTCAGCTCGACCCCGTAGATCGAGATGCGGGCGATCAGGTAGACGAACCCGATGAGGCCGATGGTCGTGCCGAACGTTCCGTAGAGGGCGGAGGCGTGCGACACGTCGTGCTGGAGCAGCCCGATCCCCACCCCTGTCAGCACCGTCCACGACAGGCTGCCCAGCACCGCGCCGGGGAGCAGCTGGCGCCACGTGGCCTCCTTGTGGGTGAAGAGCTTGAACGACACGAGGTAGAAGCCCAGGTCGACGGCGAACGCGACCACGTTGGAGACGATCGGTCCGATGGCGCCCCAGTGGATGGCGGCACCGAACGACGACAGACCGAACGACAGCACTACGCCGAGACCGAAGACGGCGAACCACTCGAGCGACACGATGATGGTGTCCGGGAAGCCGATCCGCTCACGGCCGGGCACGTTCCACGCTTCGTCGTTGACGTGCTGCATCGTCTTGGCCAGCCCCGTCGCGCCCCAGACCAGACCCAGGAGGCCGATCACGACGGCCAGGATCGAGCCCGACAGGTGGCCCTTCTCCAGGGCGGCGACCGACGGGCCGAGCACCGGAAAGTTCGCCAGGTGCTTGTAGATGGAGCTGAGCGCGTTGACGTGACCACCCAGCACGAAGGCGGCGATCGAGAACGCGGCCAGCATCAGGGGGAAGATCGAGATGAACCCGTAGTAGGCGATCAGGGCGGCGAGGTAGCCGCCCCGGTCGTCGCCGTACTTCTTGTTCACGGCCCACACCACGGCCGGCGCACGGTGCCGCTGCTGCCATTGGTCGAAGCGCTCGATCAGCGCCTTGATCGTCTCCACCGCATGCCCGTACCCGAGCCGGTCGCCGGCCAAGCCTCGGGGGCGTGCCGCCCTGCCCGGCGGGCGGTCACCCGACTCGCAGGAGCACCCCGTAGATGGTCAGGCCCGGCCCGAACGCGAGCATCACGGCATGGCTGCCGGGCGCGGGCGACGCGGCGGCCCGCCACCGGTCGAGCACGGCCAGCACCGTGCCCGACGAGCAGTTGCCGTGCTCGTCGAGCACCGCCCGGGCCGAGTCGAGGGCGTGGGCGTCCAGGCCGAGCTGCTCGGCGACCACGTCGAGGATCCGTGGACCGCCGGGGTGCACGACCCAGCCGGCCACGTCGTCGCGCCCGAGGCCGTGCGCCGCGAGCAGCCCGTCGGCGAGGGCGCCCACGTGGCGGGCGAGCACGTCGGGCACCCGCCGCGACAGGCCCATGCGGAAGCCGAGGTCGGTGATGTCCCAGCGCATGTGGTCGGCGGCGGCCACGTCGGTGCGGGCGGCGACGTCGAGCACCTCCAACGCCCCTGGCGCACCCGAGGGGGCCACCACGACGGCGGCGGCGCCGTCGGAGAAGAGGGCGTGGGCCACCACCTGCTCCATGTGCTCGGCGGTCAGGCGCCCACCACCGACCGACGGCGGCTGCACGTGCAGGCTGGCCACCTCGGCGCACACCAGCAACGCCGGCCGCCCCCTGGCCGCGACGGTGTCGGCCACCGCCGCCAGACCGGGGAGGGCGGCGTAGCAGCCCATGTGCCCGATCAGCAGCCGCTGCAGCGACGGGTCGGCGCCGAGCGCCTCCGCCAGGCGGATGTCGAGGCCGGGGGTGGTGTAGCCGGTGCACGACACGACGGCCAGCAGGCCCAGGTCGGCCACCCCGAGCCCGGCGGCGGCGAGGGCGCCACGGGCGGCGGCCTCGGCCAGCGGCAGCGCCTCGGCCAGGTAGCGGCCCATGCGCGCGCCCGTCGACCAGCCGGAGATGTCCTCCACGGTCGGGTCGACGGCGGTGTGGCGGGTGGTGCAGCCGGCGGAGAGGAACACCGCCCGCGCCCAGCGGTTGCCGCCGACGTGCGGCCCGTAGAAGCGGTCCCAGTACTCCTCCTGGGTCCGCCCGGCGGGGAACGCCTGCCCGGCGCCGACGATGGCCGCCGTCGTGCTCACCGCTTCACGCCCCATCCCTGGAACAGCACGGCCGTGGTCCACGACGGCACCATGGTCACGGTGGGCCGCCGGCCAGCCGCCCACGCCGCCAGCTCCAGCCAGTTGGGCCGCAGGCCGCGCAGCCGTAGGGTCACCCCGTGGCGTTCGGCGGTCGCCACCAGCGCCCGGCGGTCCACGAACAGGCTCGGATCGTGGATGCCCGGCGGCGCCGTGCCGGGGACGCGCTCGGCCACCTCCACGGCGACCAGGCGGGCCAGGCGGGTGTCGGCGATGGTGTCGACCACCAGCGTGCCGCCCGGGGCCAGCAGCCGGCAGGCCTCGGCGACCACCGCAGCGGGGTCGCGCACGTGCTCGAGGATCTCCCCGGCGCACACCACCGACGCGCAGCCCGACGCCAGCGGCACGGCCGTCACGTCGGCGCGCACCGAGGTGACCCCGTGGCCGGCGGCCAAGCGCAAGGCCGATGCGGTCAGGTCGACCCCGACGTGGCGGTAGCCGCGCAGGTGCGGCGCCAGCAGGCCACCGCCGCAGCCGAGGTCGACCAGCACGGCTCCCGCCGCCGGAGGGGCCGGCACGAGGGCGGCACGCGCCGCGGCCAGCCAGTGCAGCATGGCGAAGGCGCCTCGGGGCGCCCACCACTCGTCGGCCAGGTCGTCGTACTGGCGGGTGTCGTTGCGGGGGCGGGCGGTGGGCAACGGCACCCTCCCACCCAACCACCCCGGTCACCGTAAGGTCGCCAGGTGGCCTCCGCCCCCGACGTGACCGTCGTCGGCGCCGGGCCGGTGGGCATGACCGTCGCCGCCCTCCTGGGCGACGCCGGCCACCGGGTGCGGGTCGTCGAGCGCCGCCGCGCGCCGACCGACGCACCGCGTGCCGTGCACCTCGACCACCACGCCGCCCGGGTGCTCGACGCCGCCGGCGTGATGACGGCGCTGGCGCCGGCGACGGAGGTCATGGACGTCTACGAGTGGCGCTCGGCGTCGGGCGAGGTCCTGCTGCGCCTGCAGCCCGACGGGCCGCTCGGCTGGGCGGGGTGGCCCGACTCGTCGATGTTCCACCACCCCGACCTCGAGGCGGCACTGGCCCGCCGCCTCGACGGGCTGGCCACCGTCACCGTCGAGCGCGGCACGGAGGTCACGTCGCTCGCCGGCCTCGACGGGTGGGTCGTCGGCGCCGACGGCGCCTCGAGCACCGTGCGGGACCTGGCGGGCACCGAGATGCCCGACGCCGCGCCGTCGGCCGACTGGCTGATCGTCGACGTGGTGCCCGCCGAGCCCCGGCCGTGGACGCCGTGCAACGTGCAGGTGTGCGACCCGGCGCGGCCGACCACCGCCGTGTCGGGTGGCCCCGGGCGCCGCCGATTCGAGTTCATGGTGCTCCCCGGCGAAGACCCCGCCCACCTGGCCACGGAGGCCTCGACCTGGGCGTTGCTCGAGCCGTGGGGCTACCGGCCTGGGAACTGCCGCGTCGAGCGCCATGCCCTCTACCGCTTCGCCGCCCGCATGGTCGAGACGTGGGCCGACGGCCGGGTGCTGCTCGCCGGCGACGCCGCCCACCAGATGCCGCCCTTCGCCGGGCGGGGCCTCGGCGCCGGCCTGCGTGACGCCATGAACCTGGCCTGGAAGCTCGACCTGGTGCTGCGCTCGGTGGCCGACGGGCGGCTGCTCGACACCTACGGCACGGAGCGGGCTGCGCCGGTCGCCTTCGAGACGCAGTTCTCCGCCGACCTCGGGGCGATCA
>DASTHS010000141.1:0-13061 GCA_035718085.1 Acidimicrobiales bacterium | reverse complement strand
GGTAGGCGTCGGTGAAGGCGTCGGGCCGGTAGCCGAGGGAGAGCACCACCTCGTCGATGCCGTGGGCGGCGAGGTGCTCGAGCACCCACTCGATCATCGGCCGTCCGGCCACGGGCCGCATCTGCTTGGGCGCCGTCTCGGTCAGCGGCAGGAGGCGGGTGCCCCGGCCGCCGACCAGCACGACGGCCTTCACGGGGCGGAGGTCGCGGTGGTGGCCGGGGCCGTCGTCGGCGGCGCGGTGGTCGCCGGCGCGGTGGTGGCAGGCGCGGTGGTGGCAGGCGCGGTGGTGGCCGGTGCGGTGGTGGCCGGTGCGGTGGTGGCCGGTGCGGTGGTGGGGGCGCCCGGGGTGGTCGAGCTGGTGGAGGTGGTGGAGCTCGACGCCATGGCCGTGGTCAGGGCGTCCTGCACCGACTTGGGCGGGGCGGGGATGGCGCCCTTCTGGCCGGCGGGCACGAACGCCACGGTGAGCATGTGCCCGTCGGCGAGGCGGACGCTGTCGGGGGCGGACTTGTCGATGGTGCCGACCGTCGAGCCCGGGTAGGCGAACTCCTTGACGTAGACGTGGCCGGGCTGGCCGTTGCACTTGTCACCGTCTCGGTAGAGCTTCCCGCCCGGCAGCTGCAGCTCGGCGGCGTCGAGCTTCATGCCGACCGAGCTGGCGAACTTCCCGAGCGTGGCGTTGCGGCCAGCGGCCGACTTCTTGAACGGGTGGATCTGGATGACCCCGTCGCCGTTGGTCGTGATGCCGACCGGGTCTTTGGTCGTCGTGATGTTCGGCTGGACGGTGCCGCAGATGTCGACGGCGAGGGCCTCGTGCCACGGGGTGCCGCCGACGGTCGGTTGCACCGCCCCCGCGTTGGCGATGCTGGCGTTGCGGTCGTGGCGGCTCACGGCCGTGCCGGCGAGGCCGAGCACGAGCACGAGCAGCACCGCCCCGTAGAAGTTCCAGGGTCGGCGCCTCGCCGTGGTGCGGCTCCCACCGGCGCTCGCGGCGCGCGCGACCTTCTTGCTCGACGAAGCCTTGCCCATACCGCCGGGGCAGGTTACAGGTCGCCCGCCCGGGGCACCCGCCGGGCGTCGGGCCGGGCCAGCAGCCCGACCCTGTGCTCGACCGCCGTCGCCACCAGGCGACCGGTGAGGCCGACGGCGACCAGCGGCAGGGCGGCCCGTCGGGCGCCGGTCGTCGTGGTGCGGGCGAAGCGCCACATCGAACGGTGGTGGGCGGCGAGCATCCGGTAGGGGTGGCGCCGGGTCGACGCCCCCTGCACGTGCATCACCGTCGCCGCCGGCTCGTAGCCCACACCCCAGCCGGCCCTGGCCACCCGCCAGCAGAGGTCGACGTCCTCCATGTACATGAAGTAGGCGGGGTCGAAGCCCCCGACGGCCTCCCAGGTGGCGCGGCGCACGAGCATGCACGCGCCCGACACCCAGTCGACGCGGGCGGCGTCGGCGTGGTCCCAGCCGAGCATCCGGTAGCGGGCAGTGAACCGGTTGTCGGGGTTGACCGCTCCGAGCAGGCCGTGGCCGATGGCGTCGACCATGTCGGGGAAGCGCCGCCCCGACGGGTACAGCGACCCGTCCGGGTTGGTGATCTGCGGGCCGACGACCCCGAGGTCGGGCTCGGCATCGAGACGGGCGACGAGCGCGGCGACGGCGCCGGCGTCGACGACCAGGTCGGGGTTGGCGACGAGCACGGCCGGCCCCTGCAACCGGGCTGCGGCCAGGTTGGCCGCCCGGCCGTAGCCCAGGTTGGCGCCGGCGGGTAGCCAGTCGGCGCCGGCCCTGCGGGTAACGGCCTCCGACGCGTCGTCGGAGGCGTTGTCGACGACGACCACCCGGTCGACCCCGGCGGCCCGGAGGCTGGCGATGCAGGCGGCGAGGTGGTCGGCGGCGTTGTGGTTGACGACCACCGCCTCGACGGCTGCGGGGGTCATGCGAGCAGGGCCCGGACGGTGCGTGCCAGGGGCTCGTGGTGGTCGGCCAGCAGGGGCAGGTCGGAGAGGCGGAGGGCGGCGTTGTCGAGCACGGAGTTCGCCGGCCGGGGGGCGGGCAGCGGGTAGTCGGCGGTCGTGATGGGGGTGACCACCCCCGGGTCACGGCCGGCGGCGGCGAGCACGTCGCACACGAAGCGGTACCAGGTGGTGGGTCCCTGGTTGGTGACGTGGAACAGGCCGGGGCGGCGGTCGACGCCGAGGGCGACGACGGCGGCGGCCAGATCTGCGGTGAAGGTGGGGCAGCCGTGCTGGTCGTCGACGAAGCGCATGGGGCCGCCGGCGTCGGCGAGGCGGAGGGCGGTCTTGACCATGTTGTGGCCGTGGGGGCCGCACACCCACGACGTGCGCACGACCGTGGCGCCGGGGGCCACGGTGAGCACCTCGCGCTCGCCGGCGAGCTTGGAGGCGCCGTAGACCGACCGGGGGTTGGGGGCGTCCCACTCGAGGTAGGCGCCGGTCTTGGTGCCGTCGAAGACGTAGTCGGTCGACACGTGCACCAGGTGGGCGCCGACGCGCGCCGCGCCCTCCGCCAGGTGGCGGGGGCCGAGGGCGTTGAGCCGGTACGCGAGGTCGGGCTCGGCCTCGCAGCGGTCGACCGCGGTCATCGCCGCGCAGTTGACGATGAGGTCGGGCCGCCACCCGGTCACCGCTGAGAGCACCGCCTGGCGGCTGCCGACGTCGAGGTCGGCGGCGCCGGTGGCGGCCACCTCGTGGTGGCCGGGTGCGCTCAGCCGGGCGACGACGTCGGTGCCGAGCTGGCCGCGGGCGCCGGTGACGAGCACCTTCACGGGGGCGTCAGCGCACGGGGGTGGTGCCGGCCTTGAGCGGCTCCCACCACCAGCGGTTGTCGCGGTACCAGGCGAAGGTCGACTCGAGGGCCTCGTCGATGTGGCGGTGGCGTTCCCAGCCCAGGGCCCGGGCCTTGGCGCAGTCGACCGAGTAGCGGCGGTCGTGGCCGAGGCGGTCGGGCACCCGGTCGATCATCTCCTCACCGCGACCGGCGAGGGCGAGCAGGCGCATGGTGAGCTCGAGGTTGGTGAGCACGCTCTCGGCGCCGATGTTGTAGATCTCGCCGGGGACGCCGCGGCGCAGCACGGTGTCGACCCCGGCACAGTTGTCTTCCACGTGCAGCCAGTCTCGCTGGTTGAGCCCGTCGCCGTAGAGCGGCACGTGCAGCCCGTCGAGGAGGTTGGTGGCGAAGAGCGGGATCACCTTCTCCGGGTACTGCCAGGGCCCGAAGTTGTTCGAGCTGCGGGTGATCATCACCGGCAGGCCGTAGGTCGAGAAGTACGAGCGGGCGATCAGGTCCGAGCCCGCCTTCGAGGCGCTGTAGGGCGAGCGGGGGTCGAGCGGGTCGGTCTCGACGCTGTCGCCCTCTTCGACCGAGCCGTAGACCTCGTCGGTCGAGACGTGCACCACCCGCTCGACGCCGGCCTCCCGCGCCGCCCGCATCACCACGTTGGTGCCCACGCAGTTGGTGAGGGTGAAGCGGTCCGGCCCGGTGATCGAGCGGTCGACGTGGCTCTCGGCGGCGAAGTGCACCACCGCGCGGTGCCCGGCGACGGCGCCGGCGAAGGCCACCGGGTCGCAGATGTCGCCCAGCACGAACCGCAGCCGGGCCGGGTGGGCCTCCTCGAGATCCGCGATCGTCGACCGGTTCCCCGCGTAGGTGAGCGCGTCGAAGACGGTCACCTCGTCGTCGGTGTTGGCCAGCACCCAGCGCAGGTAGTTCGACCCGATGAACCCGGCCCCGCCGGTCACGAGCAGCCTCACAGCCGGGCGACCCTAGGCAAGGTCGACCTGGCAGTGGTCGCCGACCATCAACCGGGTCGCCCGCGGGCGGGCGTCGCTGCGGTCGACCAGCACGTGGTGGCCGATCAGCGAGTCCTCGATGCGCCCCGCCCCCACGATGGCGCTGTGGCCCATGATCACCGAGTGCTCCACCTCGGAGCGCTCGATGCGGCACATCTCGCCGATGGCGCTGAAGGGGCCGACGAAGCTGTCGGTCACCACCGTGCCGGCCCCGATCACCACCGGCCCGCGCACCGTCGAGCGCTCCACGCGCGCCCCCGCCTCGAGCACCACCCGCCCCTCGACCCGGCTGGCGTCGTCGACCTCACCGTCGAGGCGGCGCTCGAGGGTCTCGAGGATCAGCCGGTTCGCCTCCAGCAACGGGGTGAGCTTGCCGGTGTCGATCCACCAGCCGTCCAGGATCTCGCTGATCACCCCGTGGCCCTCGTCGATCAGCCACTGGATGGCGTCGGTGATCTCCAGCTCGCCGCGCGGCGACGGTTCGATCGCCGCCACCGCGTCGTGGATCCGACGGTCGAAGAGGTACACGCCGACCAGGGCCAGGTCGCTCGGCGGGTCGGCGGGCTTCTCGACCAGGCGCACCACCCGCCCGGTGGCGTCGAGCTCGGCCACCCCGAAGCGCTGCGGGTCGGGCACGTGGGCCAACAGGATCTGCGCCGCCGGCGCCGTCACCTCTCCCCCGGCGTCGAGGGTCGGCGCCAGCGCCGCCGCCCGGGCCCGCTCGAAGCTGTCGACGAACCCGCGCAGCGACTGGCGCAGCATGTTGTCACCCAGGTACATCACGAAGTCGTCGTCGCCGAGGAACTCGCGGGCGATCAGCACGCAGTGGGCCAGCCCCAGCGGCGCGTCCTGGGCCAGGTAGGTGACCTCGATCCCCCACGCCGACCCGTCGCCCACCGCGGCGCGCACCTCGTCCGCGGTGTCACCGACGATCACCCCGACCTGCTCGATGCCCGCCGACGCGATCGACTCCAGCACGTAGAACAGGATCGGCTTGCCCGCCACCGGCACCAGCTGCTTGGCCCTGGTGTGGGTGATCGGCCGCAACCGCGTGCCGGCCCCACCGGCCAGGATCAGCGCCTTCACCCCGGCGACGCTACCCCGCGCCACCCTCGGCGCCCCGCAGGTGCACCACGTCACCGGCGGTCACCGCCACCTCGGTGCCGTCGTCGGCGGCGACCACCAGGCGCCCGTCGGGGTCGACGGCGCGGGCCACGCCGGTGATCGTGCGGTCGGCGAGCTCGACGCGCACCCGCCGGCCGACGGTGCCGCATCGGGCGCGGTGCTCGGTGGCCACGGCGTCCCAGCCGGCGGCCAGGCGCCGTTCCAGCCCGGTGAGGAGCGCGCTGAGCAGGGCGTCACGGTCGGCGGCGGCTCCGCCCTCGCCGAGGTGGGCGGCGCCCGGCGGGCCGGCGGAGAGGTTCACGCCGATGCCGACCACGACGGCGCCGGCGACCGCCTCGGCCAGCACACCGGCCAGCTTGCGGTCCCCGACCAGCAGGTCGTTCGGCCACTTCAGCTCGGCGGCGACGCCGGCCAGGTCGGCGCAGGCGTCGGCGGCGGCGAGGGCCACCGCCGCGGTCACCAGGTGCAGCCGCTCGGGCGGCAGGTGGGCGGGGCGCAGCAGCACCGACATCAACAGCGCCGAGCCGGCCGGCGCCTCCCAGGTGCGGCCCAGCCGGCCCCGGCCGGCGCTCTGGTGGTCGGCCACCGCGACGAGGCCCTCGGGGGCGCCGGCGGCGGCCTCCTCGCGCAGCCACCGGTTGGTGCTGTCGATGCTGTCGAAGTGGCGGAGGTCACCGAAGCGGGTGCTCGCCGCCAGCGCGCTGCGGGTGTGTGCGGCCACGGGCATGCCTGACAGACTGCCGCCGTGCTCACCAAGGTGCTCATCGCCAACAGGGGCGAGATCGCGGTGCGGGTCATCCGGACCTGCCGCGAGCTCGGGATCGAGACCGTCGCGGTGTACTCCGACCTCGACCGGGACGCCCTGCACGTGCGCCTCGCGGACGAGGCCTACGCCCTCGGCGGCCAGACCGCGGCCGAGAGCTACCTGAACACGGCCCGCATCCTCGAGGTGCTCGCCACGTCGGGCGCCGACGCCGTGCACCCCGGCTACGGGTTCTTCTCGGAGAACGCCGACTTCGCCAGGGCCGTCACCGAGTCGGGCGCGACCTGGATCGGCCCGCCGCCCGAGGCCATCGAGGTGATGGGCGACAAGATCAGCAGCCGGCTGGCCGCCCAGCGGGCCGACGTGGCCGGCGTGCCGGGCACGACCGAGGTGCTCACCGATGCCAGCGAGGTGATCGCCTTCGGCGAGGCCAACGGCTGGCCGGTCGCCATCAAGGCGGCCTACGGCGGGGGTGGCCGCGGCATGCGCGTCGTGCACGCGGCGTCGGAGGCGGCGGCGGCCCTCGAGTCGGCGCAGCGCGAGGCGCAGAAGGCGTTCGGGCGCTCGGAGAGCTACCTGGAGCGGTACCTGACCTGGCCCCGCCACGTCGAGGTGCAGGTCTTCCTCGACGCCCACGGCGGGGGTGTCTACCTGGGCACGCGTGACTGCTCGGCCCAACGGCGCCACCAGAAGCTGATCGAGGAGGCACCGGCCCCCGAGATCCCCGAGGCGACGCTGCGGGCCATGGGCGAGGCCGCCGTCGAGGTGGCCCGCGCCTGCGGCTACCGCAACGCCGGCACCGTCGAGTTCATCTACCAGGACGGCGACTTCTTCTTCCTGGAGATGAACACCCGCCTCCAGGTGGAGCACCCCGTCACCGAGATGGTCACCGGCCGTGACCTCGTCGCCCTGCAGCTGGCCGTGGCCGCCGGCGAGCCGCTCGGCTTCGACCAGGACGATGTCGTGCTCGACGGCCACGCCATCGAGGTGCGCATCAACGCCGAAGACCCGGCGGGCGGCAAGTTCCTGCCGTCGCCGGGCACCATCCGCCGCTTCAGCCGTCCCGACGGCTTCGGCGTGCGAACCGACGCCGGCTACGACGACGGTGACACCGTCAGCCAGTTCTACGACAACCTCATCGCCAAGGTGGTCGTGTGGGGCCCGGACCGGGAGACGGCCCGGCGCCGCATGCTGCGCGCCCTGCGCGAGACGGTGGTCGACGGGGTGGCCACGACCATCCCTGCGGACATCGCCATCCTCGAGCACCCCGACTTCGCGTCGGTGACCCACTCCACCAACTGGGTGGAGTCGACCCTCGACCTCTCCGGGGTGTCCGCCACCCCGGCCACCCCCGCCGAGGCCGGCGACGGCGACGGCGAGGCCAAGGTGCAGCGCGACGTCGACGTCGAGGTGAACGGGCGCCGCTACAGCGTGCGCATGTGGGTGCCGGAGTCGTCGACGGGGCCGGTCGCGGTCACCGGGGGCGGCGGCGCGGCGCGCCCGGCGCGGCCGCGCCGGGGGGCCGCCGGCGGTGGCGGCGCGGGGCCGGCGGGCAGCGGCTCGGTGACGGTGCCCATGCAGGGCACCATCGTCAAGGTGCTCGTCGCCGTCGGCGACACCGTCGAGGCCGGCCAGGCGGTCACCGTGCTCGAGGCGATGAAGATGGAGAACAACATCGTCGCGGAGACCGGCGGCACGGTGAAAGAGGTCAAGGTGGCCCCCGGTGACGCGGTGGGCGCCGGTGACGTGGTGGTCGTGATCGGCGCCTGAGGGGTGGACCTGCTCGACCGGCGCATCGCCCGCCGCCTGGCCCGCGACCTCGGGCTGGCCGAGGCCGACGTGGTCGACTTCGAGATCGGCACCAGCCGGCCGCTCGTCGCCCTCCCCCACCCGCTGCCCACCGACCTCGCCGAGCAGGCCCAGGTCGAGGTCGTGCTCACCGTCGACGCCCTGCACCTGCGGGTCGTGTCGCGCAGCCATCGCGGCGAGGCGACCGCGCTGCCGTGGGCGCGGGTGCGCACCTTCGGCGCCGCCAAGGCCGAGGGCCGCTGGCGGCGATGGTCGCTGCGTGGCGAGCTGTCGGGCCCGACCGAGGCGGTGGTCGTCTCCCTGACCGGCCGGCCCCGCCCGTCGTTCCTGCTGGCCCTGGCCGACCTCGGCGTCGACCCTCCCGACGTCTCCGGCGACGCCCCCGCCTGACCGGCGGCCGGCTCCCGACGGCCGCGGCCGGCCGTCGCCCCCCGGCGACCTTCCTCCCGCCTACTCCGCGGCGTCGGCCAGGGCCTCCGACAGGGTCGGGTGCACGAGGCAGCTCTCGACGATGTCGGACACCTTCAGGTGGGCGGTGACCGCCAGGGCGATCACCGAGATCAGCTCGGCGGCGTGGCGGCCGACGATCGACCCGCCGAGCACCACGCCCGTCGCCGGGTCGGAGATGACCTTCACGAACCCGCCCGGGTCCTCGTTGATCAGCGCCTTCGCCGTCGCCGCGTAGGGCACCTTCGTCACCCGGATCTTGCGGCCCGTGGCGAACGCGTCGGCCTCGGCCAGCCCGACGTCGGCGATCTCCGGCTCGGTGAAGATCGCCGAGGCGGCCTTCGAGTAGTCGATGTGGCGGTGCTCGCGGGTGTGGATGCCCATGATGTGCTCGGCGATCTTGCGCCCCTGCATCGAGGCCACCGACGACAGCGGCAGCTTCCCCGACACGTCACCGGCGGCGTAGATGTGGGCCACGTTCGACTGGCAGTGCTGGTTGGTGATCACGTAGCCGCCCCGGTCGACCTGGACGCCGGCGTGCTCGAGGCCGATGCCGTCGGTGTTGGCGATCGACCCGATGGCCAGCAGGGCGTGGCTGCCGAGGGCCACCCGGCCGTCGTCGCACGCCACCGCCACCCCGTCGTCGGTGCGCTCGATCATCTCCGCCTTGGCGCCCTTGAACAGCCGCACCCCGCGAGCGAGCAGCTCGTTCTCCAGGGCGGAGGCCACCTCCGGGTCCTTGTTCGGCAGCACCTGCTGGCGGCTGACGATCAGGGTGACCTTGGACCCGAAGCTGGTGAACATGTGCACGAACTCGACGCCGGTCACCCCCGAACCGACCACGATCAGGTGCTCGGGCATCTGCTTGGGCGGGTAGGCGTCCCGGGTCGTCAGGATGCGCTCGCCGTCGGGTTGCACCCAGTCGGGGATGCGCGGCCGGGTGCCCGTGGCGATGAGCACGGCGTCGGCCTCGACCTCCTCGACGCCCCCGGCGGTCTCGACCAGCAGGCTGTTGGCGTCCTTGAACCGGGCGGTGCCCCGCAGCAACCGCACGTCCTGGCTGGTGAGCAGGTTGGTCACCGAGTCGCGCAGGTGGCCCTCGATGCGCTGCACCCGGCTGCGCTGCGTGTCGACCTCGAGGTGGGCGTCGAGGTGGCTGAGGCCCATGCCGGTGATGCGGTTGGCGAAGCTGACCGCCCCGCCGGTGGCGATCATGGTCTTGCTCGGGATGCAGTCCCACAGGTGGGCGGCGCCGCCGATGACGTCGCGCTCGATCAGGGTGACCTCGGCCCCCAGGCGGGCGGCGTAGGTGGCGGCGGTGTTGCCCGCCGGGCCGCCACCGATGATGACGAGTCGGGTTGCCATTGCGTTCGTGAACCGCCTGCGCTGGGGGATGTCGGTGCCCTACCAGTGTGCCCTGTCGACGCCGGTGGCCGGGCGGTCAGCGGCTGGGTGCGTGCACGCCGAACTCGCCGCGGAGCACGTCGCTGACCTCCCCGAGGGTGGCCCGGCGGGCCAGCGCCTCCTTCATGGGCCACAGCAGGTTCTGGGTGCCTCGGGCGGCGGCGGCCACGTCGGCCAGGGCGGCGTCGACCGCCGCCTGGTCGCGCTCGGCGCGCGTGGCCCGCACGCCGGCCACCTGCGACTCGACCAGGGCGGGGTCGATGGGGAAGACGTCGGCCGGCTCGGCGACGTCCTCGACGAAGCGGTTGACGCCGACGATCACCTTCTCGCCGCCGTCGACGGCCTTCGCGAAGTCGTAGGCCGCCTGCTCGATCTCGTCTTGCATGTAGCCCGCCTCGATGGCGGCCACCGCCCCGCCCATCTCGTCGATCTTCTGCAGGTAGCCCCACGCCTCGCGCTCCACCTGGTCGGTGAGCGACTCGACGAAGTAGGAGCCGGCGAGCGGGTCGGCGGTGTCGACGACCCCCGACTCGTTGGCGATGACCTGCTGGGTGCGCAGCGCGATGCGGGCGGCGCGGGCGGTCGGCAGGCCGAGCGCCTCGTCGAAGCCGTTGGCGTGGAGGCTCTGGGTGCCGCCGAGCACCGCCGCCAGCGACTGGAGGGTGACGCGCACGCTGTTGTTCTCGGGCTGCTGCGCCGTGAGGGTCGAACCCCCGGTCTGGGTGTGGAAGCGCAGCAGCTTCGACTTCTCGCTGGTGGCGCCGAAGCGCTCCCCCATGATCCGGGCCCACATGCGCCGGGCGGCACGGAACTTGGCGACCTCCTCGAAGAGGTTGTTGTGGGCGTTCCAGAAGAAGCTGAGCCGGGGCGCGAACTCGTCGACGTCGAGGCCGGCGGCGACCGCCGCCTCCACGTAGGCGATGCCGTTGGCCAGGGTGAAGGCGATCTCCTGCACCGCTGTGGATCCCGCCTCGCGGATGTGGTAGCCGGAGATCGAGATGGTGTTCCAGCTCGGGAGCTGGTCCCGGCAGTAGGCGAAGATGTCGGTGATCAACCGCATCGAGGGGCGGGGCGGGAAGATGTAGGTGCCCCGGGCCACGTACTCCTTCAGGATGTCGTTCTGGATGGTGCCGCCCAGCCCCTTGGGGTCGACGCCCTGCTCCTCGGCGACGAGTTGGTAGAGCAGCAACAAGATGGCCGCCGTGGAGTTGATCGTCATCGACGTCGTCACCCGGTCGAGGGGCAGCCCGGCGAGCAGCACGCGCATGTCGTCGATGGAGTCGATGGCCACGCCGACCTTGCCGACCTCCCCCTCGGCGCGGGGGTGGTCGGAGTCGTATCCCATCTGCGTCGGCAGGTCGAACGCGCAGCTGAGCCCGGTGCCGCCACCGGCGAGCAGCAGCCGCCACCGCTCGTTGGTCGCCTCGGCGGTGCCGAAGCCGGAGTACTGGCGGATGGTCCAGGGCCGCCCCCGGTACATCGTGGGGTAGATGCCCCGCGTGAACGGCGCCCGGCCCGGGGCGCCGAGCTGGCGCTCGGGGTCGAAGCCGTCGAGGTCGTCGGGGCCGTAGACCGGCTTGATCTCGATGCCCGAGTCGGTGCGGCGCGTGTCGTCGGCCATGTCCAGACCATACGACGGCCCCGCCGGTGGTGGCCCAGTCAAGAGCCGGTCAGGCGACCCCGGGGCGCAGGTACGGGGTGAGGGTGGCTCGGGGGAAGCTCACCGTGACCGGTCCGGCCGGCAGGGTGCAGACGACCTGCAGGTCGGCGGCAGTGACGTTCCAGCGGCCGTAGGCGCCGGCCGCGGCCGGGGCGGCGGCGGCGGCCTGGACGGCGGTGGCCCCGCCCGCCTCGAGCTGCGCCTGGGCGGTCGTCGACAGGTAGGCGACCCAGTCGCCCTGCAGCAGGTCGGGGAGCTGCAGCTGCCGGCCGGTGGCGGTGGCGAAGGTGGCGGTGGCCACGGTGTGGTCGGTGCAGTCCCAGCGCAACGAGACGACCGCCGGCGTCGACGCCACGACCCGCATCGGGCAGGTGCGCCCGGCCGCCGACAGGCGGGTGGCCACGGCCCGCCCTGCGGCGGTGATGGCGCTGCCGGCGGCCCCGCCGCTGACCACGGGCGCCTCCACGGCGCCGACGGCCACCACGCCCACCGTCGGGCCGGCGGCGGCGGCGGTGGTCGGGGTCTGCACCTGCTGGCTCGGGCCCGTCAGCGCCGGGGTGTCGCTGCCGCAGGCCCCGAGCCCGGCGGCGGCGACGGCCCCGCCGAGCACCGCGACGATCCGGCTGCGCACCGGGCGAGGGTAGCGACCCCCTCTACGCGCCGGCGGGCGCCTGGATGGGGTGGGGCATGCACAGCTCGTCGTACTCGGCGATGACGAGCTGCTCTTTGGGGATGGAGCACGCCGCGCACTCCGGGTCGCGGGGCACCCGGAAGGTGCGGAAGCTCTCCTCCATGGCGTCGTAGGCCAGCAGCCGGCCGACGAGCGGCTCGCCCAGGCCGAGGAGCAGCTTGATGGCCTCCATGGCCTGGATGCTGCCGATGATGCCGGGCAGCACACCGAGCACCCCTGCCTCCGAGCAGGAGGGGGCCAGCTCCGCGGGCGGCGGCTCGGGCACCTGGCAGCGGTAGCAGGGGCCCTGGTGGGGCAGGTACACGCTGGCCTGGCCCTCGAAGCGGAAGATCGACCCGTGCACGACGGGGATGTCGAGCTTGAGCGACGCATCGTTGACCAGGTAGCGGGTCGGGAAGTTGTCGGTGCCGTCGATGATGAGGTCGTAGCCCCGGAAGATGTCGAGCACGTTGTCGGCGCCGAGGCGCACGTCGTAGGTGACGACGGTGACGTCGGGGTTCAGCCCGGTGAGGGTCTTCTTGGCCGAGTCGACCTTGCGCTCGCCGATGCGGTCCATGTTGTGGAGGATCTGGCGCTGCAGGTTCGACTCGTCGACCACGTCCATGTCGATGATGCCGAGGGTGCCGACCCCGGCGGCGGCGAGGTAGAGGGCGGCGGGGGAGCCCAGGCCGCCGGCGCCGAGCAGCAGCACCTTGGAGTCGAGCAGCTTCTGCTGGCCCGCGACGTCGACCTCGGGCAGCAGGATGTGGCGCTGGTAGCGGTTGCGCTGATCGGGGGTGAGGGCCGCAGGCACCTTCCAGTCGCGGCCCTCGTCCTTCCACTTGTTGAAGCCGCCGGCCATCGACGTGACGTCGCTGTAGCCGAGCTGGGTCAGGGTGTCGGCCGCGAACGCCGATCGGGTGCCGCCCGCGCAGTAGACCACGACGTGGGCGTCGTGGTCGGGGAGCTTGGCCTCGATCTGGCTCTCGAGGTGGCCACGGGGGATGTGCACCGCCCCCGGCAGGGCGCCCTGCTCGTACTCGTCGGGCTCGCGCACGTCGAGCACGACCGTGTCAGCACGGGCGACCTCGTCGGCGGCGGTCGCCGTGTCGATCTCGCGGATGCGCGCCTTGGTGTCGCGCAGGAGGTCTCGGAAGCTCGCCATGGTGGGTGAAACGCTACCTGGCGGGTCGGCATTCCGCCCTACCGTGCGGACATGGAGCTCACCGACGCCGTGCGCCGCCGCCGCATGTGCCGGTCGTTCACCGCCGAGCCCCTCGACGCCGAGCTCCTCGACGGGCTGCTCGACCTGGCCCGACGGGCGCCGTCGGCCGGCTTCACCCAGGGCACCGAGTTCGTCGTGATGCACGGGCCGGC
>DASTHS010000140.1:0-16366 GCA_035718085.1 Acidimicrobiales bacterium | reverse complement strand
CGTGCTGCGCCACACCATGCTCGCCGAGGCGAACGACCGCTCCGGCGACCTGCGCACCGTGCAGGAGATCGCCCGCCACTCCCGGCCCGAGACCACCGCCGGCTACACCCGCACCACCAGCCGCCGGATGACCGCCGTCGTCGCCATGGTCGACTACGGCCGCAACCACGAGCTCGCCGGATGATCATCCTTGGGCGATGCGAGCGGCCCGACGACGCCGAGATCCGCTGGGTCATCGAGGACCTGCGCTCGATGTCCATCCGCGAGAGCGACGCCGGCGACGACGCGTGGGCAGCCGGCGACCAGGCCAAGGCGAGCCACCTGTGGGGCCGATCGAACCGGCTCATCGCCATGATCGAGGCGCTCGAGTGGGCGATCGGCGACCAGCCCCGACGCGGCGCACTCCGCGAGTGCGGCGGGATCAACCCGTGATCTGCAACTGCGGTGCGCGAGCGGTCGCCGGCGTGCGGCACGACGGCCGCTGGTGGCCGGCGTGCGGCCACCACGCGGCGTTGGCGGCTGCCACCCACCGGGTGTGCCCGCTCGAGGCGCTGACGGGCTGGTGGGCGGCCGTGGAGGCGGCACGGTGAGCTGGTGCCGCTGCCAGCAGTGCGGGAGCCGGTGGGCGACGCAGAAGGGCTACGACGACCACGTCGCCAAGCACCACCCCCCCCCGTTGCCGGCCAGCTCGGCCTGCTCGACGAGCCGGTCTTCGAGGAATGACTGGCCCGTGAACCACGGCGGCCGCCATCCCGGCGACGGGTGGGTCGCGAAGCCGGCCGGGTCGTGGCGTGACCGGGCGGCGTGCAAGGGCAGGCCGGTCGCCGAGTTCTTCCCGACGGTCCGTCGCGGCGACCAGGTTCCGCCGCTGATCGCGTCGGCGGTCGCGGTGTGCGCACGGTGCCCGGTCGCCGCTGACTGCCGCGCCGAGGCGGTGCGCAACGACTACGTCGGCGTGTGGGGCGGGACGCGCTTCGACGACGACGGCCGTGTGGCGTTCCGGTTGCGGAAGGCCGGTCCCGGCTGACCGGACCGGTGGTGGCGACACTGTGGTCATGCCTGAGGTGCACGTGTACGTGAGCCGAGCCGACAAGCAGCTCCTCGCCGATCTGCCGGCCGAGGTGACGATCGCTTCGCTGCTGCGGGAGAAGCTGGCCGAGCTGCGGGCCTCGAGGGCGGAGTGCTCGCACCCGGCGCTCGAGCTGCACTGCCCGGCCTGCCATCACCGCGAGCCGGCCCCGCCAGCCGGTGACGACGTGGCGGAGGAGCTGGTCGACGGCTGAACCGTCGTCAGCCTGTCGTCATCTTCCCTGCTCGGGGGCGTGACGCCAGGATGGCGGCATGGGTGCCCTGCGGACCGTCGCGTGCCCGGCGTGCGAGGCGCCCCGGCGCACGAAGGCGCTGGGCCGGGTGAAGCTGTCGTGCCCGGCGTGCGGCGCCACCTACCTGGCGTCGGCGGCCGCCGAGGTCACCCCACCAGACACCCACGCGGCGCCGGGGCCAGCTGCCACCGCTCAGGCGACACCGTCCACCCCTCCGGCCCGGCCCGCCACGCCGGCAGCGCCCGCCGGTGGGGTGACGGTCCTGCCGTTCACCGAGACCCGCATGGCGCCGCCGGCTTCCGCCCCGGCCGTGCCGGCGGAGGGCGCCGGGCCGGTCGACGAGGACCCGGCCGGCCCGGCCCCCGACCACGACGACGACCAGGCCGACGACGACCCGCCGCCGCCGGGGCCGTCCCGGGCCGGGCATCCTGCGCGTGGCTACTACGGCCGGGTCGGTGCCCGCCGTGGCTGAGCTCGACCTGACCGTCGCGCCGCCGCCGCCGTCGGAGGTCGGCGCGATCCCGCCGCCGCCGCCCGACCCGGGCCCGCAGGCCACCATCGGGGTGCCCGACGACGACGAGCTGCTCCCGCTGGTCGACGAGGCCACCGTGCGGGGGCTGCTGGCGTCGATCGGCGGTGTCGCCGGCGTGGTGGTCGGCCTGCCCGAGGTGCCGGGCCACTGGCGGTTCCGTGACGACGAGCTCGACCAGCTCGCCCCGCCGCTCGCCCGTCTCGCCAACCGCACGCCCACCCTGCGGCGTGCGCTGATCCACGGCGACACCCTCGCCGTGCTGTTCACCCTGTCGCAGTACGGGGTGCGCAACGTCACCGACCACAGGAGGGTCATGGATGCACGCGACCGCGCACGACAAGGTCAGGCTGGTGTTGGAGTCCCAGGACAGCCGGCTCACGGGGGCGCTGGGGTCCGGTGGGGGGCCGACGGAGCTCGTGCTGGCGATGGTGCTCCCGGCGGTCCAGCAGTGGCTGGCCAGTGGTGACCGCACCGCCGAGCTCGACGAGCTCCTCGACGGCGCCATCGCTCTCGCCGCCGCCGTCCGCTCCGACGACGCCCGACCTCTCGTCGTCGCCGGCGGCGCCGCCTACCCCGTCAACTCTCTCGAGATCGACGCCCTCGACGACCTCGGCGGGCTCTTCTTCCGCGCAGCGTCCCTTGCAGGGGTTGGCGTTCGACTCCCGGTGCTTCTTGACGGGCATGACCCGCTCGGGCAAGAGCACGTTGGCGATGTCGATCCTGCGGACGTGCCCGCCGCCGAGGGTGATCGTGGACCCGCAGGGGTCGACGCTGACGGCGATGCCGGGGGCGTGGTCGACCGCTGACCCGTCGGGGGCCAGCTGGCCCGACAACGACGGCGAGCTCGAGGCGATCCGGTTCGTGCCGGCGTCGCCGTTCGACCCCGAGCCCTACGGCCAGCTGTACGAGACCGTGCGCGAGCGGATCATCAGCCGCCGGTGGGCGCACGCCGCGGTGCTGACCGACGAGCTGGAGACAGCGATGCCCTCCAACGGCGCCGACCCCCGCTCGAGGGGCTTCGTCTACCGGGACACCAAGCTGCCGACGTTCCACATCACCACGGCGACCAGGCCGAAGTGGGTGGCGAAGGTGAACCTGACCAACGCCCGCTACGCCGGGATCTTCGCGATGCCCGAACGCGACGACCGGGCCTACCTGGCCGGCTGCTTCGGGATCCCGGTCGACCAGCTCGAGCAGCTGATGGCGGCGCTCCCCGAGAAGGGGTTCCTGTGGTGGGACCAGGTCGCCCGCACCCTGCAACCCTCCCGCCTGACCCTGTGAGCCACCGGCGGGTGCTGTCCCGCACCGACCAGCGGGCCACCCGCCGGCTCCGGCCAGCGGCCGCCGCCGACGTGACCTTTGCTCTCCTCGACGACGGCAGCGTGTGGCTCGACGTCGCCGGCCGGGCAGGAGTGCGCTTCACCCCCGCCGAGTGGGCCGCCTTCACCGGCGAAGCGGTCGCCATGTCCCTCGACGCCCGATTGCACACGCCTCAACGGCCGATGACGACGTGATGACGGCCTAGCGAACCTGCCCGCAGGCGTGGATGGTGGCCGCCATGAACGCCTACCTGCGGATCGCGCTGATCGCGCTGATCGCCGTCATGGTCGCCAAGGCCGTGTTCCCCAAGATCCCGGGGCTCTCCTCGGTCGCGAAGTTCCTGTAGCCGGCCGTGCACGTCCACTTCGCCTTCTGGGTGGCCGTCGCGCTCGTGGCGATCGTCGCGGTCGGCGTGTTCAAGGTGCTGATGGCCCGCTGGCCCATCCCCGGCCTCGCCACCCTCGCCGCCGCGATCTGACCCCCCGCCAACCGACACACCTTCTGCGACAGGAGCCCTGACCGATGCCCTCCGGTACCGGAGCGTCCACCCTCTCGATGCTGCCCGACGTCCCCTTCAGTGTGGACCCGGCGCGCTTCATGATGCTGACCGAACGCAACGAGCAGCCGCTCGACGCGATCCCGACCCCCGGCCCTGCCAGCCAGTCGACGTTCTACCTGCCCAAGAGCGGCGTGGCGTCGAAGCTCGAGCTGGTCTTCACCGGCACGCTCACCGTCACCGCAGCCGGCACCGGCCAGACCCAGCCGACGCCCAGCCCCCGATGGCCGTACGGGCTGCTCGGCGGCTTCAAGCTCGGCGCCGGCCTCGGCGCCGAGCTGTGGGACTGCGACGGCCTCGACCTGGCGTCGCTCATACACGTCAACCACCCGTTCTTCAACGAGATGGTCGACCTGTACCCCGGCGGGTTCATGGGTTCCGGTGGGGCGCTCGCCCCCGGCAACTACCCCGTGTACCTGACCTACGAGGTGCCCCTCAGCGTCGACCAGGTGTCCCTGGTCGCCGCCCTGTTCCTCCAGTCGAGCTCGGCGAACGTCGCCGGCCAGATCCTGCAGGCGCCCATGAGCGACCTGATCGTCGCCGGCGGCACCACCGCCCTGTGGAGCATCTCCGGCAGCTGGATCCCGAAGCTCACGACCTGGTCGATCCCCGTCGACCAGAAGGGCGGCCTGGTGCTGCCCGACATCAACCACGTGCACATCGGCGCCGGGATCCGCCAACCGCTGCTCGGCACCGGCCGCCAGCCCGCCGCCGTGCAGCGCACCGCCGGCGTCCTCCAGCGGCTGTTCCTCCGGGTCGAGAACACCCGCACCAGCTTCCTCGGCGCAGGCCCCAGCTTCGCTGCGGCCAGCTCGATCGACCAGGTGCAGATCAACTACGGCCTGACCCAGACGCCCCTGATCTTCAACCCGGCCGCCCTGCTGGCCTCGAGGAACGGCAGGGATTACGGCCAGCCGCTCCCGTACGACACCTACGTGTACGACACCGTGCGGGAGAACCCGGCACGTGACGCCATCATCCTCCAGGGCGTCACCGAGCTGAAGGCGCTGGTGTACCCCGACCCGGCGGTCGCCGTGCAGCCCGGCGCGGCGGTGCGGCTGTTCGAGGAGATCCTCATCTGATGGACTTCACCGCCGAGTCCCTCTACGGGGCAGTGCCGTCCGTGCAGCCGACGGGCATGCCGACCGCCCAGCCGATGCCGGAGGCCACCGCCCCGATGCGCACCACCAGCCACCGCCCCGGCCTGCTCGCCCAGCCGTCGTTCTGGCTCGTCGCGCTCCTCGGGATCGCCGTCGGGCTGATCAAGATCTCCATCCGGTTCAGCTGAGGAGCGGCCATGTTCTGGACTGACGAGACCTTCTGGATCGCGCTCGGCAGCCTCGTCGCCGCCGTGCTCACCACCGCCGGCCTCGGGAACCTCGCCACCCCGGTGCAGACCGCCATCGACGCTGTCGCCGGCCTGGTCTCCGCCGTGTACGTCGCGGCCGCCGCACACCAGCGGGCCGCCACCGCCACCGCCGCAGCCGTGGCGACCACAGCAGCCACCAACGCGTCCGCCGCCACGGCCGGGCCGGCGGTGTCGGGCGACCAGGTCGCCCTGCTTCTCGAGCGTGCCGCTTCGGCGCTCCGGACCGCCACGACCTCCCCGACCACCGCCGTGCCGGCATCTGCAGCTGCGGTCACTGGCGGCCAGGCCTGATGGCCTCGTCGACCCCTTCGGGCCTGCTGCTCGTCATCGCCGGGGTGTGGCTGCTCGCGCAGACCATCGTCGGCGGACTCGTCGACCGTCTCCTCGGCACGCAGTCGAGCGGCAGCGGCATCGCCAGCGGCAACAACGACCCGCTATTCCCCGGAACTCCCGCCGTCGGCCCCACGTCGCGCCAGCCCGGCGGGATCGGCAACAGCGGCCTCGGCGGGCTGGTGGCCTGATGCAGACCATCGCATCGGTCGCGCTGGCGTTCCTCGGCGTCGTGGTGCTCGTCAACCTGGCGAACGGCACCCTCCGCCAGTGGCTCGTCGCGAAGTTCCTCCACAAGACCTCCCCGGGCAACGCTCAGCCGTCCGCCAAGGCCGGCTCCGCTGGCGGCGGGATCGTGAGGGCGGCGTGAGCCTCGACGAGGACTGGAGCACCGAACCGGCCACCAAGGCGGACCGGCGCCGCGCAGAAGCCGCTGACCGTGAACGGATCGGCAAGCAGGACGACGACGCCCGCCGTGCGCACGGCGCCGCCCAAGAGGCGGAACGCGGCTACGCCGACGCCTACAAGCGGGGCCTCGCCGGCGAGTCGATGGTCCACCTTCCCGACGACGACCCCGAGATCCGCCGGCGCCACTCCGCCGGTCTCGCCGAACGCGCTCGACGCGACCGCCGCCAGCTCTACGCCCGCACCGGCGCCCACCTCACCGCCACTGCCCGGGCCACCAAGCGCGCCGCACGGCGGGGCACCCCGCTCGGCGGCGGCGGCAGCTGGTCGGCCGTCGGTGTCGGCGTCGCCGTGCTCGGCGTCATCGCCCTCTACCTGCTGCTCGGCCGGGCCGGCCTCGCAGCCAAGGTCACCACCGGCGTCCTCGGCGCCGTCCAGTGGTTCGTGTCCCCCTCCACCCTCCCCATCTGAGGAGACCCACCGTGTCGCTGTTCAACCCCCGCGGCCTGCTCGGCCTGGTCGGCACCATGCTCGCCCTGATCGCCCTCTACCTGCTGCTTGAGAAGGCGTCCGGTGCCACCAGCATCCTCGGCGCCCTCGCGTCGGGCAGCCTCGGCGTGTTCGGCGTCCTGCAGGGCCGCAACGTCAGCTCCAACGGCACCAGCGTCAGCGGCGGCGTGGCGTGAACGGCGGCCAGGTCAACCCGGCGCACGTGCAGGCCGCCACCCTCCTCAACGCGATGCGCACCGCGCACCGCTCCGACGCTCGCACCGAGACCCTGCAGCAGCAAGCGGCGCCGATCGCCTGGCTCGACCTCGCCGACCCGCAGACCGGCATCAGCCGACCGCAGCTGTTCTACCCGGCGTTCGGGTCCGGTCCGGGCAACTACCCAACGATCATGACGAAGGGCTGACGTGGCGCTCACCCCCGGCCAGCGGAAGGTGCTGACCATCGGCGTGCCGGTGGTCATCGTCCTCGCGCTCGTCACGGTGCTGCGCCGCAAGTCGACATCGACCGCCACGTCGCCCACTGCGACGATGACCGGCACCGTCGTCGGCGGCACCGGATCGACCCAGGCCGTCGGGATCGACCAGCTCGCCGACTTCGAGAACACCGTCTCCGGCCAGCTCGCCGCGATCGGCCAGACCGTCGCCGGCCTCACCGCCACCGCGCCCACGGTGACCCCCGCATCGACACCCACCGCCATGGCATCGACGACGTCCGGGACGATCAGCGCCTCCACCCAGGCCGTGCCGGTGCAGCCGACACCGGGGCCCTCGACGACCGCCCCCATGATCATCACCACCACCCCCGGCCAGAACGCTGCCAAGGTCGACACGACCAACGCCCAGGTCAACGCCGGCAACCCGCTCGTCACGCCCGGACCTGTCGTGCAGCTCCCCCAGGGCGGGGCGCTCCCCCCGGCCAGCGGCCAGGCCCGCACCTACGTCACCCCGACCGACACGGCCGGCAACGCGTTCACCTTCACCTACGGATGACCGCGCCCGCAACGCCAGCGCCCGCAGGCAGCGTCGTCGCAGCGATCGAGGCAGCCGCAGCCCACTACGGCGTCGACCCCCGCCTCGCGCTCGCCGACGCCCAGCAGGAGTCCGGCCTGAACCCGACGTCGGTCGGTGACGGCGGCACCAGCTTCGGGCTCTACCAGCTCCACCAGGGCGGCGAGCTCGGCAACCTCAGCCCAGCGCAGGCGTTCGACCCGACCACCAACGCCGACACCGCTCTGGCCGTGTTCGCGCAGGTGCAGGCCCGCACGCCCGGCGCCAGCCCAGGCCAGATCGCTGCGCTCGCCGAACGCCCAGCAAACCCTTCGGCCTACGCAGCGTCGGTCAACGCCATCTACGGCAACCCGAACTTCATGCCCGGCGTCGCCGGAACCGCCGTCACGCCCGCTTCGAGCACCCCGACGCCGACCTCGTCGAGCGCCGACCCGGCCAGCCAGCCGGCCACCGCCACCCTCACCGGGATCACCAGCGCCTTCGACCCGGCCGCATGGCAGAAGCTGCTCATCAAGCTCGCGTTCGTCGCCGCCGGCCTCGCCCTCGTTGGCCTGGGCCTGGCCCGACTGTTCCCCGGCATCACCCGCACCATCACCACGACCGCCACCCGCATGCCGGTCCCCATCCCAGCCTGAACCGATCCCGAGGAGAACCCGTGACCACCACCGACCCGACCAGCGCCGCCGACCTCGGCGAGACCGCCGTCACCGTCACCCTGCCCGGCCGCACGTGGGCCGAGATCCTCGACGACCGCCGCCAGGCCGCCATCGCCGCCGGCGCCGACCCCGCCGCCGAACCCGGCCACGCGCCGGCCGCCCCGTCGAACGACCCGCAGGCAGTGCCGGTGCCGCCGATCGGCAACCCCGAGCACCCCGCAGCCGTCGTGGCCGGCCCTCCCGCCGCCAGCACCGTCGACATCGACGCCATCGCCGCGCAGGTCGCCGACCGTCTCGCCGCCGTGCTCGACGCCCACCACACGACCACCGCCACGACGGCCGGCACCGACACGGCAGCCACCGCCGCCACGCCCGACGCCACGCCGGCCGGCACGACCGCAGAGCCGGCCACGACCGCACCTGAGGCTGCCGCCTCCCACGGGGCCTGACCATGCCGTCGGGCAGGTCGATCGCCAGCTACCCGCCGCTGCTCGCCGCCGCCACCCCCGGCGGCGCGCCGCTGCGCGTGCTCACCGAGGTGACCGTCGACCACCAGACCCGCGGCTTCACCGCGTTTGAGGGAACCCCGCAGCCCGGCCAAGCCCTCGTGGCGTTGCCGCAAGCCCCAGCCGGCAGCGCCTACCTCGTCGAGCTCATCGCCCTGTCGTCGACATCGACGAACCCCTCCACCGCCGACGTCTTCGTCGGCGACATGACCGCGCCCGGCCTCGCCGACCACTCGAGCAGCGCCGACGAGGACATCGCCTTCGAGCAGCCGCCCATCCTCGTCCCCGGCGGCCAGCAGCTCTACATCCTCTGGTACGGGCTGTCACCCAACGCAGCGGCGTCGGCCAGGGTGCAGTGGCGGGTCGTGCAGTTCGTCCCCGTCACCTACAGCTGAGGAGCACCATGGGCTTCCCTCCCAACGCCCAGGCCCAGATCCAGGCCAACCTGGCGCCGACCACCGGCGCCATCGCCGTCGGCCAGCCCGCCGGCGGCGGCACCGCCACCACCGGCTCGCGCTCGGACCACGTCCACGCGTTCCCCGCCGCCGTGGGCGCCTCGAGCGCCAGCCGACGCGGCGACGTTGCCGCCGACGGCACCTCGACCGCCTCGGCCCGGGCCGACCACAAGCACGGCCGCGAGCCGGTCGACGGCGACCTCGTCACCCTCGGCCAGGAGACCTTCAGCCGCCGGTGGGCGACCGGCAGCGCCGCCCCGGCGTCGGGCACCCTGCAGCTCGCCTACTTCACCGCCCGCAAGGCCGAGACCGAAGCGTTCGCCTGGATCTACTCGAGCACCACCCCGGCCATCGGGCTCACCTACGCCGGCATCGGCCTCTACGCGGTCGACGGCACCGGGAACCTGACCCTGCTCGGCAGCTTCGTCGGCACCGGCATGCTCGGTGCCGCCAGCACCCAGTACAAGCAGGCGCTCACCGTGCAGTCAGGCCAGAGCCTCGCCCTCACCGAGGGCAACCGGTACGCGCTCGGCGTGCTCCAGGTCGGAACCACCCCCGCCAACCTCGCCGCCGCCCCCGCCACCGCCGCCCCGGCCGTCGCCCCGATCCTCGCCGGCACCGTCACCGGCCAGGCCGCCCTGCCCACCGCCGTGGCCGCCGGATCGGTCACCGCCGGCGGCGCCGCCCCCTTCGGGATCGTGAGCCCGACATGACCGTGACCGCCACCCGACCGTTCGGGCCCGCCGACCTCACCGCCTACCTGAACCAGCACACCGGCATCACCGGCACCGTCACCGTCACCGGCAACCCGTCCCAGCCCGGCGCGACCGTGTCGTCGACCACCTGGTCCGACGCGCTCATAAGCGCAGCGCTCGCAGCGCTGCCTCCCAGGCGACGTCTGCCAGGTGATCCGGTGCTCAGCCCGCCGGTCGGGCGCCAAGGGGGCACGGCCCTGAACGCTGCGCCGATCCCGTGGTTGAACGTCAAGGACTTCGGCGCGCTCGGCGACGGGGCGACCGACGACACCGCTGCGATCACTGCCGCCATCACCGCATGTGTCGCCGCCGGGGGCGGCCTGGTCATGGTCCCCGCCGGCGTGTACGTGTGCAACAACGCCACGCCCTCTCCGATCTTCGGTAGTTCGGGCACGGTCACCATTCGCGGCGCCGGCAAGGACGTCACGCTGCTCAAGGCGACTACGGCCACCATCAACTCGGTGCTCAACCTTCAGGGCAACGTTTCCGTCGAGGACCTGACAATCGATGGTGGGGGGGTGGCGGTCAACGCCCTCGCCATCACCGTGCCAAACGGGCAGACCGCTGCCCGGGCTGCGGTCCGACGAGCGCGATGCGGGAACGTCTCGACCACCGTCGGCTTCGGGCCCGGATGGGCCCTGATCCTCTGGGGGCAGGCGACCGCCACGAACGGCTACAACCTCCGTCGCGCCTACATCGAGGACGTGGAGGTCTACGGGCCGACGCACCCCTCCTACGACTGCTTGTCGGTCACAGGGGTCGACACCTGCTTCGTCAACAACCTCACCATCGACGGGGTGGCGCGTACTCCCAACTTCTACGTGTGCCGCCAACTCTTCGCCGACGGCATCCGTTGCACCAACTTCACCACGACGCAGGGCCTGGTCATCGACGCCACCATCGCCCACGGCCACCTCTCGCACGTCTACAGCGACGCGAGCGCCCAGATGTATCTGAACTGCCCCGACCTCACGGTCGTCGATTCCCAATGGGACTCCGTCGCATTGCTGAACTACGGCAACACGGCACCCAACCAGCGCTTCATCGGCTGCAAAGGCGCCGGGTTCGGCCTTGAGGCAGGCCCGATCGGCACCCTCGAGCTCGTCGGCGGCGACTACGGCTTCGGCGGGAACGACGTCATCGCAGACCTCACGCCCGCAGGGACGGTCCACGGACCGATCACGATCACCGCCGCCATGCTCGGCCCGACAGCACACGGCAACGTCATCCGATCGTTCAACGGCACGACCCACACCCTGCGCATGACCGACTGCCTCGGATACTCGACCGGAAGAACCCTCTACGACGGCGTCACGACCGCCGGTTCGAACATCATCACCTCCGCCAGCGCAGCTTTCACCGCCGCCGATGTGGGCAGGTCCATCGAAGACACGGTCGGCAACAACCAGATACCAGCCGGCACCACCATCACATCGGTCACCAACGCGACGACCGCTGTGATGAGCGCTCCAGCCACTGCTTCCCAAACGGGCGACATCGTGTCCCTCGGAGGGCTGGCCATCGCTCTGTCGAACTACAACACCACGCTCTCTTCACAAAGCCGTGTGGCGGCGACGACGGGATGGAACCCGGTCGGTCACGCTGTGACCCAGCCGGCCGTACCGGCGTCGGGCACACCGCAGACCAACAGCACCGGTGTCGACTGCACCGTCTTCGTCGCCGGCGGGGTGGTTTCCGCCGTCGCCATCGGCGGCACCGCTACCGGCGCCACCTCCGGCGCCTTCCGCGTGCCCGCCGGCCAGAACATCACCCTCACCTACACGACCGCCCCGACCTGGCAATGGTTCGGGGACTGACCAAGGAGCACCACACGATGGCCACCCGCAAGCAGATCGCAGCCGCCAAGCGCAACATCAAGAAGGCGATCGCCAAGAACCGCAAGCGCCGCACCCGCCGCACCCGGTGATCGCCCGCCCCATCGCGCTCTGGGGCGGCATCGTCGCGCTCATCCTCGGCGCCTGGCTCCTCCACCAGGCCTACGAGGCCCGCGGCATCAGCCGCCCCTTCGCGCTCAAGTTCCTCCCCGCCTGACCACCCTGCACGTGTGCTCGCCCTCATCGTCGGCAGCGTCCTCACCGTCGCGTTCGGGATCCCAACCGCCTACCTGACCGTCGCACAGATCCACGACCGCCGCGAGCGGCGCGCCCGGATCCACCAGCTCGACGCCGAGGCCGCCGAGCGCGCCGAGTGGGAGACCCACAAGCGGGAGCTGCTCGAGTACCTACAGCACCAGCTGCGCCCCAAGAACGGCCGCACCCTCGCCCAGACCGTCGAGACCGCCGACGAGCGCATGCAGGAGATCCAGGTGCAGATCGAGCGGAACAGCCGTCGCCTCGACCTCATCAGCACCGACATGATGACCGTCGCCGTCGCCCTCGGCCACCACCTCAAGATGGCCGACGTCGCCCGCGTCGAGCTCGGCCTCCCACCCGAAGAACCCGTCACCCTCCCCTTCGAGCTCCTCGCCGAGCTCCAACGCATCGACCGCAACGACCCCGACGCACGCTACGACTGAGCCCGGTACCGTCAGCCGGCGATGACCCCCACTCGAGGCGGGCTGCGGTGGGGGTCGATCGCCTCGTGGGTCAGCTGCGTCATCACCACGTGCGCAGGCCTCGGACTCCTCGTGATGTGGGCCGACCTCGACCGCGACCCGGGCATCCGCCTCGCCGTCGCACTCTCGGCGACAGCAGCCGGCTACCTCGACCTGGTGCTCATCTCCGGCCTGGTGCTCCTCGGCGCCGCCGTGTGCAGCGCCGTCGCCGCCGTGCTGCTCAACCGCGCCGCCCGGCTCGCCCCCGCGCCGATGCGCCCGTCGCCGCCGTCGCCCTACTGGCCCCCGCCGTCGGGACCCCCGCTGGCCTGACGGCCCGGCGGGTGCTCAGGCTTGCAGCGGGTTGCTCGAGGGGCTGGCCAGCTGCGACCACGACCCGTCGTAGCCGGCGGTGCCGGCGGGGAACACGCCGCCGTCGGAGCCGGTGAGCCACAGGCCCTGGCCGTCGGGCGTGGCCGCGGCGTCGGTGATGAGGTGGCCGGCGGCCAGCAGGGCGGGGAGCTTTCCGCCGTCGGCGGTCAGCTGGGGGGCGGCGCCGAAGTTGGCGATGCCGCCGTCCTGCGCGACCTGCCAGTAGCCGTCGCCCTGGGGGCGGGCGACGATGGCGATGATGGGGCGGGCGAGGGCGGGCATGGCGGCAGCCTCCGGGGCGGTGACGGACAGGGGAGCGTCGAGGAAGTGGTCGTCGAGCAGCGACTCGTCCCACGGGCCGTGGTCGATCCATTGGGTGCCGTCGGCCTGCACCCCGCAGCGGCACGTCGAGGGCCCGCAGATGTGCGCTCCGAGCCCGTAGTGGGCCGTGAGCAACCGGTACGTGTCTCGGGCCAGCCCGGCGCCGCTGCAGGCCTCCACGCCGGCCACAGCCCAGCTCTCGGGCAGGTAGACGATCGGCCGGGCCACGTGCAGCGCGTGCAGGCCCCGCACCAAGCCCGGGATCGCAGCGACGCCGGCGTCGCCCGGCTCGAAGTCACCGCCGTCTTCATGGTCGACCGACGGATTGCCGACGACCGAAAGGCCGAAGCACGGCTTCCCGCCGGCCCGAGCGGCGACGTCGACGTAGTCGGGCCAGCGGCCATCGACGTACCCCAGGTAGGCGTCCATCCCCACCGGCAAGTTCGCCGGCGTGACCGAGTCCGCCATCCGGTACGTCACCGGCGTGCTCAGCCCGCCAGGCGTGAGCTCAGCGGCCTCGCCGGGCCGGGCCTGCGCCCGTTGCGCCGCCGCCGGTCTCGGAATAGCTCACGCAGACGAAGCTCTCCGACCTTGGCTTCGCTGCCCTCCCAAGGGGGAGCACCGAGGCGCTTGAGCAGCACACGGTAGCGGCTCCGGCGGTCGGCCGCCGACTGGCCGCTGGCGGTCCAGTCGGTCACGAGCGACATCACGCAGTTCTTGGCCTGCTCGGGGCTGGCGCCGACGCCGACGAGGGCGTCGAGCAGCTGGCGCGCCTGCTCGGCGGTGCTCCACACGAACTGTTCGGGGACGTCGGGAGTGGGGCGGGCCACGTCGTCAGGTTACCCGCAGGGTGTGTCCGGTTCGAGGGACGCCAGCTCGGCGCGCAGCTCGGCGAGGCGGGGGTCGTCGGGCGCCTCGGCGTCGTACACGGCGATCATCCGGCGCAGGCCGACGACCCGAGCGGCCGGGTCGACGACGGCGCCGACGGCCGCCGGCTCGGCGCGCAGCATCGCCAGCCGCTGGGCGAGGAGCGCGGCGGCGAGCTTCGCGGTGCGCACACCGTTGAGCTGACCGGCCGCCTCGAGCAGCTCGACCAGGTGCTCGCCGGCGTCGTCGGCGATGGCGACCAGCTGCGACCGGTACGGCTCCGGCGCCGGCCCGCCGGTGCGCCGCTCGACCGCCAGCAGCAGCCTCACCGCCTCGATGGAGACCTCTCCCGACCCGACCGACCCACCGCGGTTGGTCGGTAGGTACGTAGTACCTACAAAGGCAAGGTGAGAGGGGGCGCCGCTCTGTTGCCCGGCGGGCGGTTGGCCGTCACGTTCTGGCTGCTCGTCGCCCCGATCCGTTGCCCGGTGGGCGGTTGACGTTGCGGGGTGGGCGGTTCGCTGAGCGTGCTGACCTGCGGAAACTTCTCCGGATTCGGGCTCCAACCGCCCACCGGGCACCGTCTGACCAGGGAAAACCTCCCACCGGGCAACGCCAACCGCCTGCGAGAGGTCGGCAAGGGCTGCGAGCACGGTGCTACGACGGGGCAACCAGGGCACACCGACCCAGCTCGCCGGGTGGCGCAGCTGCACCAGCGGCGCCCTGCCCCGCCCCTTGACAACCCGTCGCAGCACCCGCTCCTCGGGCGATGCGAGCGACCGGACGCACTCGAGGTCCCACCGGGCCTGCCCGGCGGTGCGGCCGGCCGCTCGCAGGTCGTGCGCAGTGATCGACGTCCACGACCAGGGCCCATCCCAGGTGCGAGCGGCGATCAGGCTGAGCAGCTCGATGCGGCGGTGACCCCACCGCTCGGCGTCGATGTGGTCGAGTGCGTGCGGCACCAGGTGCGCAGGGTTCGGCATGGACAGAGCTTAGGGACTGGGCCTATGCTCGTGAGGTGACGTCGTCGCCGGATCCGCACTCCGCCAGCAGCGCCGGCGGCGGCGACGTCGCCCGCCTCTTTGAGGCCGCCGAGGCCCTGTCGGAGCGGGTGGGCCTGGTGCTCGGCCGCCCGCAGCGGCAGCGTCGGGTGCTGCCCGACACGACGGCCCGGGGCCTGCAGGTCGCCCGGCTCCGCCTCGAGATGGCGCTCGCCGCCTACTACCGCTCAGGTGCGGGCCGGTGAGCGTGATGCGGAAGCTGGCGTCGGGCTGGCACTACGCGACCGGCCGGGGCCGTGCGGTCGGCGCGGTGGTGCTGGTGGTGCAGTTCGACCCCGACGACACCCTGCCGGGCCACGGCGTGAAGAGGATCGAACTCTCGTCGTACGAGGTAGATGCGCTCGTCGCCGACCTGCGACAGGCGCAGGGCCTCGGCCTTCGACCGGTGGGGGATCGACGATGAACACCAGCTGGGACCTCGACACGTTCCTCGGCGCCGGGCTCAGCCCCCGGACCGCCTACCTCTACGCCCGGATGGCGTGCCGCCTCGAGCAGCTCCTCGCCGAGCGGGACACCGACATCGCCAGCTGCCGGGCCGCCGACGTCGCCGCCGTGGCCGCCCAGCTCGGCACGTCGTACAGCATCCGGAACCGGGTCCGCTCGACGCTGGTGAAGTGCTGGGAGATCCTCGACCGCTACGACGGCCCGGTCCGCGCCGTGCGGATCCCCCCGAAGCCGAGGGCCCGGTGCCGGGCGCTCGAGCCGGACCAGGCCACGCTGCTCGAGCAGGCCGCATGGGCACGTGACGACGACCCCGGCCTCGCCACCCTGATCGGCCTGTACGCCGGCCTCCGTCGTGTCGAGATCAGCCGGCTCCGCTGGGAGGACATCGAGTGCGACGCCACCGGCACCCCCCGGTGGATGCGCGTGCACGGCAAGGCCGACCTCGTCGCCGACGTGCCCGTGCACCCCGTCCTCGCCCGGGCCCTCGCCCGCCGCCGCCGGCCCGCCGGCTGGGTGTTCCCCGGCAAGCACCACGGCACCAGCGTGAAGCCCGCCACGATCTGGGCCTGGGTGCGCCTCGTCGCCGCCGACGCCGGCCTCGAGGTCCCGACCCACGTGCTGCGCCACACCATGCTCGCCGAGGCGAACGACCGCTCCGGCGACCTGCGCACCGTGCAGGAGATCGCCCGCCACTCCCGGCCCGAGACCACCGCCGGCTACACCCGCACCACCACCCGCCGGATGACCGCCGTCGTCGCCATGGTCGACTACGGCCGCAACCACGAGCTTGCCGGATGACCCGGCCCGACGACGCCGAGGTCCGCTGGGTCATCGAGGACCTGCGCTCGATGTCCATCAGCGAGATCGACGCCGGCGATGACGCGTGGGCAGCCGGCGACCAGGCCAAGGCCAGCCACCTGTGGGGCCGATCGAACCGGCTCATCGCCATGATGGAGGCGCTCGAGTGGGCGATCGGCGACCAGCCCCGACGCGGCGCACTCCGACAGTGCGGCGGTATCAACCC
>DASTHS010000139.1:0-18573 GCA_035718085.1 Acidimicrobiales bacterium | reverse complement strand
GGCGGCCCCCGCCCTGGCCGGCCCCGACCAGGCCGGCACCACGGTCAGCCTGTCGAGCTACGCCGGGCGGTGGGTGCTGGTGAACTTCGCGGCGTCGTGGTGCGTGCCCTGCCAGCAGGAGACCCCCCAGCTGCTCACCTTCGCCGCCGACGCGGCGCGCACGGGCGGGTCGGCGCCCCCGGCCATCGTCACGGTCAGCTACGACCACGCCGACCTCGCCAACCTCCGGCGCTTCCTCGCCGCCCGCCACGCCCCCTGGCCGGTCGTCGACGACCCCCAGGCGTCGGTGCGGTGGGGTGTCGGTGGCCTGCCCGAGTCGTACCTGGTCGACCCGGAGGGGCGGGTGGTCGCCAAGGTCACCGGGGGGGTCGTGGCCCGCGACCTCGAGAAGCTGACCGGGGAGTTCCCGGCGTCGTGAGCGTCGTGCGCCGTTGGGGCGTGTGGGCGGCCTCACTGCTGGTGATCTTCACCGCGCTGGTGGTCGGCGCGGCCCGCCCAGGGGCCCCGTCGCTGGCCGCGCGCAGCCAGCAGCTCGCCGAGCAGGTGCGCTGCCCGGTGTGCCAGGGCGAGTCGGCCGCCCAGTCGCAGACGCCGGCGGCGGTGGCCATCCGGGCACAGATCTCCGCCGAGCTCGGCGCCGGCCTCCCGGCCGCCACGGTGCTCTCCGACCTCGAGCGGTCCTATGGGGTCAGCATCCTCGAGAAGCCGCCGGCCTCGGGCGTCAGCCTGGTCGTGTGGGTGCTGCCCGGCGTCGTCGGGGTGGCGGCGGCCGCCGGCCTCGGCGTCGCCTTCGCCCGCTGGCGCCGCTCGGTGCGCGCCCCCCTCGTGGCCGCTCCCGCCGGCGGCCCACCGTCGGACGGCGGCGCGTGAGCGTGCGCGACGGGCGGGTCGACGAGGACCGCGCCTTCCTCCAACGGTCGCTGGCCGACCTCGACGTCGAGCACGACGCCGGCGACCTCAGCGACCGCGACTGGCGTGAGCTGCGGGCCAGCTACGCCGCCCGCCTCGCCGCCCTCGACGCCCCCGTCGTGGCCGCCGGCGAGGTCACCCCCGGGGCGCCGGCCGACGACCGGTCCGGCGGTCGACCGGCCGCGGGCGCCGAGCCGCGCCTCCGCCGACGCCGGAAGCTCGTCGCGGCCGTCGCCGCTGCCGTCGTCGTCGCCGCCGGGCTGGGCGGGCTCGCCCTGCGCTCGAGCGGGAGCCGCCTGCCGAGCGGCGTGGCCACGGGGTCGGCCGTCGGCGCCGAGCGCACCGCCCAGCTGCTGGCCGCCGGGGCGGCTGCCTCGGCCAAGGGTGACGGCGTCGCGGCCATCAAGGACTACGCGGCGGTGCTCGCCACCGACCCGAACCAGCCGGTCGCCCTCACCCAGGAGGGCTGGATCCTCGCCCAGACCCAGCAGCCGAACCTGCTCCGCCAGGGCATCGGGCTGCTCGACCGGGCGGTGCAGACGAGCCCCGACTACCCCCCGGCCCGGGTCTACCGGGGCGTCGCCTACCTCTCCGAGGCCGACTTCGCGGACGCGGCCGGCGACCTGCAGTGGTACCTGGGGCACGACCCGGACCCGTCGTTGGTGACCAAGGTGCAGGCAGCGCTCGCCGACGCCCGGGCCGGCCTGGCCCGCCAGCAGGCGCCGACCCCGACGAGCGCACCGCCGACCTCGGCGGCCGGCGCCGGCGGGCCGGTCGGCGGTTAGGCCCCCCCGCTCCCGGCCAGCGCACGCAGCCGGCCGACGACCGCAGGGAACGCAGCGCAGGCCAGCTCGATGTCGGCGTCGGTGGTCGACCAGCCCACCGAGAGGCGCAGCGAGCGCTCGGCGGCCACGCCCATGGCCTCGAGCACCGGTGACGGCTCGAGGGTCTCCGACGAGCAGGCGCTGCCCGAGTGGGCGGCGACGCCGGCCTGATCGAGGCCGAGCAGCACCGCCTCGGCCTCCACCCCGTCGACCAGCAGGCACAGCAGGTGGGGCAGCCTCCCTCCGGGCGACGCCGGACCCAGGGCGTGCACGCCGGGCACGGCCAGGGCCGCCGCCCGCAGCCGGCCGACCCGCTCACGGGCCGCCGCCGCCTCGGCCTCGAGCGACGCCGCCAGGACCTCGGCCGCCGCGCCGAAGCCGGCCTGGCCGGCGACGTCCTCCAGCCCGGCGCGCCGGTCGCGTTCCTGGGCGCCGCCGAGCAGCAGGGGGGGCACCCGCAGGCCCCGCCGCACGAGCAGGGCGCCGGCGCCGTGCGGGCCGCCCATCTTGGCGGCCGACACCGACAGCAGGTCGGCGCCCAGGGCGTCGAAGGCGATGGGCAGGTGCCCGGCGGCGGCGCAGGCATCGACGTGCACCGGCACGCCCCGGTCGCGGCACGCCTCGACGACCTCACGAACGGGTTGCACGGTGCCGACCTCGTGGTTGGCCCACTGGCAGTTCACGAGGGCGGTTGCAGGGGTGACGGCGGCGGCGAGGGCGGCCGGGTCGACGGCGCCGTCACCGTCGACGCCGACGGGCACGACCGTCGCCACCCTGGCGGCGGCCGCTGCGACCGACGACCATTCGACGGCCGGCACCACCACCTCGGGCCGCTCGACGCCCCGCTGGCGGGCGCGCGCCACCGCACCGACGACCGCGGCGTTGAGCGCCTCGGTGCCACCGGAGGTGAACACCACCGACCGCGGCGCGGCGCCGAGCAGCCCGGCGACGGATTCCCGGGCCGCCTCGAGCGCGGCCCGGGCCATGCGACCCTCGATGTGCATGCGCCCGGGGTCGGCGGCGTCGAGCCAGGCCAGCACCGCGGCGCGCGCCTCCGGTCGCAGCGGTGACGCCGACGCGTGGTCGAGGTAGGCCCGGGTGGGCACCGGGTCAGGGCTCGGTGACGGTGACGCAGGCCTCGTCGCCGAGAGCCCGCGACGTCGCCCCGGTGGCGGGCACGGGACGGCCGTAGAGGCCAGCGAGCATGCCCCGCACCATGCCCCGGTCGACGGCGCAGATCACGGGGTTCTGCTGGGCGGTGGCGAAGAACGGGCAGCTGTTGTTGACCAGCGCCAGACCGCCGGCGCGCGCCTCGGCGTGGGCGTCGAAGCCGTGGGCGGTCAGGGCGTCGGCGATGGCGTGCAGGGCCGTGCGGAACGAGCGACGCCCGTCGGCCGACGACATCTGCGCAGCCAGTCGGCGGCCGTGCTCCTCGCCGACCTGCTCGGCCATGGCCGTGGCCTCGTGCTCGGGCAGCAGGGCCAAGGCCCGACCGAGCAGCACGATGAGCAGGTCGTCGCCCCGCTTGGGGACCCCGAGCGCCTCGACCCCGCCGACGGCGGTGCGGTAGCGCTTCGACGGCCGGCCCGCGCCCTTGGCCTCCGGTCGGGTCACCTGCACGTCGAGGTAGCCGCCCGCCGCCAGCTTGTCGAGGTGGTGGCGGGCCACGTTGGCGTGGAGGCCGAACTCGCCGGCCACGTCGGAGGCGGTGACGCCCTCGTCGGCCGCGGCCCGGACGTGGAGGTAGATGCGCCGCCGGGTCGGGTCGCCGAACGCCGAGGTGACCGCAGCGACCGCCGCCGAGAACTCCGCGTCGGTCAGCGCCTCGGGGGCTAGCTGGGCCACCCCGGTATTCTACCTACCGGCGCAGGGGAAACCCCTGCGCCTTCACGAGCGACAGGAGTGGCTGGAGCGATGGGTGTGACCGAGGCGCAGGTCGTCGAAGCGCTCCGACCGGTGACCGACCCCGAGCTGCACCGCAGCATCGTCGAGCTCGGCATGGTGCGCCAGGTCGAGGTGCGCCGGGGTCGCGTGCGGGTGGTGGTCGCCCTGACCGTGCCCGGCTGCCCCATGCGCGACGAGATCACCCGCCGGGTGACCACCGCGGTGGCCGCCCTGGGCGGCGTGAAGGATGTCGCCGTCGACCTCACGGTCATGACCCCGTCCGAGCTCGACGCGGTGCGCGCCTCGGTGCAGGGCGGCGCCGCCCCTGCCGGCGGTCACAGCCATGGCGGCGCCCCCGCCGGGGCCGGTGCGCCGGGCGGCCCGGGCCGGTTGGGTCACGAGGAGGGGCGGGCCAACGTCTTCCAGGACCCGGCCAGCCGCACCCGGGTGCTCGGCATCACCTCCGGCAAGGGCGGCGTCGGCAAGTCGTCGGTCACGGTGAACCTGGCCATCGCGCTGGTGAAGGCCGGCTACGAGGTCGGCCTGCTCGACGCCGACGTGTACGGCTTCTCGGTGCCGGCGATGCTCGGCGTCGACACCGACCCGGCCGTGCGCGACCAGAAGATGGTGCCCCCGGTCGCGTTCGGCGTGAAGACCATGTCGGTCGGCTACTTCGTCGACGACGACCAGCCGGTCATGTGGCGAGGCCCCATGCTCCACAAGGCGCTCGAGCAGTTCCTCGTCGACGTGGCCTGGGGCGAGCTCGACTTCCTGCTGATCGACATGCCGCCCGGCACCGGCGACGTCGCCCTGTCGATGGCGCAGTACCTGCCCGCGTCGGAGGTCTACGTCGTCACCACCCCCCAGCCGGCCGCCCGGCGGGTGGCGCAGCGCACGGCCTACATGGCCAAGAAGGTCAACCTGCCGCTGCGGGGCGTCATCGAGAACATGAGCTGGTTCACCGCCGACGACGGCCGCCGCTACGAGCTGTTCGGCAGTGGCGGCGGCGAGCAGCTCGCCGCCGAGCTCGGCGTCCCGTTGCTCGGGCGCATCCCGCTCGAGCCCGCCCTCCGCGAGGGCGGCGACATCGGCGCCCCGATCACGGTCTCCGACGCGTCGAGCGAGGCGGCCCGAGCCTTCGACGAGCTGGCCGCCGCTGTGGCCGCCCGGGGCCGGAGCCGGGTGTTCCGCCCCGAGCTGCAGATCCGCTAGCCGGTCGGCGCCGAACACCTGTCGTGGCCGGCCCGTCGACGCCCCAGACCCCCCCGGCGGGCGTCGGCGGGGCCGGCCCCGCCGGTGACCGGGGCCGTCCCGTCGGCCGGAGGGTGGTGCTCGGCATGCTCGGCCTGGGCGCCGCCGGCGTGGTCGCCGGCCGCCGGATCGGCGACGGCGTCGCCGCCGTGGCGCGCCCGCTCACCTCGCGGGCCCCGGCCGGGCTGGCGTCGCTGGTGCCGGGCGGCGACGGCTTCCGCATCTACACCGTCACCGACGGCTTCCCCGCCGACGACCCCGCCACCTGGCGGCTGACCGTCGACGGCCTCGTCGCCACCCCGGCGACCTACACCCTCGCCGACCTGCAGGCGATGCCCCGCACGCGCCTGGTCCGCGACTTCCAGTGCGTCACCGGCTGGCGGGTGCCGGGGGTCGCGTGGGAGGGCGTCACCCTCCAAGCGCTGATCGACCGGTCGTCCCCCCACCCGGCGGCGACGGCCGTGCGCTTCGAGTCGTTCGACGGCACCTACACCGAGAGCCTCACCCTGGCGCAGGCGGCCCGCCCCGACGTGATCGTCGCCGACCGCATGCAGGGCCGCCCGCTGTCCGACGAGCACGGCGGCCCGGCCCGGCTCTACGTCGCCCCGATGTACGGCTACAAGTCGTGCAAGTGGCTGTCGCGCATCACCCTCACCCCGAGGGTCGAGCCCGGCTACTGGGAGACGGAGGGCAACTACGACGTCGACGCCTGGGTGGGGGCCAGCAACGGCCGTGACGACCCCGCCACCGGCTGAGCCGGGGGGGCCGGCCGCCCTCACCCGCTTCGACCGCGCCGAGCGTGTCGCCCACTGGGTGACCGCCGGGCTGGTCGTGACGCTCGCCGCCACCGGCGCCGCCCTCTCCAGCGGCACGCTGATGGCCCTGGTGGGCCGGCGGCGGGCGGTGGAGCTGGTGCACCTGGCCGCCGGCCTCGCCCTCCCGTTGCCGGTGCTGGTCGGCCTGGCCGGCCGAGGGCTGCGCGCCGATCTGGGACGGCTCAACCGGTGGAGCAGCGACGATGTGGCGTGGTTGCGGGCCGCCCTGCACGCCGCCGCCGAGCGCCGACGACGCCACGCCGGCCTGGTCGTCGGGAAGTTCAACGCCGGCCAGAAGCTCAACGCCGCCTTCACCGCCGGCGCCGGCCTGGTGATGCTGGGCACCGGGGTGATCATGTACTGGTTCCACCCGTGGCCCCTCGCCTGGCGGTCGGGTGCGACCACCACCCACGACTGGCTCGCCCTCGCCGTCGTGGTGGTCGCCGCCGGGCACGTGCGCTTCGCCCTGCGCGACCCCGAGGCGCTGCGCTCGATGCGCACCGGCCGCATCGGCCGTGACTGGGCGGCCCGCCACGCACCGGGCTGGCTCGCCGAGCAGCCCCGGCCGGGAGAGGCGGCGACCGCCCAGCCGGCGGCCGCCGAGCCGGCGGCCGCCGAGCCCTGACGCCCGGGCCGGTCAGCGGTGGGCAGCGGCCCCCGCAGCCGAGGCGTCGACCTCGGCCAGGGCGTCGACGAGGATGGCGGTGCCCTCGTCGACCTCCGCCGCGGTGACCGACAGCGGGGGGGCGATGCGCAAGACGTTGCCCCGCAGGCCGCCCCGCCCGACGAGCAGGCCGCGGTGGCGGGTGGCCTCCATGACCGCCGCCGCCAGGTCGGGGGCGGCGTCGCGGGTGCCGGGGGCGACGAGCTCGACGCCGACCATGAGGCCCCTGCCGCGCACCTCACCCACGCAGGCCAGCTTGTCGACCAAGGGGTCGAGGGCGGCCCGCATCTGCCGACCCCGGGCCAGGGCGTTGCCCTGCAGGTCGTCGCGCACCAGCACCTCGAGGTTGGCGAGGGCGCCGGCGGCGGCCAGTGGGTTGCCGCCGAAGGTGCTGATCGAGTTGCCGGCGACGGCGTCGATCACCTCCCCGCGGCCGACGACGCCGCCGATGGCGAGCCCGTTGCCGAGGCCCTTGGCGAAGGTGACCAGGTCGGGGGCCAGGCCGGGGTGGGCCTGCCACCCCCAGCGGTGCGTGCCGGTGCGGCCCCACCCGGTCTGCACCTCGTCGGAGATCCAGAGCAACCCGTAGTCGCGGGCGATCTCCGCCATCGGCGTGAAGAACCCGTCGGGGGGGGTGGCGAAGCCGCCCACGCCCTGCACCGGTTCGGCGATCAGGCAGGCCACATCGCCGGAGGTGGCGGTCTCGAGCACGTCGCGCAGGTCGTCCGCGCACGCCCGGGTGTAGGCGGCGTCATCGAGGTGCCCGAAGGGGCTGCGGTAGCGGTAGCCGCCGTGCACGTAGTGCACGGCCAGGGGGGTGAGGGCCTGGGGCGACCACGCCCGGATCCCGGTGACCCCCATGGTGGCGAACGACCGGCCGTGGTAGCTGCCCCGCAGGGCGATCACCTGGTTCGACCGACGCACCCCGCAGGCCAGCTGCAGCGCCACGTCGTTGGCCTCGGTGCCGCTGTTGACGAGGAACACCTTGGCGTCGGGGATGTCGGAGAGCTCGGCGATGCGCTCCGAGAGGGCGATGAGCGGCTCGGAGAGGTACAACGTCGAGCTGTGCAGCAGCCGGCCGGCCTGCTCGCGGATGGCCTCGACCACCTCGGGCACGGCGTGCCCGGTCATGGTGGTGAGGATGCCGCCGAAGAAGTCGAGGTAGCTGCGCCCGTCGCCGTCGCGCACCCGGCGGCCGTCGCCCTCCACCAGCTCGACCGGCTCGTCGTAGTACAGCGAGAGCCACCTCGGGCTCACCCTGCGGCGGCGGGCGAGAAGGTCGGCGGCGCGGGTGTCGGTCACCTCGCCATGATCGCACCCGCCGCCCGGCGACCAGGGCCGTTCAGGGCTCGCCGACGGCGCGGGGCAGCAGTGCCGGGTCGTAGCCAAGCTCGTCGACGGCGGTCCGGAAGGCGAAGCGGTCGGTCATGCCCCCGACGTAGGTCACCGCTCTGCGCAGGGCCTCCGGGCCGTCGGGCTCCAGGCCCGCACCGCCGGGGAGGTGGGTCGGCGCGCCTGCGTAGTGGCCGACCAGGGCGCGCAGCACGGCCACCACCGCCGCCGCCTGGGCCAGCGACGCCGGGCGCATGTAGATGTGCTCGTAGTCGGTGGTGCGCAGCGCAGCGAGGGCCTCGGCCGTGGGCGCGTCCATGCCCACCCGGCCGGTGTCGGCGGTGGTGGCGACCAGGGCGCGCACGAAGGTGCCCAGCTGCTCGCGACGGGTGGCGCCGGCGCGCGCCCGCACCAGCTCGGGCAGCACGGCCGGGTCGACCACCCCGGCCGCCACCGCGTCCTCGAAGTCGTGGCAGACGTAGGCGATGCGGTCGGCCCAGCTGACGACCTCGCCCTCGGGGGTGGCCGGGGCCGGCCGCGACCACGAGTGGTTGCGGATGCCGTCGAGGGTCTCGGCGCAGAGGTTCAGCTCGCCGAGCACCACGTCGGCTCCCCACACGGCGTGGTCGTAGCCGCCGGCCACGAACGGGCTGAGCGCATCCTCGCTGGCGTGGCCGCCGGGACCGTGCCCGCAGTCGTGGCCCAGGGCGATCGCCTCGGTCAGGGCCACGTTGAGGCGCAGCGCCCGGGCCGCGGCGGTGGCGACCTGGGCCACCTCGAGGGCGTGGGTGAGCCTGGTGCGCTGGTGGTCGGCGGGGTGCACGAAGACCTGGGTCTTGCCGGCCAGCCGACGGAACGCCGCCGAGTGGAGGATGCGGTCGCGGTCGCGCTCGAAGCAGGTGCGCCAGTCGTCGGGCGCCTCCTCGACCGCACGCCGGCCGGCCCCGACGGCGCGGGTGGCGCCGGGGGCGAGGGCGGCGGCCTCGGCCTGCTCGCGCGCCTCGCGCCCGTGGGGCCGGTCGCCTCCCACGGCCGCGCCGCCGTCGTCGTGGGCGATGCGCACCGGCCCGAGCTCGACGCCCGCCATGGTGGCGGCCCAGCGCTCGGCCCGCTCGCCGACGGCCGACCCTCCGGGCGCCGGCGCCCCCCGTGCTGGCCTCCCGTCGCCCACCGGGCGAGGGTACCGAGCGGTCGGCGGGCGGCGGCTACCCCTCCCGCTTCACGTATCGTGACCCCGACCGAGCTTGAGGAGCGAAGCGATGGACGTGCGCATCGGTGTGACCTACACCCCCAAAGAGCTCGAGGTCGAGCTGCCCGACGGCACCGACGCGGAGGCGCTGTCGGCCCAGATCGAGCAGCAGCTGGCCTCCGAGACGTCGGTGCTGTGGCTCACCGACCGGCGCGGCCGTCGCGTCGGGGTGCCGGCGTCGAAGGTCGCCTACGTCGAGCTCGACGCCAAGAGCGACGACCGCCGGGTGGGCTTCGGCACAGCCATCCGGTAAGGCGAGCGCCCAGGTGGTCGACCTGCTCGACCGGAAGCTGCTCTTCGTCACGGGCAAGGGCGGCGTCGGCAAGAGCACCGTCGCCGCCTCCCTGGCCCTGCTGGCCGCCGAGCGGGGCAAGCGCACCCTGGTCGGGGAGGTCGACGCCAAGGGCGACCTCGCCGGCTTCTACGAGACCGGGCCGACCTCCTTCGAGGAGCGCGAGGTCATGCCCGGGCTGTGGGCCATGTCGATGGACACCGAGGCGTCGCTGCGCCAGTACCTGTCGCTGCAGCTCAAACTGCCCCTGATCGCCAGGGTCGGCCCGCTGGCGCGCATGTTCGACTTCGTCGCCACCGCCGCTCCCGGCGTCAAGGAGATCGTCACCGTCGGCAAGTTCTGCTGGGAGGTGCGCGAGCGCCACTACGACCTCGTGGTGGTCGACGCCGCCGCCTCGGGGCACGTCGTCAGCCAGCTGGCCGCACCGCAGGCCATCAACGACCTGGTGCAGGTCGGCCTGGTGCGCGGCCAGACGGGGTGGATGCTCGACATGCTCGGCGACCCGGCCACCACCGGGCTGGTGATCGTGGCCATCCCCGCCGAGATGCCGGTGGTGGAGACCATCGAGCTGCGCGACCGGGTCGCGGCCGAGACCAACGTCGACCTGGCCGCCGTGGTGGTCAACCGGGTGCTCCCCGAGCTGTTCGGGCGGGGGGAGGAGGCGGTCTTCGACGCCCTCGACACGCCCCCGGGCTCCGCCGCGCTCGACGCCGCCCTGGGTGGCCCGACCGCACCGCTGGTCGACGCCGCCCGGCTGACCACGACCATGCGCCGCACCCGCGCCGAGCACATCGACCGCCTCCGCCAGGCCATGGGCCCGGGGGTGCCGATGCTGTACGTGCCCTACCTGTTCTTCCGCTCCGGCGGCCTGCGCGCCACCCGCCAGGTCGCCGACGCCCTGTCGGCGGAGCTCGGCTACTGATGGCCGACCCGGGGCAGCGGCCGGCGTCGCTCGACGCGCTGGTGGCCTCGAAGGAGATCGTCATCGCCTGCGGCTCGGGCGGGGTGGGCAAGACGACCACCGCAGCCGCCCTGGCGGTGATGGCGGCCGTGCACCACGGCGGCAAGGTGCTCGTGGTCACCGTCGACCCGGCCCGACGCCTGGCCAGCGCGCTCGGCCTGTCGGGGTTCGGCAACGTCGAGAAGCGGGTGCCCGCATCGGCGTTCGCCGCCGCCGGCGTCGAGCCGCGAGGCGAGCTGTGGGCGGCCATGCTCGACACCAAGCAGAGCTGGGACGACCTGGTGCGCCGCCACGCCCCCGACGCCGACACGCGCGACAAGATCCTCGCCAACCCGCTCTACCAGAACATCGCCGGCCGGTTCGTGCAGAGCCACGACTACATCGCCATGGAGCGGCTCTACGAGCTGCACAGCACCGGCCGCTTCGACCTGGTCGTCGTCGACACCCCGCCGACGCGCAACGCCGTCGACTTCATCGAGGCCCCCGAGCGCATGGCGGAGTTCTTCTCGTCGCGCCTGCTGCGCCTGCTCATCGCCCCGTACCGCAGCCGGGTGCTGAACCTCGCCTCCAAGCCCTTCTACCAGGTGGCCGACCGCATCCTCGGCTCGCAGTTCCTCGGCGACATCGCCGAGTTCTTCATCCTCTTCCAGACCATGTACGCCGGCTTCGTCGAGCGGGCCCGGGCGGTCGAGCGGCTGCTGCACGACCCCCGCACCACCTTCGTCGTGGTGAGCACCCTCGAGGCCGCGCCCGTGCGAGAGGCGGAGTACTTCATCGACGTGCTGGCAGGCAAGCGGTTCTCGCTCGGCGCGCTCGTGCTCAACCGCGTGCTCCCCCGCTACCTGCTCGACGAGGCGGCGCGCGAGCGGGCCGCCGACCTGTGCCGGCGGGCCGCCGAGGTGGCCGCCGACGTGGCGCCGGCCGTCGACGCCGACCCCGCCCTGCTCGAGCGGGTGCTCGGCGAGGTGGGCGACAACTACGCCAACTTCTCGGTCGTGGCCCGCCGCGAGGCCGCCCAGCGCCGGGCGTTGGCGACGACCCCCGAGGTGGTGGCGGCCGTCCCCGAGTTCGACGCCGACATCCACGACCTGACCGGGCTGCTGGCCCTGGGCGAGCGCATCTGGGGGTAGGCCACCGCACCGGCGCCACCGCCCCCGGCGACTTCCCCCGGGTCAGGCGCCGCCGAGCGGGCAGGATGTCGGGCGATGGCGACCCTGGCCGAGCTGGTGTCCACCCACACCACCCTCGAGCCGCCGGTGGTGGCCCACCTCCAGCGGCTCGTCGCCAGCTGGGGCACCCTCTCCGACCTGTGCTTCGCCGACCTGCTGCTCTTCGTGCCCGTCGCCGGCAGCGAGGGCACCTTCGTGGTCGTCGGCCAGGTGCGGCCCACCACCAACCAGACCCTGCACCTCGACGACCTGGTCGGGTCGCTGCTCTCCGCCGACGACCGGCCGCTGGTCACCCGCGCCTGGCAGATCGGGAGCGTGGTCGAGGGGGAGGTGGCCATCAGGTCGCGCAACGAGCGGGGCCGGCTGGTGTGCATCCCCGTGCGCTGGCAGGACGAGCTGGTGGCCCTCATGACCCGCGAGTCGGCGCTGTCGGTCGGCCGGCGACCCGGCGAGCTCGAACGGGTCTACGTCGAGGTGTTCGACCGCCTGGCCCGCATGATCTCCGCCGGCGAGTTCCCGTTCCCCGTCGACGAGGTGCTCACCGGCGAGGCGCCCAGGGTGGGCGACGGCGTCATGGTCCTCGACGCGTCGGGCCGGGTCGACTACGCGTCGCCCAACGCCGTCAACGCCATGCACCGCCTCGGCGCCTACTCCGGCATCGAGGGCATGCTCCTCGACGAGGCCGGCCTGCAACAGGGCGCCGTGCACCTCGCCTACGCCACGCGCCTGCCGGCGAGTGAAGAGGTGTCCCACGGTGACGTCGCCCTCGTGCTGCGCGTGGTACCCCTGCTCGACCGCTCGGCGGTGACCGGCGCCCTGGTGCTGCTGCGCGACGTGAGCGAGCTGCGCCGCCGTGACCGCCTGCTGTTGTCGAAGGATGCGGCGATCCGGGAGGTGCACCACCGGGTCAAGAACAACCTGCAGACCATCTCGTCACTGCTGCGCCTGCAGAGCCGGCGGCTGCCGCAGGGGGAGGCCCGCCACGCCCTCGAGGAGTCGGAGCGGCGGGTCCGCAGCATCGCCCTCGTGCACGAGATCCTCAGCCGCGACACCACCGACGCCGTCGACTTCGGCGACATCCTGCCGTCGCTGGTGCGCATGGCCGAAGACCTGGGCAGCGCCGACCGCCCGGTGCGCATCAGCACCGAGGGGGGCGCCGGGCAGCTGCCGTCGGCCCTGGCCACGCCGCTCGCCGTGGTGCTCACCGAACTGCTCCAGAACGCTGCGGAGCACGCCTTCCCCGGCGACGAGGCGGGGCGCACCGTCGAGGTGCACGTGAGCTTCGCCCGCCTCCCCGACACCCTGGCGGTGACCGTGCGCGACAACGGCGACGGGCTCCCCGAGGGCTTCACGCTCGACGACTCGAGCAGCCTCGGGCTGTCGATCGTGCGCAGCCTGGTCGGGAGCCAGCTGGGCGGCAGCATCACGATGCGCAACGACGGGGGCGCAGTCGTCGACCTGGTGCTGCCGGTCGACGCCGAGCCCGACGACGTCGGCGCGCTCTGAGCCGGCTGGCGGCCGGACCCCGCTAGGCGATCGGGCTGCTGCGGGGGCTCAGCTGGCTCGGCGCTGGCGGGCCAGCCACGCCTTGCGGAGCTTGCGGCGCTCCTCCTCGGACGTGCCACCCCAGATGCCGCTCTCCTGGTTGGTCGCCAGCGCGAACTCGAGGCAGGGGACCTGGGCGGGGCACTGGGTGCAGACCAACTTCGCCGACTCGATCTGCTCGATCGCCGGTCCCGTCGTGCCGACGGGGAAGAACAGGTCGGGATCGGTGTCGCGGCAGGCCGCATCATCACGCCAGTCGTTGACGTCCCACTCGATGTTGCGGCTCCACGTCAGGGTCACCGGCTGCCTCCAAGGGCGAAATTGTGAAACTGTTCACGATAGGGGGCAGCGGTGCCGGGCGACCGTCCTGCTGCGAAGGCTGCTGCTACCCCGGATCGGCCGATCCCTCACACCCGCCAGCAGCAGGAGGGAATCGACCGGCCCGACCCGGTGTTCACAGCGGTTCGCCACCGTAGGCGGTGGCTCCTGCCGCGCGGCACCCCCCAGCCTGTGACGTCCGTCACCGGGCGGGACGGCCGAGCGCGGGCGGCAGCCGGCGACGGGGGCCGCCGGAGCGGACGTCGGGCACGACGAGGGTCAGGGCGTCGGGCTCGAAGGCCACGGCGAAGTGGTCGGCCTCACCGAGGTGGTCGCCGTCGACCTGGTAGGGCAGGGGCCGGGTGGCGCGGTAGGTCGCCGCCACCACCTGGCGACGCACGGCCACCCCGCGGCGCCCGTCGAGCCCCCGGCCGCGCAGGGCGGCGGCGGCCAGTGGGAGCAGGGTCACCAGCTCGAGGCGCTGCAAGGTGACGAGGGTGAGGGCGGTGTCGAGCCCGGCGCCGGGCGCCACGTCGAGGGGACGCTCCCCGAGGAAGGTGTAGGGGTTGGTGCGCAGGCTGATGCCGAAGACCCCGTCGTCGCGGGTGACGCTGCCATCGGCGGTGCGCGCCTCGACGGTGAACGCCCGCCGCCGGCGGTCGTAGCCCCGCAGCCACGTGTCGACGGCCGCCCCCACGAACAGGGCGTGGCCCGCGTACCGCTTCAGGCTGCCCCGTCGCTCGACCTGGGCGACGACGGCGGCGTCGTAGCCGATGCCGACGTGGAAGGTGAAGGCCCGGCCGTTGACCGCCCCGAGCCCGACCCGCCGCCACGACCGGGCGTCGAGGGCGGCGAGCAGCTCGCCGGTGGCCTCGACCGGGTCGTTGGTGAACCCGAGGGTCCTGGCGAACACGTTCGTCGAGCCACCCGGCAGCACCCCGAGCGCCGTCGACGTGCCCGCCAGCCCGTTGGCCGCCTCGTTGATCGTGCCGTCACCCCCGAGCACCACCACGGCGTCGGCGCCGTCGGCGGCCGCCCCCTGCGCCAGCTTCGTCGCATGGCCCCGCCGGCTGGTCTCGGCGACCGTGACGTCGTGGTCGGCCGCCAGCGCCTTGGCGATGACGACCCGGGTGCGTTCGGTCACCGACGACGCCGAGGAGTTGACGACGAAGACCAGGCGCATGGCGGAGCGGTGCCGGCGTCAGGCGCCGGCGCCGCCGTCGTCGTCGCCGGCTGCGGCCCGCAGCTGGGCCACGCTGCGGGCCAGCAGGCGCGACACGTGCATCTGGCTGATGCCCAGGCGGCCGGCGATCTCCGACTGGGTGAGCCCCTCGAAGAACCGCAGGTGCAGGATCGTCTGCTCCCGGGGCGGCAGGGTGGCGAGCAGGGGGGAGAGCGTCGCCCGCTGCTCGGCGCCGACCATGCCGGGATCGACCTCTCCCATGCGCGCTCCGAGGGTGTCGCCGTCGGCGTCGCCGCCAGCGGGCGCGTCGAGCGACGCGAACCGGTAGGCCTGCCCGGCCTCGAGGGCCTCGAGCACCTCTTCCTCGGACACCTCGACCTCGGTGGCGAGCTCGGCGATGGTGGGTGACCGGCCGAGCTCGTGGCCGAGGGTGGCCACCACCTTGCCCAGGCGCAGGTACAGCTCCTGCATGCGCCGAGGCGCGCGGATGGCCCACCCCTTGTCGCGGAAGTGCCGCTTCAGCTCCCCGACGATGGTGTGGGTGGCGTAGGTCGAGAACTCGACCCCGCGCTCGGGGTCGAAGCGGCCGACCGCCTTGAGCAGCCCGAGGCTGGCCACCTGCACCAGGTCGTCGAGCGGCTCGCCCCGGTTGGCGAAGCGGCGCGCCAGGTATTCGGCCAGCCCCATGTGGGCGGCGACGAGCTCGTCGCGCAGCGCCACGTCGTTGGTGCGGGCGTACTCGACGAACTTGGCGCGCAGCTCGGCGCGCTGCGCCGGCTGGAAGCTCATCGGCCTCCGTCGTCGTCGCCCGGCGGGGCCCCGGCGGCCCGCCGGCGCTTGACCAACCGGAAGTGCGGGCCACCCTCACCGGCTGACAGGTCGTGCTCGTCGACCAGGGCGGCGAGGATCACCTGCGACAGCTCGGAGAGGGGGGCCCCGGCCGGAGCGGCGCCGTCGAAGCGCCCGTCCCCCTCGATCACCAGCCCGCCGTCACCGGCCCGGTAGGAGATCTCGACGGTGCCCGGTCGGCCGTGGGTGCCGGTGAGCCCGTAGCAGAGCTCGTCGATGGCGAGGCGGAGGTCTTCCACCTCGTCGAAGCTGAAGCCGAGGCGGCTGGCCAGCCCGGCTGCCGTGACGCGCGCCAGCCGCAGGTACTCGGGCATGGCCGGCACGGCAAGGCGCACCTCGTCGCTACTCGACACCCTGACAGCTCCTCCTCGGATCGCGGCTCGTGCGAGCCGCCGGTCTGGCCCTGGCGCCCGTGACCGGACCACCCGCTCGCCGGCGCGCGCCGGGGCGACGGTACCACCCGGACCGGCGACGGCCGCCGGGCCTGGCGGCCCAGGTGGTGGGAACCGGGGTCGTGTCGGCACAATGGGCTGCATGAACGTCGTCGTCTGCGTCAAGCAGATCCCCGATCCCGCCACCCCGGGGACGCTCTCACCCGACACCCACACCCTCGTCCGCGACGGGAAGCTGATCATGGACGACTCTGACGCCTACGGCGTCGAGATGGCGCTGCAGCTCGTCGACGCCGCCGGCGGCGGCGAGGTGACCCTCGTGTCGATGGCCCCCAACGGCGAGACCTCGGGGCTGCGCACCGCCCTGGCCATGGGCGCCGCCAAGGCCATCCTGGTCAGCGACGACGCCCTGGCCGGCAGTGGCGCCCTCGGCACCGCCAAGGTGCTGGCGGCCGCCATCAAGCGGGTCGAACCCGACCTCGTGGTCGCCGCCACGGAGTCGACCGACGGCTACACCGGCACCACGCCGGTGATGGTCGCCGAGCTGCTCGGGCTGCCGTCGGTCAGCTTCTCCAAGAAGGTGGCCATCGAGGGCGGCACGCTCAAGGCCGACCGCCAGACCGAGAACGGCTACGACTCCGTGGAGGTGCCCCTGCCCGCCCTCATCAGCGTGACCGCCGGGGTCGTCGAGCCGCGGTACCCCTCGTTCAAGGGCATCATGGCCGCCAAGGGCAAGCCGGTCGAGCAGCTCACGGTCGCCGACCTGGGCCTCGAGGCCGGTCAGGTGGGTGCCGCCGGCTCCCGCCAGGAGGTCGTGTCCGTGCAGCCCGCCGAGTCACGCTCGGCCGGCGAGATCGTCGAAGACGAGGGCGACGCCCACGAGCGGATCGTGGCGTTCCTCGAGCAGCTCAAGGTCATCTGAGGAGACACGACAATGCCGCTGAACACCATCTGGGTCATCGTCGACCGCGCCAGCGACGACATCGCACCGATCAGCCTCGAGCTGCTCACCAAGGCCCGCCAGCTCGGCGCCACCGTCGAGGGCGTCACCTGGGGTGACGCCGACGCCGTGGCCGCCAAGGCGGGCGCCTACGGGGCCACCACCCTCCACAACGTCGGCGACCTCGCCGGCGGGCTGCCCGGCCCGGCCGTCGCCGCCGCCATCGCCGCCAAGATCGCCGCCGGCGAGGGCCCCGACGCCCTGCTCGTGCCGCACAACTACGACGGCCGTGACATCGCCGCCCGTCTCGCCGCGCGCGCCGACGTGCCGGTCATCACCAACATCGTCGGGCTCGAGGAGGCCGACGGCGGGCTGGTGACCGAGCACGCCATCTTCGGTGGCACCGAGGTGCTCAAGGCCCGCTTCACCCACAGCGGCCCGGGCATCTACGTCGTGCGCACCAAGAGCTTCGCCGCCGAGGAGTCCGGCGGCGGCCCCGCCACGGTCGCCGCCCTCGACACCCCCGACCTCGGCCGCACCGCCGAGGCCAAGGTCGTCGACCGCCACGTCGAGCAGAGCGACGGCCCCAAGCTCGACGAGGCCGCCGTCGTCGTCTCGGGCGGGCGCGGCCTGGGCGAGGCCGAGAAGTACGCGCTCATCCAAGACCTGGCCAAGCTGCTCAAGGGCGCGGCCGGCGCCTCCCGCGCCATCGTCGACGCCGGCTGGGTCCCCTACAGCCACCAGGTCGGCCAGACCGGCAAGACGGTCAAGCCGACCGTCTACATCGCCGCCGGCATCTCCGGCGCCACTCAGCACATGGTCGGGATGAAGAACTCGAAGAACATCGTCGCCATCAACAAGGACAAGGAGGCGCCGATCTTCTCGATCGCCGACCTCGGGATCGTCGGTGACGTGCACAAGGTGCTCCCCAAGCTGATCGAGGCCCTGCAGAGCCGGGGGTAGCCGCCGTGGTCGGGGCAGCGACCTGGAGCAACTGGGCGGGCACCGAGACCGCCCGCCACGCCGCCGCGGCCCGGCCCGCCGCCACCGACGAGGTGGCGGCGGTGATCCGGGCCGCCGGCGCGCGGGGCCAACGGGTCAAGGCGCTCGGCGCCGGCCACTCCTTCACCGGCATCGCCGTCACCGACGGTGTCGCCGTCGACCTGGCCCGCCTCGCGCAGGTGCGCTCCGTCGACACCGCCACCGGCCTGGTCACCGTGGGCGCCGGCATCCGCCTGCACCGGTTGTGCGAGGTCCTCGAGGGCTTCGGCCTGGCCATGGCCAACATGGGCGACATCGCCGTGCAGACCCTGGCCGGGGCGATCGCCACCGGCACCCACGGCACGGGGGCTCGCCTCGGCGGGCTGGCCACCCAGGTCGTCGGCCTGGAGCTGGTCACCGCCGACGGCCGGGTGCACACCTGCTCGGCCGACACGGAGCCCGAGCTGTTCGCCGCGGCCCGGGTGGGCCTCGGGGCCCTCGGGGTGGTCACCGCCGTCACCCTCCAAGCGGTGCCGGCGTTCCGGTTGCACGCTCAGGAACGCACCGAGCCCCTCGACGACGTGCTCGCCGGGCTCGACGCCGCGGCCGACCGCGTCGAGCACTTCGAGGCCTACTGGGTGCCCCACACCTCCCTGGCCCGCACCAAGCGCAACGCCCGCACCGACGAGCCGCCCCGGGGCAACGGCCGGATCACCCACCTCGTCGAGCGGGAGCTGCTCGAGAACGTGGCCTTCGGTGCCGTGTGCCGCCTCGAGCGGCGCCTGCCGTCGCTGTGCCGCCGCCTGGCACCGGTGGTGGCCGCCGGCGGCAGCCGCGACTTCGTCGACCGCAGCGACCGGGTGTTCACCAGCCCCCGCCGGGTGCACTTCAAGGAGATGGAGTACGCGCTGGCGCGTGCCGACCTGGCCACCGCCGTCGAGCGCCTGCGCGCCGTCGTCGACGGCGACCCGACGCTGCACGTGGCGTTCCCCGTCGAGATCCGCGTCGCCGCCGC